>NC_014484.1:317500-635000 GCF_000147075.1 Spirochaeta thermophila DSM 6192
CCTCTATGGTGAGGGTGGTCGGTCCCCCCACTACGACGCCGGCTGTCTCCTCTTCGGACGGGATGCGGAGACGTATCCCCGAGAGCCTCGCCTGGGTGGGGTCCGAGGGTGGTGAGGGAAGGGTGAGCGGAGCCCCGGTGGAGGGATGGAAGATGAATGGTCGGGATAGCGAGGTCCTCGCCCCGAAAGGGAGGCCGCTGTTGATCGTGATCCCCTGTCTGAGTATGGGGTCGTCGCACACGAGGTGCTCGGTGGTCACTCCGGATACGCCGAAGAAGGCGAGGCCCGTATCGGTGAGCCTTCCGGGGAGCGAGGGGGTGAGGAAACTCACCGCCTCGGCTTCGAATTCTCCTCCGATCTGGAGGAGTCCGTACTGGAGGATGTTCCTGAAGCTCACCTCGGAGAGCCGGATGCGGCTCTGGATGGCCAGGATCCCCACCGAGGTGGCCCCTACGCCCTGGGAGGGATCTCCACCCTGGATGATGAGATTCGAAAGGCGGACTTCCCCTGCGTTCTGGACGAGCAGGAGGGGTATGATACGGACCGGCGAGGTGTCGTCGTAGAGAATGGGGAGGGTCCCCTTCTCTCCTTCTATCGAGACCGAGGTGCGGATTGAAAAGGGGCCTCGATGTGTTCCCCCCGCGATAAGGATCCTGTCTCCGTCTCGGGCTCGATCCAGGGCCTCCTGAAGGGTGGGATAGTCCTCGGGCACCCGGATGTTCTCCGCGGTGATGGTGAAGCACTTGAAAAGGAGTGCCAGGAGAATGACCCTGCGATGGCTCAAAGGAACACCTGGATCTCAGAATAATGGAGATAGATAAAGAAAAACCTGCAGGAACAGCTCCTGCAGGAGTCGGGCTGGGCGGATTTGAACCGCCGACCCCAGGTCCCCCAGACCTGTACGCTAACCCCTGCGCTACAGCCCGATGTACGAGTACAAGATAGCATGGAGCGGGGGGTGTGTCAATTATGTATCCTCAGGAAGGGAGGGGCTCCCGGCCTTCTTGCTCCTCCGCTTTTTCCTCGGTGAGGACGTGGGCCTCTTCTCGATGTATTCGTCTATGGTGTTCATCGGAGGACGTTCTTCTTCTTGAATACGATACTCCACCAGCTCGAATTGGTCTTCCTTCACTTGGAACTGCCTCAGTATAGTGGAGAACTCGGTGTTGGGGGTGAGGAGTTCGTAGGCTTCCATGCGTCTCAGGAAGGTCTGGAGTATGCCGAAGGCCATCTTCCCCAGCGCCCTGGTCTCCTGGTTGCGATGGACCCGCTGGTCGAGGTCGGTTTGTCCGAAGACCTCGAGGCCGTAGATCCGATAGACGTCGATGAGGTGGGCGGTCTCAACTCCGTAGCCGATGGGGAAGGGTATCTGTTCCAACACCTCGCGGCGCACTGCATATTCACCCGATAGGGGCTGGATGATGGCGGTGAGTTCTGGAAAGAAGAGCGAGAAAAGGGGGCGCACCAGTATCTCGGTGACCCGCCCGCCGCCGGTGGGACGTATACCCTGGGAAAAGGCGAGGGGCCTGTCGTAGAAGGCCTTGATGTACTTGAGGGAAGGGTTGTAGATGAGTGGTCCCACCAGGCCGTAGACGAAGCGGGGATGGATGTTCTTTATGTCGGCATCGATGTATACGATGATATCACCCTTGAGCTGATAGATGGCCTTCCACAGGTTCTCTCCCTTGCCCTTCCGCTCCCCCAGGTGGGGGAGGATCTCGGAGGAAAGGTACACGTCCGCTCCGAAGGAGGCGGCGATCTCCCTCGTCTTGTCCGTGGAGCCCGAATCGATGACGGCGATTTCATCGAGAAGGGGGTAACGATGCATGAGTTCCGACTTGAAGATCACCACCTCCTTTCCGATGGTCTTCTCCTCGTTGAGGGTGGGGATGCAGAGCGAGATGGAAAGACCTTGGCGCTCCTTCTCCTGCACGAGGGCCGCGAGATCGGCGAACTGGGAGTGGTGGAACGTATGTTCCCTGATCCATGCGTTAAGGTTGAGCTTCATCACAGTACCCCCTGTCGATGGCGAGAATGAGCGCGATGAGCTGGGCGATGCCCTGTGTGATGGGTTCTATCTCGATAGTCTCGTTGACCTCGTTGAGGTTCTCCCCGTGTGTGAGGCCGATGGTGACCGCGGGTATCTTGTGGTCGATGAAGGCCGACAGCTCGGAGGTGCTCGGCGAAATGCGGGGGATGGTCCCCAGACTCTCCAGGATGGTCCGGGCGTTCTCGGCGAGCGGATGGGAGAAACGGAGGCCCCCGGGCCTCCTTCGGGCGTACTCCCTGAATTCCACCTCGGTCCCTGTCTGGGAGGAGACCTCGGCCGCGATGTTCTGGATCTCCTCCTTGAGCCGTTCCACCATTTCATCGGATTCGCTGCGGATCTCGAGTCGGAGCGTGGCCGTGGTGGGGATGACGTTGAATGATGAGCCCCCCTCTATGGATCCGAAGATGATGCTCGTGCGCGGCCTCCTCGGGATGGGGATCTCCAGGATCCGATTGATCACCTCGTTGATGTTGACGATGGCTCCCCCCGCCCCGAACCTGCTCCAGTCGTATTCTTCCGGCACCCTGTTTGCGATCTCCCCCCGCAGCATGCCGATGGACGAGTAACTGAGTCTCCCCAGTCGTACTCCCTCGATACAGATGCCCGCGTGAATGGGATAGTTGGTGTGGTCGAGGAAAAAGCGCATCCCTGCGATGTTCCCTTTGCCCAGGCTCTTCACGGATCCCATGAGGATGAGGTTCGAGGAGAGCTGGAACCCGAGATGCTCGAGGTACACAGGAAGGGTCGCGAGGGCGGCCACCCCGAGCCCGTTGTCCCCCACACCGGGGCCGGTGACCGTTCCGGGGAGGACGTTGATGGTGTGATCCACCGACTCCGGGAAGGGGGTGTCCACGTGGGCCGTGATGAGGATGTTCCGAGTCCCTTCGGTTCCCGGAAGGATGGCGAGGGCGTTGCCTATCTCGTCGGTGGAACAGTTGATGAGGTTGTGCTCGCTCAACCTCCACAGGAGAAACTCGGTGCGCTTCTCCTCTTGAAAGGTGGGAGCCGGTATTTCGCTTATCATGATGAGGTTCGAGAGGAGGATCTCGTTCGCTACACGGGTCTTCTCCTGGATGAGCGGTAGGAGCTCCAGGATTTCTTTCATTCCGGGATGCATGTTTTTTCCTTTCAAGAAAGGGAAGTGTACGGATGCATGACAATAGTGTAGAATACTCCTCTCCCTTGTGCAACGGGGGATGGGGGGATATGATCTACGGAGCCCGAAAACGATCAAGGAGGCGATCGATGCAGGTGGACAAGAAGACCTTCGGAACCACGCGCGACGGAAGGGAGGTGTATGCCTATACCCTCGACACCGAAAAAGGGTTCTCGTGTACGGTGATCAGTTACGGCGCCACCCTGCTCTCGTTCAGGATGCCCGATCGAGAGGGGCGGGTGGGGGAGATCACCTGCGGCTTCGACTCGCTCTCCGACTACGAGGAGAGGAACCCCTATTTCGGGAGCACCATAGGGCGGTTCGCGAATCGGATCGGAGGGGCGCGTTTCGTCCTGGATGGAGTGGAGTACCGGCTGGTGGCCAACGAGGGAGCCAATCAGCTTCACGGCGGGCCGGGCGGGTTTCATGCCGTGGTCTGGGAGTCCGAGGCCTTTTCGCGGGAGGATGCCGCGACCGTGGTCCTCTCGTACCGGAGCCCGGATGGCGATCAGGGGTTCCCGGGGAACCTCGAGGTTACGGCATCCTACACCCTCACCGAAGAGGGACACCTCATCCTGGAGTACGCCGCAGAGACGGACAGACCCACGCCCGTGAACCTCACCAACCACGCGTACTGGAACCTCTCAGGGCCGGGTTCGGGTCTGGTGCTCGACCACCTGCTCACGCTCCGCGCTTCATACTACCTCGAAGTAGACGAGGGCCTCATCCCCACGGGGCGGATGATCCCCGTGGAGGGTACGCCCTTCGACTTCAGGGAGGAAAAGCCGATAGGAAGAGATTTCGATGAGGTGAAGGGGGGATACGATCACTGTTTCGTGGTGGATGGTGAGGGATTCCGTCAGGTGGCTGTGGTCCGGGAACCTTCGACGGGAAGGAGGATGGAGGTGTGGAGCACGAAGCCGGGGGTACAGTTCTACACGGGCAACCATCTCAACGACATCGAGATCGCAGGTGGGGTGACCGTGCCCTCGTATGGGGCTTTCTGTCTGGAAACCCAGTACTTTCCCGATAGCCCAAACAAGCCCGTATTCCCCCCGTGTATCCTGAGGCCGGGTGAGACCTATCGTCACAGGACCGAGCTCAGGTTCTCGGTGGAGTGATCGCACGGTGGTGCGCCCGAGGGGCCGGGATCCCGGCCCCTTTTCTTGTGTCCGTAAAGGGGGCGGAGGCGCGGGTTCCAGAAGAGGGCGATTTGGTTCATTAAAGAAATTATTCGTTTAATTTATTTTTTAAACTTTTTTGCTGGATAAAAATATTTGACATAAATATTGACTATTTATGTTATATGCGTTAGTATCTCCATTGAAGACCGCACGTGGGAGGATGGTTCATGAAGGGAGCCGCACTCGTGGGACAGTCGGGCGGGCCGACTTCGGTGATCAATGCGAGTCTCGCCGGCATCATCGAAGGGGTACGGGAGAGATCCGGAGGCAGGATCTACGGCATGAGGTTCGGGATCGAGGGCTTCCTCGAGGGGGATCTCCTCGACCTCTCTTCCCTGCCGGATCAGGAGGTGGGACTTCTCAAGGCCACGCCCGGCTCCGCCCTGGGGTCCACGAGAAGGAAGCTCACTGACGAGGATCTGCCGCGGGTGAGGGAGCTCCTCGAAAAGTACGATATCCGTTACCTCTTTCTCATCGGTGGGAATGATACCATGGAGACCATCCACAGGGTCGAGGCCTACTGTCGGCGTACCGGATACGAGCTCTTCGGCGTAGGTGTGCCGAAGACCGTGGACAACGACCTCGTGGGCACCGATCACACGCCGGGGTATCCCTCCGCGGCGCGGTACGTCGCTCTCTCCGTGCTCCAGGGGGGGCGCCTTGCGGCCGACATGCAGCGTGTGGACAAGTTCGCCATCTACCAAACCGTAGGGCGGGATACGGGGTGGCTCGCAGCCGCGAGTGTGGTGGCGAAGCGGCGTCCTGACGAGGCGCCTCACCTCATCTGTGTTCCCGAGCGTCCCCTCACCCTGGATCGCTTTCTCGCGGACGTGGAGCGCGCCATTGCATCGTACGGGTACTGCTACATCGTGGTGGGTGAAGGGGTGGTGTGGGAGGACGGCACCCCGGTCTCGGCCTCGCAGGAAAAGGACAGCTTCTCCAACATAGAGTTCGGCGCGATGGGAGGAGCCAGTGCAGCGTTGACCCTCCATCGCATCCTCAAGGATCGGCTCGGTCTCAGGGGCGAGTTTCAGATTCCCGAGTCGCTCGCGATGTGTGCGAGTGATCGGGTCTCGGCGATCGACAGGGAAGAGGCCTATGCCTGTGGGCGAAAGGCTGTCACGTATGCGAGCGAAGGGCGTTCGGGGATCATGGTGACCATAGAGAGGAGCTCTTCGAAGCCGTACCGGTTCACGTTGGGGAGCATTCCCCTGGGGGAGGTGGCTCGTAAGACCAAACCTATGCCCGATGAGTTCCTCACTCCGGAGGGTCATTTCGTGAGTGAGGCTTTTGAGGAGTACATCCGCCCGCTGGTGGGCGATATCGAACGCTTTGCCCGACTCTTTTAGGAATGTGTGGAGGTGATGATGAAGCGCACGCAGGACTATATGCGGTTTTCTCTTGTAAAAGAGATGGCAGAGACTCCGGAAGTCATCAGGAGGTTTCCGGTGGACGAGGTGCGGGAGGAGTTCTCGTTGGTGGGGGAGAGGGGCCGCCTCCTCCTCACAGGCGAGGGCTCTTCCCGGATCTTCCCCGCAGGGAATGTGAGGGCCTCGCTGCTTCGTGAGGGGAGCCCCGTGAGGGTGGAGGTGGAAGGGGCGATGCAGGCCCGGGAGTATACCCTGGATGGGTGGGGGGTCTTTGTGGCTTCCAACTCGGGGAAGACGGCAGAGGGGGTGAGGCTCCTCGCTTCGCTCCGGGAGAAGGCGCGTGATGTGGTGGTGGGTGCAGTGGTGGGGAGGAAGGACTCCCCTATAGGGAGGGGAGCGGATGCGGTGTACGAGCTCCGGTGCGGTCCTGAGGAGGCGGTGGCGGCGACCAAGTCGGTGGTGGAGCAGGCCTTTTTCTACGATGTGGTTCTGAGGGGCGAGAAGGCTGCCGCTCGAAGGGATGAGCTCGCCGCCCTCATCGAGGAGGTCTTTTGGATGGATCTTCCTGAGGAACTGGTCCGGCCTCTCGTGGGAGCCCCTGTGCTGTACTTCGCCGGTCGGAACAACGGGGTGGCGGAGGAGCTCACCCTCAAGACGAACGAGATTACCCGGAAGAAGTCGGACTACCTCGAGGGTACATACGCGGTCCATGGGATCGAAGAGGTGATGAGTCCCGAAGAGGTGGTGGTGCTCATCGACCCCTTTGAGGAGGAAGAGGATAAATTCGCCTCTGTGCTCGAGGAGGGGGTGGGTGTGAAGGTGCTCGCTATCGCGCACAGGGAGACCCGTTTCCCCACGATTCTGCTTCCCCAGGTGGAGCAAGGGTGCGCTCCCTATCTTCAGTTGGTGGCAGGGTGGAATCTTCTCGTGGAGGTGGGGGTGCGGTCGGGTATACATCTCGACAAGCCGCAGAGAGCACGTAAAGTCGGAAACGAATTCGTGGGGTGAGTGTATGCAGGTAAAGATACGAGATGAACGCACGGGAAAGGTGGTCGTACATGAGCGTCTTGCCGAGGCCTTTCCTCGGTGGCAACCGCAGGAACGGTGGCTCTTCATATCTCCCCATGATGACGATGTGCTCATCGGTGGAGGTATTCTCCTTCAACGGGCACTGGAAGAGGGGGTGGATGTCCACGTCCTGGTGACCACGGATGGGGCGCAGGGGTACTGTGATCTCTCCCTCCGGGATTCTATTGTCGAAGTGCGGAGGGAGGAGACGGCCCTCGCGTATCGAGCGATAGGGGTGCACCAGGTCCATCTCCTGGATTTTCCCGATGGGAGCCTTCATCTGTTCAAGGGGAGGCGGAGGGCTCAGGATGGTGATCCTGGGATGATTGAGGGGTACACGGGACTTCAGAATGCCCTCACCTTTTTCTATCGGAAGCTCCTCCCTTCGCGGGTGTTCCTCATGTCCCTCAACGACTATCACCCGGACCACAAGGTGGTCCACGAGGAGGCCATTATCTCTTTGTTTCATGCGCACAATCCCATATGGGCGGAGCTCGGCCCACCCACCGGTGGGTTCCCTCGGGTCTATGAACTCGCCGCATACGGTGATTTTGTGGCCCTTCCTTCGATTCGCGTGGAGGGAACCAAGGAATTGAAGGAGCGAAAACTCCGGGCGCTCGATCTCTTCGTCTCCCAGAAGGAGATTATCGCCTCGCTGGTGTCCATCCTGAGGGAGCGTCCGGCGGTCGAGTATGTGAGGGAGTACGGTTTCAAGCTCTACGATCCTGCAGTGTATGAAGCGTTTTTCTCTTGACTGCGGTGTGGAGGTGGTGAGGCTGGAGGGGGAGCGTTGCGCAGTGGAGGTGATTCCCGGGTTGGGGGGTATCGTGAGGCAGATGTGGTGGGTCTTCGGGGGGGAGCCCCACCGACTCCTCGTGGAGGATGCGCCTGAGGAGCTCCTCGCGAACCCCTGGTTTCGGGGGCGGCTTCTCTTTCCGTTCAATGATCGTATTCCGGGTGGTGTGTATTGCTTTGAGGGGAGGGAATACGCATTTCCGTGCACCGAAGGAGATGATGCGCTTCACGGTTTCCTCTGGCAGAGACCCATGAGGGTGAGGCGGGGTGGGGAGACGAGAGAGGGGGAATGGCTGGAGTGCGAGTACGTCACCGATGGGTCGGACAGAGGATACCCGTTCGAGGTGGGGCTGCGTGTGAGGTATGAGGTGGGGGGAGACGGGTTCTCTCTGCGTGCCCACGTGTGGAACGCGGGAGGTGTCGCGGCGCCCGTGAGCATAGGGTGGCACCCCTATGTCTCTCCAGGGGCCGGGATGCAGGTGGACGATCTGGTGCTCCGGATTCCTGCAGAGGCTGTACTCGAGGTGGACGAACGGCTTCTCCCTACGGGCAGGATACTTCCGGTCGGTGGGACGCCGTGGGATTTCAGGGCCGGGCGAAGGTTGGGCTCGACCCCCTGCGACATGGGCTTCTTTCTTTTCGGGAAGGAGAGGATGATCGCGGTTTCCGCGGACAGGTATCGCCTCATCATGCGCCTCGGGGGGATCTTCTCCTATGTCCAGGTCTTCGTGCCGCCTCAGAGGGATGGGGTTGCGGTGGAGCCGGTGGCGTCGCTCACGGACGGCTTCAATCATCCTGAGTGGGGCGCGCCCGTCCTCAAGCCGGGGGAGCACAGGTGGGGAGAGGTGTGGATAAGGGCGGAGAGGTGAAAGTTCGATTTATAAACCAATATCAAATAATTCATTTTATAAACTAATTCATCATTTTTCTTTTACTTGCGATCAAAAGATAAAAAATAAATAAACAAGTTAAAAAGTTTTTATTGACAGCGGCATGGACCCGTTGTACAATACTCGAGGATCCCCGTTGGGGAGGACGACCTTTCGTTTGATGAGTGAGGAGGATGTGATGAAGAGAGTCTTGTGCCTCATGCTCACGCTTTTCCTGCTGGCGGGAACGATCTTCGCTGGCGGGGAAAAGGAAGGGGCGGTGGCTGGCAAAGTCACGCTCGACGTGCTCGCGTACGGTGATGCGGCCAACGTGGAGGGACAGCAGTGGATCAATATAGTGGAGGGATTCATGAGCGAGAATCCCAACATCGAGATCAAGTATGAGCTCCTCTACGACGAGGCGTATCACCAGAAGCGGACGGCTCGTATCGCAGCCGGCGATGTGCCCGATCTCGCCTATCTGGGCGCCGATGCGAGGTGGGGAAAGGACTGGATGGAGGCGGGCCTTCTCGTGGATCACAGGGAGTGGCTCGATCCTGAATACTATGACCTGAGCCTCATCCCGTCCATGGGGCCCAACGGCGAGGTATGGTACGTGCCGCTCGGCACCTCCAACATCACCACGGTCCTCTACATGAACCGTGCCCTGGTGGAGCAGCTCGGCTTCTCCGCACCCAAGACCTATGAGGATCTCGTCGCCATGGTGCCTGCCGCCCGGGCGAAGGGCCTCAATGTGGTCGAGATCGCAGGGGCCGATGGATGGGTGTGGGGCTCCTGTCTCATGTCGGGGATCGTGGGCAGGGTCACCGGCGATCCCGCCTGGGTGCAGAAGGCGGTGAAGGGGGAGAAGAAGTTCACCGATCCCGAGTTTGTCGCCTCTCTCGCGCTGCTGAAGAAGATGGTGGACGACGGGGTGCTCTCCTCCAAATCTCTGCTCGTGAACTACGGAACCGCCCTCTCCAACTTCAACAACCAGAAGGCGCTCTTCATGATCGACGGGCAGTGGAGAGCCGGTGGTATAGATCCTACCCTTGCCGAGAACGTGGAGCTCCTTCCGATTCCCACGCTTCCTGGTGAGAAATCCAATGTGGCCGGCTCCGCTGCAGCCGCCATCTCGGTGGGATACGGTCTCACCAAGGTTGGGGCTGAGGATCCTGCGAAGCGCGAGGCGGGACTCAGGTTCCTCCAGTACTTCAACAGCCCGATGTGGGTCGAGCAGCGGCTCCGGGACGGTGCCATCGTGGCCCCCATTCTCAAGAACTTCCCGCTTCCGGATGACCTTCCCACCATCGTGAAGAGGAAGGTGGTCTTCGCGCAGGGCGTGAAGGTGATCACCGACGTGATCGACGCTCATCTCTCGGGCGCCGCCAATGACGCCCTCAACGCAGGGATGCAGAAGATCGTGGGTGGCCAGGCCACGCCTGAAGAGGTGGCTGCTCAGGTGGAAAAGCTCGCCAGACAGTAATAGGATTCTCGGTAGAGGGAAAGTGTGCGTGTGGGGGAGGAGTTCCCTCCCCCACACTTTCGCAGGAAAGGAGCGTGCGTTGATGACCGTTCGAGAACGAAGAGAATTGATGGGCTACTTTTCCCTGGTGGGGCCGGCCCTGCTCCTGTACACCCTCATTCTCGCCTATCCGGTGGTGTTCTCCCTGGGCTTGAGTTTCACGGACTACAATCCCAACGTCGAGGGTACGGGGAAGTTCGTGGGGGTGTCTCACTATCTGAGGATGGTCCGGGATCCCCTCTTCTGGCATGCCTTCAAGAACAATCTTATCGTAGTGGCGGTCTCGGTCTTCGGACAGATCCCCATAGGCTTCGTCCTCGCGTACATCCTCTATCGGAAGATGATACGCTCACCGAGATTCTTCCAGTCCGTGATCTTCCTCCCACAGTTTCTCTCCACGATCGTGGTGGGTATCCTCTGGAAACGCCTCTTCGAGGCGGATGGCCCGGTGGCACGGCTCATTCAGTGGTTCACCCGAGATCCTTCAGCACAGTTCGATTACATGTTACGGCCGGAGACCGTGATGTATCCCATCGCCTTCGTGCTCCTGTGGATGTACACAGGGTTCTACATGGTGGTCTTTCTCGCCAATCTGCAGAAGCTCGACGCCCAGCTCATCGAGGCGGCGAAGATAGACGGGGCCACGGAGCCGCAGATCTTCGTGAAGATCATCATGCCCCTTCTGTCGGGGACCATCCTCGTCTCCTCCATACTCGCCATTGCAGGGTCGCTCAAGAGCTTCGATCTCATCTTTGCCATCACCGACAGGGGGCTCACCCGTCAGAATGCCCTGGTACTCTCGATCTACATGTATCAGGTGGGATTCCACAACTACGATGATCCGCTCCGCTTCGCCTACGGGGCGACCATCGCCAACAGCATCATCTTCATCAGCGTGGGACTCATCCTCCTCGCGAATTTCATATCGCGACGGTTCGCATCGAGAGGAGTGGAGTGATGACAGGAACCAACGGCACGCACATCGTGGAAGGTAAAAGATCGCTTCCCGAGCGGGTGCTCATCATAGTCTCGAGGGTGTTCGCCTACGTGTTCCTCGGGTCATGGGCCCTGGTGACGCTTCTCCCCCTGTTCTGGCTCTCGTATTCCTCGTTCAAGTCGAACGAGGAGCTCAACAGGGACATCTTCGCGTTTCCGTACGAGCTCTTCGCCAACAGTGAAGACGAGTATGTGGTGATACGGCCCAGCCCGACCCTTAGGTATCCCTATGATCCTAAGAAGGATACGCGTGAGCGGCTCATCATCGAGTCCACCTCTATCGCCCCCCAGCGGCGGATCCACGTGTTCTTCCTTCCCAAGGACGAGTTGCCCCCGCACATCGCCTCCCTCGAACCGGGGGACACCCTGCGGGTGAGGGACCTTCCTCCGAAGTTCCAGCGTGAGATCCACTGGAAGACGGTGTTCTTCAACTACATCTCGGCGATCTCCTACGGAAAGCTGGCCGGTAAGTTTGTCAACAGCGTGATCTATGCGGGCGTGTCCACGGTGCTCATCGTGCTCTTGAGCATCATGGTGGGGTTTGGTCTCAGCAAGTTCCCCTTTCGGAGGCTCTCACAGATCATCGGTGGGTACTTCGGCCTGGGGTACCTCCTGAGCATTCCCTCGATCATCATCCCCCTGTTCCTTCTCATGAGGAGCCTGCACCTGGTGGACACCAGGATCGGGGTGATCCTCGTCTACACCGCCTTTGGGCTCCCTCTCGGGGTGATGCTCTCCACCCAGTTCATCTCGGGGCTTCCGTCGAGCCTGGTGGAGTCCGCGGCGATAGACGGGGCCTCGGTCTTCAGGACCTTCTGGAGCGTGATCCTCCCCATGTCCATGCCGGTGGCGGTCACCATCGCCATCATCAACGGGTTGGGGATATGGAACGAGTTCGTCCTCGTGCTGGTGCTCGCGAGCTCCGAGGCGACCAAGTCGCTGCCTGTGGCGGTGTATGCCTTTACCTCGCTCACGAGCACACAGCTCGGGTGGCAGCTCGCCGCCCTCGTGCTGGTGACCCTTCCGGTGGTGATCCTGTATCTCGCCTTCAACAAGCGGATCACGGAGGGGGTCGTGGCCGGGGCGATCAAGGGGTGATGTGGTATGGAAGAGCAGATCCTGAGACGGCTCGTCCATCGGCCGAGGCGTCTGGTGGTGAGAGGGGGTGTGCTGGAGGTGCCGGCCGGCGAGTGGGCGGGGCTCGAGGGGGGGCGGTACGGCCCGCCCCCTGCCGGGCCTGTCTCGTTCACCCGATCCTCCGGTCTTCCCCCTGAGGGGTTCCGGATCGCGGTGGGCGCGGGGGGAATCTCGATCGAGGCGGGGGGCGATCCAGGGGCCTTCCGCGCGGTCCAGACTCTGCGGCTCCTCGCCGATCGGGAGAAGGAGTGTGGCATGGTGTGGGTGCCGTTCGTGGAGTTGGAGGACTGGCCGGATCTTCCCCGAAGAGGGCTCATGATCGATGTGAGCAGGGACAAGGTGCCCCGCCTCTCCACGCTTTTCTGGCTCATCGATGTGTGCGCCCTCCTGGGGATCAACGAGCTCCAGCTCTACACCGAGCACACCTTTGCGTATCTGGGACACGAGCGGGTCTGGAAGGATGCGGGCGCCTATACCCCTGAGGATGTCTCCCGTATCGTCTCGTACGCGGCCGAGCGGGGTATCACGGTGATCCCCAATCAGAACTCCCTGGGCCACATGGAACGGTGGTTCGCCCACCCGGAGTACCGTATCCTGGCCGAGAAGCCCGAGGGCTTCATGGATCCGTGGGGGGTGTGGCGGGAGATCCCCACCACCCTGTGCCCTGTGGACGAGCGGGTCTTCCCCTTCCTGGAGGGTCTCTTCTCCCAGCTTCTCCCCCTCTTCCCGGCAGGGCTGTGTAATGTGGGAGGAGATGAGCCTTTCGAATTCGGGACGGGAAGGAGTGCGGATGAGGTGAAGAGGAAGGGGGCGGTGAAGGTGTACCTCGCCTACATGATGCGGCTCAAGGGGATGGTGGAGCGCTTCGGGAAAAGGATGCAGATGTGGGGGGACTTCGTGCTCTCCCACCCTGAGATACTGGGGGAGCTCCCCCGTGACGTGGAGGTGGCCGACTGGGGGTACGAGGCGGACTGTCCCTTCGAGCGGAACGCTGCCCTCCTCGCAGAGGCGGGGATCCCCTTTTCCACGTGTGTGGGAACCTCATGCTGGCTCTCCCTCGGTGGGCGATGGCCGAATGCCCGGGAGAACATACGGCGTGGGGTTCAGGCTGCCGCCGCCCATGGTGGAGAGGGGGTGCTCCTCACTGAGTGGGGTGATCAGGGACATTTCCAGCAGTGGGTCGCGATGCTCCTCCCCCTCGTTGCCTATGCCCTGGCCTCATGGCACATCTCGATCTTGGATGGTGTGGAGGAGTGGGAGGATGAGACCACACGGGTCCTCTCCTCCCACATATACAGGGATGGCTCCGGGGCCCTCGCAGAGGCACACCTCCTCCTCTCCTCTCTCCCTGCCATCGAGAAGGCCCGCTTTCACAACAGTTCGCCCTTTGCAGTACTCCTCATCGACCACGTGTATCCTTACTACCGGAAGGAGTATCCACGGCTCGCCGCTATGAGTTTCGATGAGGACGGGGAGCAGATCGAGCGCGCCTCTTCCCTCATCGCAGGCGTGGGAGGCGGGGGGATCCTGAGGGAGGAGCTCGCCTTCACCGCCAGGATGCTGGAGTTTGCGGTGGAATTCGCACGGCACTTCCTCGCCACTCCCGACTTTTCGGTGGTGGAGATACCTCGGGAGGTGCGAAGGAGCCTCGCGGAGCATCTCGACACGCTTCTCTTCGAGTACGAGGTGCGATGGAAGCTGAGGAACAGGGAGGGGGGATTCGCGGACAGTGTGGGGAGGTTACGGGCGCTCAAGGTCCTGCTTGAGCGCTAGGTCTTCCCTGTGGGAGGTGCTAATGTGAGTATTCGACAGCGCCTCGGTCTTGTGCTCGGACTCATCGTGGTGAGTTTCGTGGTGGTGCTGGTGGTGGGCCGATTCAAGGATCGGGTGGTGGAGGAGGTGCGCGAGGTGCAGGTCCAGGCCCTCAGGGTGCTTTCGCTTGCTCATGAGGTGATGGTGGAAAACGTGGATCTCATTGCCTATGAGATAGATCTGCGGCCAAACAACTATCTGCACCTGGTGGTGAAGGAGTGGGAGGAGAAGGTGGGGGCGTTTGAACGGGCCTTCACCGACCTCATGGACATGAGAGGTATTGTCTGGCTTCCTGCGGAGCTTCGCGATAACCTCATGAAGGCATCCCGTTTCTGGGAGGAGGCGAGGAAGGGGCTTCCTGAGATCTCCGAAGGGATAGCGCGTATCGTACGCTCAGAACTCCTGCCGCTTGAGCAGACAAGGGGGCTCATGGAGGTGCATCGCTACCTCATGGCCCTGCCGGAACCTCCCTCAGATCTCGTGTGGAGTGTGCAGAACACGTGGACGAAACTGAAGGGGCTCAATGCCACCTTTCAGGACTTTGTGGGAAGGCAGCTCGCCCCTTTGAGCGAGGAGATTACCCACTACGTGGGTACCCTCTCTCGTACCGCCTCTTTGGTGCAGATTGGGGTGAGTGTGGCGGTGCTCCTCTCGAGCGGGGTGTTTGTCTTTTTGGTGATCCATGCCCTTGGTCAGGGAATCTCCTCTATCTCTCAGGGGGTGGTCCATGTAGTGGAGGAGAAGGACCTTACCGCATCTCTTGAGGGTGCTCGCTCTGATGAGCTTGGGAGGATACGCGAGGGGTTCAACACGGTGGTAAGGGAGTTCAGGGGTTTCCTCACCGCGGTCTCGAACCTTGTGGAGAAGGTTGCGGAGCTTCACAGGGCGCTCAGCACGAGTTCGGAAGAGGTGGTGGCCTCGGTGGAGGAGATCAACCGCAACCTCGCCTCCCTTCAAGAGGTGGCACGGGGGGTGGATCGGAGCTCGCAGCAGACCCTTGATGCCATCGATAGGATACATAAGGAGATGGCAACCATCACCGAGGAGACGGCCACGTATGCGGCGAGGGTGGATGAGAGCACGGCGGCGCTCGAGAAGGTCCATGCCCTCGTGAGGAGAGTGAGCGAGCTTTCTTCTGACTATAGGGAACAGGTGTTGCACCTTGTGCGCCAGCTAGAGGTTTCGGGCGAGAAGGTCCGTGAGAGTGCCTCGGTGGTGGGGGATATCCACAGCGAGGTGCACAAGATTCAGGAGATCATCGAGATCATCAACACCATTGCCTCCCAGACCAACCTGCTCTCGATCAATGCGGCCATCGAGAGTGCGCACGCGGGTGAGTACGGCAAGGGATTTTCTGTGGTGGCGGAGGAGATACGAAAGCTTGCGGAATCTTCCTCTCAGTATGCTTCGCGCATAGAAGGGTCGCTCAGGAAGATCGTAGAGGAGGTCTCCCTGGCACTCAAACAGAGTGAGGGAAGCGAGCAGGCCTACCACGAGGTCTCGGATCTGATGAGGAGGGTGGAGGATGCCCTTGGTGAGATCATGGAGGCGATTCACCAGCTTGCCGACTCGACCGGCACAGTGCACGAGGTGCTGAGACTGTTTTCTGAGGGGGCGAGAAGGATCACCGAGGGTGTGAGGACGATCACCAAGGAGACCGAAGGGATCCACGTCGCTGCCCAGGATGCCCGTTCGCGTGCGGAGACCCTCTCCCGCGGTATGGACGAGATTGCGTTAGGAGGCCGGGAGATCCTCCAAGCGGTGACGCATACTCGGGAGCTCGCCCAGCAGACGGCGACTGTGGTAGCCTCCCTCCGGGACCACCTCTCCCTATTTCGGATTGAATAGCGGAAGTCTCTTCTATGAGCTTCCGTATGCTATGATACTTACAAGGAAAGTGTATGAAGAAGCAGGTATTCATCTCCCATGCAGGGTATCCCAGAGAGGGGATGAAGTACGTGGTGGTGGAGTCAGAGGTGCCTGTGGAGGGGGTGTTCCGGGTGGTGGATACGAGAGGAGAGGTGGTATACGAGGGCAGGTTCGATCCCCCGGTGAAGGTGCCAGGATGGAGGCGTGGGTGGTTCGCGAGGGGTGAGTTCTCTGAGGTGAGGGAGCCGGGTGAGTACGCGGTGTGTCTCGAGGATGGGGTGCGGTCGGAGTACTTTCCTATTGTCGAAGGGTTTCCCTCGCTCTTCCTCGAGGATATCGTCTTCTACTTCAGGGGCCAGCGGTGCTCGGGGGTGTACGACAGAAAGGACCGGGGGGTGCCTCTCTTCGGTTCGGACCGGAAGGTGGACGTGCACGGGGGCTGGTACGATGCGGCAGGGGATTTCAGCAAGTATCTCTCCCACCTGGCCTACACCAACTTCATGTGCCCTCAGCATACGGGTCTGGTCGTGTGGGCCTTTCTTCACGGGCACGATCTCCTCAAAAGCCGAGGGTTCCCGGAGTTCAGTCTCGCGCGCATACGGGAGGAGGCGCTCTACGGCGCCGACTTCCTGGTGCGGATGCAGGATCCGGAGGGGTTCTTCTACCTCACGGTCTTCGACCGGTGGTCGCACGATCCTGAAGAGCGGGAGGTCTGCAGCTACGAGACCCAGCAGGGGATGAAGACCGCGGACTACAAGGCGGGGCTCAGGATGGGGGCAGGGGCGGCGATCGCCGCCCTCGCACGGGCCTCTCTCCTCGGGGAGGCCTCCGACTACACCCCTGAGGTGTACCTCGCCACCGCGGAGCGGGGGTTCGCGCACCTTCGCGCACACAATGCGGAGTACCTTCCCGATGGAACGGAGAACATCATCGACGAGTACTGTGGCCTGCTCGCGGCGGTGGAGCTCTACAGGGCCACCGGGAAGGTGGCATACCGGAAGGCGGCCGAGGAGTTCTTCTCACGGCTCGAGGGGCGGCTCACTCCCGAGGGGGTGCTCATGGCGGACGAGAGGGGCCAGCGGTCGTTCTTCCATGCGGTGGAGGCGGGCTTCCCGTATGTGAGCGTGCTCCGGATGCGTGAGGTGCTGGACGAGGGGGGACTGGGGGCGAGGGCCGAGGAGTTTGTGGCTCGAGGGCTTTCCGCCGAGGTGGAACGGACACATGAGGTGCCCAACCCGTTCGGCTATCCTCGTCAGTACGTGAAGCTTCCCGGAAGGGAGGGGCGGGTCCAGTTCTTCATCCCGCACGAGAACGAGAGCGGCTACTGGTGGCAGGGGGAGAACGCGCGCCTGGCCTCCCTCGCGGCTGCGGCCTTCTGGGCTGCCGGTGAGGGGATAGGGGACGGGGAGCTCTGGGCCTACGGCGAGGCGCCGATCTACTGGATACTGGGGCTCAATCCCTTCGACGTGTGCATGATGCAGGGGAAGGGGCGTCATAGCCCTGCGTATGAGCGGGGCTTCCCCAACGCGCCGGGAGGGATCTGCAACGGGATCACCTCGGGGGTGGAGGACGAGGAGGACATCGCCTTCCTTCCCGAGCCGTACGCCTCGGACATGGCGCACCGGTGGCGGTGGGCGGAGCAGTGGATCCCTCACGCGGCATGGTTCTTCCTCGCCCTGTCGATATACGCACACTACAGGGGGTGAGGGGCTTCGGCTTGCAGGAGGGGGGGCTCCCGGCTATAGTTACAGGTATGGAGAAGATGTCGTTCGAGATTGCCACGCTGGGTACTCCCAAGATCCCTTCCCCCATCGGTCTTTCCACGGTGGTGGGGGATTCGATCGCCAACTATGTGAGCGACGAGGAGGGGGTCCTCCACCGAATAGAGGTGCGGAAGGGCGAGCAGGTGGCCGCGGATGAGACCGTGGTGCTCGAGAAGGCGGGGCCCCGCGAGCGGCTCTACTTCGATCCCAAGCACGTGCACGCAGGGATCGTCACCTGCGGGGGGCTCTGTCCGGGGCTCAACGATGTGATACGGTCGATCGTCCGGTGTTTGTGGCTCCGCTACGGGGTGAGGAGGATCTCCGGTATCCAGTTCGGCTATCGGGGGCTGCTCCCCGAGTACCAGTACCCGGTGATCCCCCTCGATCCCGAGGTGGTGGACGATATCCACAAGCTGGGAGGTACGATTCTGGGTTCTTCCCGGGGCGGGGGGGAGCGGACCGAGGAGCTGGTGGATGCCCTCGAGCAGCTCAACATCAACGTGCTCTTCACGATCGGGGGGGACGGGACCCAGCGGGGGGCGTTGCGGATGGCGAAGGAGATCGAGCGCCGGGGGCTCAAGATCGCGGTGGTGGGGGTGCCGAAGACCATCGACAACGACATCATGTACATCGACAAGTCGTTCGGGTTCGAAACCGCGGTGGCGCTCGCGGCCCAGGCGGTCTCGGCGGCGCACACCGAGGCGCACTCGGCCATCAATGGGATAGGGTTGGTGAAGGTGATGGGGAGGGAGTCGGGGTTCATCGCGGCGCACACGGCGCTGGCGGTGCACGAGGCGAACTTCGTGCTCATCCCCGAGGTGCCGTTCGACCTCGAGGGTGAGAACGGCCTGCTGGCCCACCTGGAGCGGCGGCTCGCGCGTCGCAACCACGCGGTGATCATCGTGGCGGAGGGGGCGGGTCAGGACCTGATGGGCCCCTCCGAGGAGCGGGACGAGTCGGGGAACGTGAAACTGCGGGACGTCGGGGCGTTCCTGAAGGATCGCATAAAGGAGCACTTCTCCAGGCGCGGTATCCCCATCAACCTGCGCTACATCGATCCGAGCTACATGATCCGCAGCGCGCCGGCGTGTGCCTCCGATTCGGTGTACTGCTCGAGGCTGGGGACGAATGCGGTGCACGCGGCCATGGCGGGTAAGACGCGGCTCGTGATCGGGCTGGTGAACAACCACTTCGTCCACCTCCCGATGGAGGTGGTGGTCTCCCAGCGGAAGAGGATCGATCCCGAGGGGAGTCTGTGGCGGGATGTGCTCGAGGCCACGCAGCAGCCTTTGCGGATGAAGAACGACTAGGGAGGGGCTATGGGGTGGCGGAGGATCGTGGTGGTGGGGGATCTGCATGGGCTCTACCGGGAGGCGGTGGGGCTGCTTTCGCACGCGGGGGTGGTGGATGGGGAGGGGCGGTGGTGTGCGGAGGGGGTGTGTCTCGTGTTCCTGGGGGATGTGTGTGACCGGGGATACGATTCGGCCTCGCTCTACCGAGCGATCCAGCGGTGGCAGGGGGAGGCGCCGGAGTGCGACTCCCGGGTGGTGTTCCTGGTGGGGAACCACGAGGCCCTCAACCTCGCGGGGATCTCGCCCTACATGACCGTCGAGGAGATGGAGGGGTACGTGAACGGGGACGAAGATCCCCGGGTAGCGGTGCGGCGCGCGTTCGGGAAGGGGGGTGGGTGCGGGAGTGGCTGGAGCGGCAGCACGCGGTGGTGAGGGTGGGGCCGTACGTCTTCGGTCACGGCGACGTGCCGGTGGGGTGGGAGGAGGTGCGGGTGGAGGAGGGGGATGCGTGGGTGATGGGGCAGGTGCGGGAGGTGGGGGAGGTGCGGGGGTGGGGGAGCTCGGGGCGTGGCCGGGGCTGTTCGACGAGGCGCGGAGCGTGCTGTGGTGCAGGGATGCGCAGATGGGGGAGGAGGCTGCGTTCGCGGACCGGCTCGCCTCGTTCCTGGAGAGGAACGAAGGTGTGCGTTACATCTGCGGCCACACCCCTCAGCAGGAGGGGCGTTTCTTCCTGGGGTACGAAGGGCGGTACCTCTGTGTGGACACCGGGATGGTCTACTCCAGGCTCTATGGCGTGGGAGGCATCTCCTACCTCCTCATCGAAGAAGGGAAGGGATGGGGGGTCTATCTCACGGATGAAGGGGAGGAGCGGGAGCTCGTCTTCGACGATACGTCGGTATGAGGTGGCGATACGGAACCCGATGCGCTATGATGATAGAAGTGGAACCGAAAGGAGCAGGAACATGAAACGGATCACAGCGGGATGTCTCCTCGTGGTGTGTGTGGCGCTTCCCTTTTTCGGGCAGGAGGCCGTGTCCGTGGTGGATGAGCCCGGGGTGGCCACCGTCCTCCTGCGGGAGTACGTGGCACACAAGCAGCTCGAAGCAGCCTCTCAGGTGGACGAGTTCGCCTCCTTCATGACGGGTCTGGTGCTCATCGGGGCAGGATCGAGTCTCTTCATCTGGCTCGACGACGTGACATCCCTCATGGCTTCGGGCAATCCCTCCTGGTCGTACGGCACCACCTACACCGCGGCGTGGGTCCTCACAGGAGGGGGGATCGTGCTCACCACGGTGGGGCTCCACGGTCTCGCCGTGCCCCGGCCGGCTGTCGAGGCGGCCTACGCAGAGGTCCTCAAGGTCTCCGACCCGGCCACCAGGGAGGTGCTCGCCTCCGGTGTGCTCAGGGACGTGGCCGAGGCCGCACGCCAGCGGAGGACCAGGCAGGGAACGTGGACCATCCTCACCCCGGTGGTCGCCCTCGGGACCCTCATAGGGGTGAACCTCGTCCAGGGCAAGGATTGGGGCGAGGGGGTGGACGGCTACTGGCTCACCGGTAGTCTCGGTGCGGTGGTGAGCGGCATCAGGATGCTCTCCACCCCCTCCTACGAGGAACGCCTCTACGAGCGCTATCTCCTCACCAGCACGTACGACATCCAGTCGGGGGCCGTTCCCGGTCCCTGAAAAGACGGGGCCGCCGGGCGCAGCCGGACGGCCCCTATGCCGCGATTGAGGAACCGATCACGCATCCCTGTAGCAGAACCACCAGTCGTAGCCCTCGTACTTCTTGAGGCGTTCCTTCGCCTCCTTCTGGCTCGTGGGTGGAGGCACGATGACCTTGTCCCCGATGAGCTCATTGTTGGGCCAATTGGCGGGTATGGCGACCTTGAGCTTGTCTGAAAGCTGGAAGGCCCTGATGACCCGCACGACCTCATCGATGTTCCTCCCCACCTCCGGGGGATAGTAGAGGACGAGGCGCACCGTACCCTCGGGATCGATGAGGAACACGGCCCTCACGGTATTGCTGCCGGCCTCGAGGTGGAGCATGCCGAGTCGCTGTGCCACCCTCCCCTGGTCGTCGGCGATGATGGGGAAGGGGATCTGGACGCCCAATTTCTCCTCTATCCACTCCACCCACTTGATGTGGCTGAAGACCTGGTCGATGGAGAGGCCCACGAGCTCGGCGTTGAGCTCCTTGAACTGGTCGTAGCGTTTGGCGAACGCCACGAACTCGGTGGTACACACCGGCGTGAAATCCGCCGGATGGCTGAAGAGGACCACCCACTTCCCCTTGTAATCGGAGGGGAGCCGCTTCGGCCCGTGGGTGGTCTGCACCTCCATCTCCGGAAACGCCTCACCGATCAAAGGGAATCGTCCTGTTTCCTGCTGATACATGGTTTCCTCCCTCGCATATAGTTTTGTTTCTAAAACACACACAGAGCATACCTCATTCCTTAAATTGTGTCAAGTGTCATCTTGTATTTGATACAACCTCTGAGTGCTCCCTTTCAGAGGGGGAACTCGATCGAGACCTTCCATCCTCCCAACTCGGGAGAGGAGGAGAACTCGATGGTGCCCTTGAGCTGACTCCGCGCGAGGGATTCCATGATGGTGAACCCGAACCTCCGGGGCGTTCCCTCCGGCACACCGGGGCCTGAATCCTCGTAGGTGAGGTGTCCACGGTCGCTTTCTTCGAGGAGTTCCACACGGATGTGTCCCTTTTCAGTCCTACCGAAGGCATGCGTGAGGGAGTTGAGGAGGCATTCGGAGAGGATGAGGGCGAGAGGGACGGCCTTTTCCGGGGGAAGCTGGAGGGAGGTGAGGTGGAGATCCCGCCGGATGAGATGGGGCGCGGTGTGCCCGATCTGCACGATGGTTTCCACCACGTCCCTGAGGTAGGAGGAGAGATCCACCCGGGCGAGGAGTCCCTCCTGATAGAGACGATTGTAGAGGAGGGCGAGCGCACGGATCCTGGTCTCTATATCGGAGAGCAGCCTTCTGTCTGCTTCGCAGTGCGCGTCGGCCCCCTTGAGTGAGAGGAGGGAGACGATGAGCTGGAGGGTATTCTTCGTGCGGTGATGGACTTCCTTGAGGAGGGTGTTCCGTTCCTGGAGCCGTTGGGACTGCCTGCACGCGTGTCCCCCGTCGGTGGTTCGAGGATCGTTGGATTTGCTTATTTCTGTGGGTCCATGATATACTTCCGTAAAGGGGGAGGTATGTCTCGTTTCACGGTAGGGCTCTTCCTCGACTGGCTCAGCTCACCCTATCATGTGAACGTGGTGAAAGGGGCGGCCGCGGGGTGCAGGGCGAGGGGGTGGGATCTCATGTGTGTGGTGAGCGGGCGCATAGGGTGCCGCAACCCTCTGGAGTGGAGTCGGAACATCTTTCTCCAGTTCCTGGATTCACCCCGCTTCGACGCCTTCCTCTTCCTCACACCGTCGCTCATCTCGTGGGAGGGGGATGCCCGCCTCCAGGAACTGGTGTCGGGTCTTTCCAGGCCTGCAGTGAGCCTCGGCGCACCGCTCGGGACCATGCCCTATGTGGCCTTCGACAACCGGGAGGGATTTTCCGCCCTCCTCCGGCACCTGTTCCGCGACCACGGCTACAGGCGCGTGGCCTTTCTCCGGGGGCCACTCGAGAATCCGGAGATGGAGATCCGGTACCGCCTCTTCATGGAGGAGGCGAAGGAGGTGGGGATTGCCCAGTCCGATGTCTGGGTGTTTCCCACTTCGCTCGTGATGGAGGACGGGGTGGGGGTGGCGAGGAGCCTGCTCGAGGAGCGGGAACGCAGGAGCCGGTTCCCCGTGGAGGTGATCGTCGGGAGCAACGACCTCGTGGCCCTGGGGGCGCTCAGCGCGCTCTGGGAAGCGGGGGTGAGGGTGCCGGAGGAGCTCGCCGTCACGGGGTATGACGATCTCGCCCCTTCCCGATTCGTGGGGCTCACCTCGGTGCGCCAGCCTCCGGAGCTTCTCGGCAAGGAAGGGTGCGAGCTCCTCCACCTCCTCTGCGAGGGGGGAGAGGCCCGTCCCCGGATCATCCCCACCGGCATGGTGATGAGGGACTCGTGCGGGTGCAGGTGGAGGGAGGATGTCGCGGAGCAGGGATATCGGTCCTCTTATCTGGAGGAGGTGGTGGAGATGGGAGTGGTGAGCTATGCGTACGAGAAGGCGAAGTCACTCGAAGAGGAGATCATCTCCTCCACCAGCATCCCCCAGATACACGAGAAGCTGAGGACTCATCTCCCCGAACTCGGCATAGACTGCTGTGCCGTCGCCACGTATGATGCCCCTTCCGATCCCTTGAAGGGGGCCTCCCTCCGTTTCTTTTCCGTGGATGAGAGAAGGCGGGAATACGGGGAGGGCGAGAAGGGGCTCGACTCCCGCCTCCTGCTCCCGGACGAGGAATGGGAGACATTACCCCACCCCTTCGTCGGTGTGCTCCACGCCCTCTTCAAGGGGGAGGAGCACATCGGATACATCCTCTTCGACTTCTCCTGGGAAAACGTGCACGTGTACGAGGGCATACGACACGGAGTGAGCGTGGGCTATGCCGTGGCACGACTCGTACGGGAACTCTCGGAGAAGACGAGGATCCTCGAGGTGAAGAGCGAGGCACTCGCCCGGTCTAACGAAACCCTCAACCGTGAGATCGACAAGAGGAGGCAGGTTGAGGAGGAACTGAGGAAGCGTGAGCACTATTTCCGGGAGATGGCGCTTTTCCTTCCCGTCCTCATCTGGGAACTCGATGAAGAGGGGATGGTGAGTTTCGCGAATCACACGGCCCGGAGGCTCATCCAGAAGAAGGGGCTCGAGTCGCCGTTTCCTTTCCTCATGCTCGTGGAGGATCTCGATCAGGAGCACGTAGAGGAGTTCCTCGAACGGATAAAGGCGGGGCGAGAGGTCTCCTCCACCCAGTTCAGGATCGCCACTCCGGAAGGGGTCGTGCATCACGTGCTCGCTCAGGGCGGTCCGATCGTGCATGAGGGACGGTGCGGGGGAGTGAGGGTGGTGGGTCTCGAGGTGGAACCGTTCCTCTCCTCGATCATCATGCCTGAGGAGATCTTCTTCTCGCACTACCACTTCACCCCCCGGGAAAAGGAGGTGCTCCTCCTCTACATACAGGGCTACAGCCGGAAGGAGATCGCGAAGCGTCTGGGGATCTCCGAGAATACGGTGAAGGTGCACCTCAGTTCCATCTACAACGAGGTGGGGGTGAGCAACAGGGACGATTTCTTCAAGGTGCTCAAGGAATACCAGGTGGCGCAGGTGGGGTACCACTCCTTCTTGTTCTCGGTACTCTCATCGCTCATAAAGGGGGACGACGGGGTCCGGGAGCTTTCTACCTAGGAAATGCTTGACCTCGCGTGTGTACATCCCTCACAATACACGCATGCGGTATTCGCAGCTCTTCCCGCACACCCTCAGGACCCTCCCGAGAGAGCACGAGGGGACACCGTACGGCCTCCTCGTGAAGGGGGGGTATGTGAGAGGGCTGGGGCAAGGGCTCTACTCCTTCCTCCCCCTGGGGCTTCGGGTCTTCTACAAGCTCAAACGCCTCATCGCCGGTGAGATGAAGCGCCTCGGCGGCCAGGAGGTGCTGGCGCCTCTCGTGAACCCGATGGAGCTCTGGGAGCGTTCGGGGAGGGACCTCCTGGTGGGGGGTGACCTCGTGAAGTTCTCCGACAGGGCGGGACGTCAGATGGTGATCTCTCCCACCCACGAGGAGGCCATGGTCGAGCTTCTCCGGCAGAGCATGCGGTCGTACAGGATGCTCCCCGTGTTTCTCTACCAGTTCCAGACCAAGTATCGCGACGAGGAGCGCGTGAGGATCGGTCTCCTGAGATCCCGGGAGTTCATCATGAAGGACGGCTATTCTTTCCACAGAACCTACGCGGATCTCAACAACTTCTTCCCCAAGGTGTTTCACGCGTACGAGCGGGTGTTCCGAACCTGTAATGTCCCCTATATCGTGGCCGAGGCGGGGGTGGGGTACATGGGGGGTGAACGATCCTACGAGTTCCTCGTCCCCTCGGAGAGGGGAGACAACGTGGTGATCCGATGTCCTTCGTGCGGATATACGGCCAACCAGGATATCGCGATCGGGATCAAGCCCCTCAGGACCCAGATCCCTCTTCCCATGGAGGAGGTGGAGACACCAGGATGCGTATCAATGGATGATCTGGTGACGCACCTCTCCGTACCGAAGAGTGGTCTCGCAAAGACTATGGCCTATCACACGGGGAAGGGGCTCGTCCTCGCCGTGGTGCGGGGGGACTACGAGGTGAGTACCGAGAAGCTCTCCCAGGTGCTCGGAACCCCTGTCTTCGGCCTCGCCTCCTCCACCGAGCTGCGTGAGAGGGGGCTCGTTCCCGGTTACCTCTCGCCCCTCGACCGCAGGGACGGGATCGTGGTGGTGGTCGATACCGCGGTGGCGGACTCCTCGAACCTGGTGATAGGATCGGGGCGTGAGGACCATCACTACGTGAATGCGAACTTCGGGAGGGATTTCGAAGGGGATCTCGTGGCGGACATCGCGAAGGTGTGGGCGGGTCACAGGTGCTACTACTGCGGTACCCCCATGCAGGAGGAACGCGCCGTGGAGATAGGGCACATCTTCAAGCTGGGGGACTTCTACTCGCAGCGCATGGGACTCTCGTTCGTCGACGAGAGGGGACGGGAGATCCACCCCTACATGGGCTCGTACGGTATAGGGATGGGACGGCTCATCTCCATGATCGTGGAGACGAACAGCGATGAGCACGGTATCGTGTGGCCTCCCCAGGTGGCCCCCTTCATGGTCTTTCTCATGTCGATCGGTAATTCGCTTTCGATGAAGCGGAAAGTCGAGGCCCTTGCGGAGGCCCTGGGGGATCGGGCCCTCCTGGACGACCGGCACCTCTCCCCCGGCCGGAAGTTCCTCGATGCAGACCTCCTGGGGATCCCGTACCGTATCCTCCTCACCCAGGAGCTCCTCGAAGAAGGGAAGGTGGAGGTGAAAGAACGGAGCACCGGCAAGGTGTGGAAGCTGGCCTACCAGCGGGTGGAGGATTTCGTGCACTACCTGGAGGAGCAGTATGGCCCGGTTTGACCTCACCCCGGAGATCATCGACCTGATCGTCTACGGCATGGAGAACCAGGAGCGGGCGCTCTGTTTCGATACGGAGACCTGCACCCTCTGCCCCGTGGAGGGGAGGGAAGAGGGTGAGGACCGTTACGTGGACCTGCCCCCATGGGGACCGGTACAGGGTTATCGTCTCATGGAGAGTTTCGTGGCCTCGCTCAGGAACCGGGTGGTGAAGGAACGCCTGAGGCGCATCCTCTCTTCCCGGGAGAAGGTATTCCGCAGGTTCAAGGATGCCCTCAAGGAGTTCCCACTCGTGGAGAGGCGTTGGTTCGCCTTCAAGGATCGATGGATGCGCCGCGAAGTGGTCCAGTGGTACAATGCCTTGAGACAGTCCTGGGGGCTCTCCTCTCTCCCCCTGGAGATGGAGGACGACCTGGAGATCGAGGGGCTCCTGGAGGGTGAGTTCTCCTTCTTCGATCTGAAGGGCGAGAGTCTTTCCCACGCCGTGACCCCCCTCGTGGATGGCGCGTGGACGGAGCTTTTCCCGGGGGGGAGAGGGGTGATCGGGCTGAGGATGAAGGAGGTGATGTCTGCTCTCGAGGGTGAGGACCGGTACCTCGTGTGTCTCACGCCCTCCGATGAGATCGCAGGACTCTGCTGGTACAAGGTGGCGGGGGACTCCCTGCACCACTTGCTGCTCCTCCACGTCTTCCCCGAGTTCCAGGGGCTGGGACTCGAGAAGGCCTTGTGGCGGAGGTGGTGGGAAGGGGTGGAGCGCAGAGGCGGGACTGCCCTCGTGGAGCTTCCCGGAAAGGCGAAGGAACTCGAGGACGAGGTGAAGATGGCGGGGTTTCAGGCCGCGAGCACGACCTACCTCTTCATCCCCGAGGAGGATCGCTCGCCCTGAGGGCCTCCGCCTCCGTGTGGAGTTCCTCGAGGCGTTCCATGATCTTGTCGGCGACCCACTGCTTCTTGTCCGCGAGGTGGGGCGCCGTCTCACGGACTGACGAGCGGAATTGCTGCGCGTCTTCCGGTGGGGATACGAGGATCACCACCTTGTCCTCAACCACCAGGTCGTCCTCCATTCGTTCGTCGTCGGGATTGATCCTGAGGATGTTCCCTGCGATCCCCACGAAGGAGACGAGATCGAAGCTCCGCAGGTAGGAATCGATCTCCTTCACCCCCCGTTTGGTCTCGGGTTTGCCCGGTCGGTATCGGGTGCCTGCGGGGAAGACGAGGGTGATGTAGCCGGAATGTTTTCGTCGTATGAGCTCGTGCATCGCCGCCCTGTTGATGGCCCTGCTCTTGAGGAGTTCCTGGGGCATCTTCAACGGATCGAGCCTGGAGAGGCTACGGGAGGGGTAGATGACGATGCGTGAGTAGGCCTCGGTGAAGGCCTTCACCAGGGGGTTCGCCTCGTTGAGTTTGAGGCCGGCGATCGCGACGATGGCGTCAGCGACCTGCCTCCCTCGCTCTCCCCCTTGTCTCTCGAGAAGGTACACGAGCACAGGAAGGTCGAAGTTGCTGTAGTGCTCCACCAGGAGGAGGCACGATTTTCCCTTTCGAGCTTCCTTGTGGAGTGTGTAGAGGTGTTCCAGGCCTTCGATCCTGCTTCCGGGGAGGAGGAGTTCTTCTATGATCCTGTGGATGTAGGGCCTGATCTCGAGATTGGCGGGCTGCCACACGGTCTCGGGGGTGATCCTCTGTGGATGACGGGTCTTGTCGAGCATCTCCTCGATGAGATGGGCGTATACCTTGGAAATGGGGCCTTTCATGGCGTGGTTCACTCCTCTTCGATGTCGTTTCCAGCACTATAGTATACAAATTCGGCTGTGGGCTGAGAAGGGAGGGGGCGAAAGCATTTGCAAAAATACTATATTTACGATACGATAATATTCGGCTTGTCATGAACAGGCCCATATCGTGAAGAGGAGGTCCAACGTGAGACGAACGCTGCTCATAGGAGTGGGACTCGTCCTGCTCATCACCGTTGCGGTCTTCACCGGCTGTGCGAAGAAGGAGGCGAAGGCCGTGGAGTTCATCCTCAACAACGGTGCGGAACCCGAGTCCTTGGATCCGCATCTCATCTCTGGTGTGCCGGAGCACAGGATCTACATGGCCCTGTTCGAGGGACTTGTGGCCTATGATCCCGAGACCGCCCGTGCGGTGCCGGGTCTGGCCGAGAGCTGGGAGTTCAGTCCGGACCGGACATCCATCACCTTCAAACTCAGGAAGACCACGTGGTCCGACGGTACGCCCATCACGGCCCAGACCGTGAAGGATTCGTGGATCCGGATGCTCGACCCCGAGACCGCCGCTCCCTATGCCTGGTTCCCCGCGATGTTCCTCAAGGGCGCAGCCGAGTACAACAGCGGCGAAGCAGGACCTGAGGCCCTGGGGGTCGAGGTGATCGACGACTACACCCTGAAGGTGGACCTGGTGGGGCCGCTCCCCTATGCCCTGGACGCCTTCGCCCACTACTCGTTCGCCGTGGTGCCCCTCCACGCCATAGAGAAGTACGGCAACGAATGGACCAGGCCCGAGAACTTCGTGGGCAACGGACCGTTCGTGCTCGAGGCCTGGAACCCGCAGGAGAAGATCACCTGTGTCCCCAACGAGAAGTACTGGGACCGGGACGCGGTGAAGCTCGACCGCGTGGCCTTCCTGCCGATCGACGACAACAACACCTCGTACAACATGTACCTCAATGGCGAGCTCGACTGGCAGACCACCGTCCCTACCGACAGGATCAAGGAAGCTCAGCTGCGTGCGGATTACCATGTGAACCCCATTCTCGCGACGTACTACTACATCTTCAATAATAAGAGAAAGCCTCTTGACGATCCCCGCGTGAGGAAGGCCCTCTCCATGGCCGTGAACCGCAAGGAACTGGTGGAGCGTGTGACCCAGGCGGGTCAGATTCCAGCCTATGGAATCGTGCCGCCCATGGAAGGGTATGCAGGCGTCAAGGGGCTCGGTGAAGACCTCGAGAGGGCGAAGGCCCTGCTCGCAGAGGCTGGCTATCCCAATGGGGAAGGGTTCCCCGAACTCACGATCCTCTACAACACCTCCGAGGGACACAAGAAGATCGCCGAGTTCATCCAGCAGCAGTGGAAGGTCAACCTGGGTATCGAGGTGAAGCTCATGAACCAGGAGTGGAAGACCTACCTCGCCACCAGACGGGCCGGAGATTTCGAGATTGCACGCGCCGGATGGGTGGGGGACTACCAGGATCCCAACACCTTCCTCGACATGTTCGTGACCGGTGGTGACATGAACGACGCCTTCTACAGCAATCCCGAATACGATGCCCTCATCCACAAGGCCGCCACCATGGAACCGGGTCCTGAGCGCTTCGACGTCCTCATGCAGGCCGAGGAGCTCCTCATCACCCAGGATCATGCGATCATGCCCCTCTACTTCTACGTGACGATCAACCTCATCGATACCGACAAGTGGGGAGGATGGTACCCCAACGTGATGGACATCCATCCTGTGAAGAACATCTATCTCAAGCAGTAGCAGTGTATCCCGGGGCCTGGAGGTATAGCCTCCGGGCCCTTTTCCATGGTATAACGGTCGTACGACAATCCACATGTGGGAATGTGTGTCTTCTGGACTCTCGGCGTAAGGATGGTTGCGGATGGGAAAGTATATCGTTCGACGTTTTCTGGGGCTCATCCCCACCCTTTTCATCATCGTCACCTTGAGTTTCTTCATCATCAGGTTTGCTCCGGGCGGGCCGTTCGATGCAGAGAAGGCCCTTCCCAAGCAGATCCTGGAGAACATCGAGAAGAAGTATCACATGGACGAGACGATCCTCATGCAGTACCTCAGGTACATGGGGGACCTGGTGCTGAGGGGGGATCTCGGGCCGTCGTTCAAGTACCAGGATCACGACGTGAATTACTACATCTTCACCAGCCTCCCCAACTCCCTCATCCTGGGAGCCGTCTCTCTCCTTATCGCCGTGGTGCTGGGGATGGGTACAGGGGCCGTCTCCGCACTCTATCGCAACACCTGGGTGGACTACACTTCCATGTCCATCGCCATCATAGGGATCTCCGTGCCCCTCTTCGTCACCGGCCCGGTGCTCATGTACTTCCTCGCCATCAAATGGAAGGTCCTGCCCACGTCGGGATGGATCACGGGTAGGGAAGGTCTCAAGACCCTCATCATGCCTGCCCTCACACTGGCCTTCCCCTACTATGCGAACATCGCGCGGCTCTTCCGCGCGAGCGTCCTCGAGGTGCTCCAGAGCGACTACATCCGCACCGCGAGGGCGAAGGGTCTCTCCACCCCGGTCATCCTCTTCAGGCACGTGTTCAAGGGGGCTTCCATCCCGGTGGTGAGCTACCTTGGACCTGCCTTCGCGGGGATCGTCACCGGTTCGGTGGTGGTGGAGACCATATTCCGGATACCGGGCCTCGGACGGTACTTCGTGCAGTCCGCCTTCAACAGGGACTACACCCTCATCCTGGGGACGGTGATCGTCTATTCGGTGATCCTGGTACTCATGAACTTCGTGGTGGACATCATCTACGGACTTCTCGATCCGCGTATCTCATACAGGGAGTAGACGCATGGCACAGGAGCGAGTATCTACATCGGACACCGCGGCTCAGGCGGAGGAGCACGGGCTTTCGAACATACCGTCAAAGGGTACGAGCCTCACGAAGGACGCCTGGAGGAGGCTCAAGAAACACAGGATGGCGATGGTGGGTCTCGGGATCGTGACCTTCTACGTCCTCATATCGCTGCTCGCCCCCATCCTCCCCATCCACAGGTATGACTTCCAGGTCCCGGTGCATCAGAACCTTCCGCCTTCGCTCAGGCCGGCGGGTGAAGTCTGGTACGACACGGAGTACGAGTACCTCCTGAAGAAGGCGGCCGCCGAGGGGCGTTCCGAACTCACCGAGGAGGAGAAGGCCCATCTCGAGGAGATCCGCTACCGGATCGAACATGACCGCATCGTGGTGGACGGCAAGGAGATCAACCCGCACACGAGGGTGTACGTACTCGGCACGGACTACCTGGGCCGCGACATGCTCGCCCGGATCATCTACGGCGGCCAGATATCGATCGCCATCGGAGTCATCGGTACGTTGACGAGCGTGCTCATCGGGATCCTGGTGGGGGCCATCGCCGGGTATCTCGGGGGGCGGGTGGACTACATCCTCATGAGGATCGTGGACGTGATGTACGGACTCCCCTACATGCTCATCGTGATCATCCTCATGGCGATCTTCGGCAACAACATGTTCAACCTCTTCTTCGCCCTCGCCCTGGTGAGCTGGCTCACCGTGGCCCGGGTGGTGAGGGGCCAGATCATTTCCCTCAAGAATGCGGAGTTCGTCGAAGCCGCGCGGGCCATGGGGGCACCCACGTCCCGGATCATCTTCCGACACCTCGTCCCGAACACCCTGGGCGTGATCATCGTCTTCTCCAGCCTCAGGATCCCCTCGTTCATCATGATGGAGGCCTTTCTCTCCTTCCTCGGGCTCGGCATCTCGGCCCCCTATGCCTCCTGGGGATCCCTCATCCGGGACGGTGTGGAGGGGATGACCCTCTACCCCTGGCGTCTGTTCTTCCCCGCGCTCGCCATGACCCTCTTCCTTTTCGCCATGAATTTCCTGGGGGATGGACTGAGGGACGCCTTTGATCCGAAGAGCAAAAACGCGTTGTGAGGAATGTGGATATGAGCGATACGGTACTACAGGTGGAAGATCTGCGCACGTATTTCAGAACCGACGACGGAGTGGTGAAGGCGGTGGACGGGGTCTCGTTCTCGGTGCGTGCGGGCGAGATCGTGGGGATCGTGGGTGAATCGGGATGCGGCAAGTCGGTGACGAGCCTCTCCGTGATGAGACTCGTCCCCTCTCCTCCGGGGAAGATCGTGGGGGGGAGGATCCTCTTCCAGGGGAAGGATCTCCTCGAGCTTCCGGAGAAGGAGATGCGGGGGATCAGGGGAAAGGATATCTCCATGATTTTCCAGGACCCGATGACCTCCCTCAACCCTTTCCTGCGGATCTCCACGCAGATGATCGAGACGATCCGGCTCCACCAGGGGCTCGAGGCGAAGGCGGCCCGTGAGAAGGCCGTGGAGATGCTCTCTCTCGTGGGTATCCCTTCGCCTCACAAGCGCATCGACGCCTATCCCCACCAGTTCTCGGGGGGGATGCGTCAGCGGGTGATGATCGCCATGGCCCTCTCGTGCAACCCGAAGATCCTCATCGCGGACGAGCCTACCACGGCTCTCGACGTGACCATACAGGCACAGATCCTCGACCTCATGAAGGATCTCGCCCACAGGTTCGGCACCTCGGTGATCCTCATCACCCACGACCTGGGGGTGGTGGCCGGTATGTGCAACAGGGTGCACGTCATGTACGCAGGACGCATCGTGGAGGAGGCGCCCGTGGACAGGCTCTTCGCCTCTGCCGCCCACCCGTACACGTCGGCCCTCATCAACTCGGTGCCCCGTCTCGACAAACCCCGGGGGAGGCGTCTCTTCTCGATCCCCGGACAGCCGCCCAACCTCATCGATCTGCCGGAGTGTTGTCCGTTCTACCCCAGGTGCCCGAAGGCCATGGACGTCTGCAAGAGGGCATATCCTCCGGAGACGGTGTTGGAAGACGGCCACACGGTGAAGTGCTGGCTCTATGCCGAAGAAGGGAGTCGATGATGGATCGAAGCGAATCTCTCCTCACGGTCGAAAACCTGAAGGTCCACTTCCCCCTCCAGGAGGGGATCATCGTGAAGAAGACCGTGGGTTACATACGCGCCGTGGACGGCGTCTCCTTCTCGCTCGGTTCCGGTGAAACGCTGGGGCTGGTGGGAGAGTCCGGCTGCGGGAAATCGACCACCATCAGGGCCATCAATCAACTCTACCGGCCCACGGCGGGGAAGGTGATCTTCGAGGGGAAGGACCTCACGTCCCTCTCCCTCAAGGATCTCCTCGCGGTGCGCAAGGACATCCAGATGATCTTCCAGGACCCCTATGCCTCCCTCAATCCCCGGATGGTGGTGAGGGATATCATCGCCGAGCCGCTCGAGATCTATGTGCAGCGGGGCCTCCTCTCGATGTCGAAGAAGGAGATCGACGAGCGCGTGGAGGGCCTCATGGACCGGGTGGGCCTGTCCCCGCTCTACAAGAACCGCTATCCGCACGAGTTCTCGGGAGGGCAGCGCCAGCGGATCGGGATCGCCCGCGCCCTGGCCCTCAATCCCCGTCTGATCCTCGCCGACGAGCCGGTGAGCGCCCTGGACGTCTCCATCCAGTCGCAGATCCTCAACCTGCTCAAGGACCTTCAGGAGGAGTACGGGCTTTCCTATCTGTTCATCGCCCACGACCTCGCGGTGATCGAGTATGTGAGCCACAGGGTGGCCGTCATGTACCTGGGGAAGATCATGGAGGTGGCCCGGAGCGAGGAGCTCTACAGGAACCCCCTCCACCCCTACACCCAGGCCCTCCTCTCCGCCATACCCATCCCCGATCCGCAGGTGGAGGCGAAGCGGAAGCGCATCATCCTCTCGGGCGACGTGCCCTCGCCCGACGTGGAGCGAAAGGGGTGCTACTTCTACGACAGGTGTCCCCGGAGGATGGATGTGTGTCGCGAGCGGATCCCCCGCCTGGTAGACCGCGAGGAGGGGCACCAGGTGGCGTGTTTCCTCTACGGAGACGAGGCCGAGGAGGAGCCGGCGCCCGGAAGGCCGCAGAGCCTCGCGAGATCCTCCGCCCACTGAAACAGGAGGCCGTGGTCGCGTGAGGAGCGGACATCGAGGATGTGACGCTCCCCCCCGGATCGGGTGAGGACCAGTCGTCCGTAGCGGCGTGGCGGGATACGGTGTCGGTCGGAGAGGGAGGAGGGGTAGGGTGAGAGTTCCACCTCTATGGATTCGATCTCCGAGAAGCGGAAGGCGAGACGCCTCCAGAGGAGCGGCCCCCATCCGTGGAGATGGTGTACGGTTCCCGTGTGGCCGTTGAACCGCCACGTCTCCCTGTAGCCGAGGGTGAAGAGGAGCAGGAGGCCGAGCGGGCCCGAGATCCATGTGGGTGGGGGGAAGAGGAGCAGCATGGCTCCCAGGACCGCGAGGGCCGCTCCGGCGCTCATCCTGAGCCAGAGGGGGACGGAGAGGGTCCGCGTGGAGGCGTCGGGGCGCCTATAGACGAGCGAGACGTCCATCCAATTCCTCCAGGATCCGGGGGAGTTCTCTGAGCGAGCGTATCGTAGGGAAGGGATAGGGGCCTTCCTGTCCATCCCGCAGGAGGAGCACGCCGTAGCCGCCCAGGCCGGCGAGGGCCCGTACATTCTCCTCCCTGTCGTCCACGAGGAGAGATGCCGAGGCCGGGATGCCGAGCGAAGAGAGGACGTGCTGGTAGGCGGAGGCGTGGGGCTTTCCCCGGTAGCCGCAGGCCCGGACGTCGAAGATCCGGGTGAAGAGACCGGGGGAGACATCGATGGCGGAGAGGACCCTGAGTGCGTGCTCGAGGGGGGCGTTGGTGAAGATGGAGAAGGGTGCCTCGAGGCCGGCGAGCCAGGTTTCGTCGACCTCCGGTCTCAGGATGAAAGGCCGGATGTCCTCCGGGTGGACGTACTCCAGGAAGGCGTCGAGCAAGGGGGCCGGGAGTCCGCATCCTTCGGAGAGCCAGGTGAGGGTGGAGCCGTACCGGGAGGCGTAGTACCTACGCATCCTGAGGGCCTGATCCTCCGGTACCTCCAGGAGACGTGCGACGAACTCGGTCATCCGTGCGTCGACCACACTCGAGAGGTGTTCGGAGCCTTCATAGAGGGTGTCGTCGAGGTCGAGGAGTATGTGCCGTATCATCCCCTTCAATATACTGAAAACCCCCCGCTCCTCCTAGGCCTTTCCATAACCGAAAAGGGCTGTCCGTGAGGACAGCCCTCGGTATGCAGGAGAGATGCCGTTCAGATGTCGTAGTAGAGGGCGAACTCCCAGGGATGGGGCCTCGTCTCCACCGCGAGCACCTCGTTCTGCATCTTGTAGGAGATCCATGTCTCGATCACGTCCTCGGTGAACACGTCTCCCTTGAGCAGGAAGTCGTGGTCCTCCTCGAGGGCCTTGAGGGCCTCACGAAGCGAGCCCGGCGTCTGCGGAACCTGGGCGGCCTCTTCGGGCGGCAGGTCGTAGATGTTCTTGTCCAGCGGCTGGCCCGGATCGATCTTGTTCTGGATGCCGTCGATGGCGGCCATGAGGATGGCCGAGAAGGCGAGGTAGGGGTTACAGGAGGGGTCGGGACAGCGGAACTCGATGCGCTTCGCCTTGGGACTGTCGGAGTACATGGGGATGCGGACCGCCGCGCTCCGGTTCCTGCTGGAGTAGGCGAGGTTCACGGGCGCCTCGAACCCCGGCACGAGCCGCTTGTAGCTGTTGGTCGTGGGGTTGGTGAAGGCGAGGATCGCGGGGGCGTGCTTGAGGATACCCCCGATCGCATAGAGGGCGGTCTCGGAGAGTCCGGCATACCCGTTACCGGCGAAGAGGTTCTTGTCGTCCTTCCAGATGGAGACGTGCACGTGCATCCCCGACCCGTTGTCGCCGAAGAGGGGCTTGGGCATGAAGGTCACGGTCTTGTTGTACTTCCGTGCCGTGTTCTTGATCGCGTACTTGTACTTGAGGAGCTTGTCGGCCATGGTGACGAGCGAGTCGAAGCGCATGTCGATCTCGCACTGCCCTCCGGTGGCCACCTCGTGGTGCTGAGCCTCGATGGGCACCCCGATGCTCTCGAGGATGAGCGTCATCTCGCTCCTCAGATCCTGGAGCGAATCGGTGGGCGGCACGGGGAAATACCCTTCTTTGTAGCGAGGCTTGTACCCCAGATTCGGGTTCTCCTCGCGGCCCGAGTTCCATCGCCCCTCCATGGAGTCGATGTAATAGTAACCTGCGTTCACGGTCTGATCGAACCTGATGTCGTCGAACACGAAGAACTCGGCCTCGGGGCCGAAGTAGGCCGTGGTGCCGATCCCCGAGGACTTGAGGTAGGCCTCGGCCTTGCGGGCGATGTTGCGGGGGTCCTTGGTGTAGGCCTCGTGGGTCACGGGATCGTGGATGTTACAGATGAGCACCAGGGTCTTGTGCTGGGTGAACGGATCGAGGAAGGCGCTCTCGAGCACGGGGATCACGAGCATGTCCGACTCGTTGATGGCCTGCCATCCCCGGATGCTCGACCCGTCGAACCCGAGCCCCTCCTCGAAGGTCTTTTCGGAGAGCTCGCGGGCAGGGATGGAGAAGTGCTGCCAGAGGCCGGGGAAATCCATGAAACGGAAGTCCACGATCTCGACCTTCTCCCTCTCCACGAAGGCCATGAGCTCTTTTGGTGTCTTGGCTGGAATCATTCGTATTCCTCCCTACAAAGTATTGTCTGTATAGAAGTGCCCCGACGTAATTATTGTCAAGCAATATCCGTACCAACTCGTCAGGAACTTCTATATCATGACCATACCACAGTATGATGGACGATGCGAGGGGAGAGGAGGGGGATGTGTTCTACGAAAATGTAGGATCTTGATAGATTTTCCTACTTTTTCGTGACTTTGTACTTCCTCACGAATCCGCAGGGATGGTAGCTCATCTTCGCCTGCCTGAGTCCCGGTAGGCCGAGGTCCTGTTCCCTGTTGATGTACCTGTAGTGTTTCGGGAGGGTGGCCGCAAAGGCGTGATTGATGAACTGGTAGATCCCCTTGTAGCCGGAGAGGGCCTTCTCGAAGTGTACGGCGAACATCCTCCCCCGTGCCACGGGTTCGCCCAGGGTGTAGGCCGCAGGACGGCCGTCCACATAGTAGAGGTACCCCCTGAGACGGAGGGTGCGGCAGAGGATGAGTGCCTCCCTGGCCGCCTCGTAGTCTCCTTCCTCACCCTTCTCCTCCTTCCATGCCTCGAGCACCGCAAGGGCGTCTTCGATTCTCGCCTTGGTGATGGGAACCTCCTCGTAGGTGTAGTTGTTGATGAAGGCCTTGATCATGTTCCGCTTCTTGTGATACTTGCGGCCCGAGAGGTCGGCGAGATCCTCCCTCCGGTAGAGGTAGTCGAAGTTGTCTCTGTCCTCCTCCACCACGTATCCCTTCTCCTCGAGTCGGGTCCGGAACTCCCGACAGTGGGACTCCGAGAGGTTCTTGAGGAAGTCGTGGGTCCGGAAGAGGTCCTCGAGCACGTCCCATTCCGGAAGCCCGCAGGGGAGCATGAAGAAGCGTTTCCCCTCCTTGTGCCCCGAGATGGCGAAGGTTCCTCCGGGGAGCATGGTGATGCGGTAGGAATAGGTGTGACGGAAGAGGTACAGGTCGGCGAAGGTGAACTCCGAGATCCCCTCGGGGATCATCACGAGCCGGGGATGGAGGAGGGGCCGCATGGAGAGATCGAGGGGGCCCCACTCGGGATACGAGGGGACTTCCGTCTGGATGTCGCTGGTGAGGGAACCGGTATATTCAGCCATATCTATACAATATGAAAAACCCGCCTTCCCGTAAAGGGAATACTTTACTCGGTGGAGGGCCCTGCGGTATGGTGGCCTCATGAACGGGAACAGGTTTCACAAGGATATCGAGGATATCGAGATAGACTCCCAGCGGTTGCTCGAACGCTTCCTCACGTATGTGAGGGTGGGGACCTCGTCCGACAGGAAGAGTGCTTCCTCGCCGAGCACCCCCTCCCAGTGGGACCTCCTTCGGCTCCTCGAGAGGGAGTGCGAGGGGCTGGGCCTGGAGATCTCGTTGAGCGATCGGGGATGTCTCTACGCCGAGCTTCCCCCCACACCGGGGTGTGAGGACAGCACGCCCCTCTGTTTCTTCACCCATGTGGACACCTCTGAGGATGCCCCGGGAGAGGGCGTGACTCCTGTCGTGCATCGTGGGTACCGGGGGGGCGATCTCCGGCTCCCCCACGGTCGTATCACCCTCGAGGAGGCGCCCGAGCTCGCCCGTTATGCAGGCGCGCCGATCGTCACCTCGGACGGGACGACCCTCCTCGGTGCGGACGACAAGGCGGGGATCGCCGAGGTGATGAGCGCCGTGGAGACCCTGGTGCGCCATCCTGAGGTGGCGCACGGCCCGGTCATGCTCGTCTTCACCACCGACGAGGAGGTGGGGAGGGGGACCGAGGGGCTCGACTTCGATCGGATCGTAGGGAGGGTCTGTTACACCGTGGACGGAGGAGAGGAGGGCTCGTTGGAGACCGAGTGTTTTCACGCCTGGAAGGTGGTGGCGGAATGCACGGGTCGTCCGGTGCATCCGGGGACCGCACGGGGGAAGCTCGTCAATGCAGTGAGCATGGCGTCCCTCCTCGTCTCCCTCCTCCCACGTAACGAGAGTCCCGAGGCGACCGACGGTGAGTACGGTTTCTACTATCCGTTGGGAATCGAGGGTGAGGTGCACCGGGCCAGGGTGGAGATCCTCCTCAGGGACTTCGAGAGCGGGGAGATGGACCGGAGGAAGGAGGCCCTACGGGCCCTCGCCCGTGCGGTGGAGGCGGCCTTTCCGGGTGGCGGGGTGTCCCTCTCCTTCGAGGAACAGTACCGGAACATGGGCGAGGTAGAAGGAGGGGATCCCCGCATCGTGGACTATGCCCGGAGGGCGGTGGAGGACGTGTGCGGTGAGGTGAAGGTGCGCAGGATCAGGGGGGGGACCGACGGGGCGAGGATCGCCGAACGGCTCGGGCAGCCGGTACCCAACCTCTTCACCGGGGCGATGCTCATGCATTCCACCCATGAGTGGGTGGCGCTTCCGGTCATGGAACGTGCGGCGGCGGTGGTCCTGAGACTCATTTCCCTTTGGACAGATTCCGAAAATAGTGGTACACTATAGTATAGAGGGAACATGAAAGGGCGGGCCCGCGGATACAGTGCCTTTCTCGTGGCAGGACTCCTCCTCCTCGTCGGAGCGGGGGGAGGGTGTTCGTACGGCTTCCTCCAGGAGAGCAAGGTGGAGATCTCGGGGGTCAGCGACGGAGAGGTGGTCTCGCATCAGGGGGTATCCGTGCTGGTGCTGGTGGAATCCGCCGAGGAGGAGACCTCCCCGCCGGAGAGGGAGCTCTCCATCGAACTCCTCCGGATCGATGGGGAGATCCTCCTCTCTTCAACGCAGGTCCTTCCCGAGAACGATGAACATCAGTGGGCATTGGATGTCGCATTTCCCGACGATATGGAAGAAGGATGGTACCGCCTCAGGTTCGTCTACCTCGAGAACGGAGTGAGAGGGGAGGAGGTCGAACGGTGGATCTTCTATGCCTCCTCGCCCGAGGAGTACGGGATCCTGAGGATAGAGGCCCACCCTCCCATCGCGAGACCGAAGGCCGAGGTGCTCGTGGAAGGCAGAGTCCGGCTTCCCGAGGATGCCGACGCATGGATACGGTGGAAGGCCGGGGAGAAGGTCGTCCAGGAGGGGTGGTACTCCGAGGGGGCTCAGGTCCTCAGATGGCAGGTTCCCGAGGAAGAGGGAGCCTATACGCTCACCATGGAACTCTTCCCCCTCTGGAGCGAAGAAGCGTACCCCGAGTTCTCCTCTTCGCTCAGCTCACGCGGTTCCATCGTGGTGGGTGAGGTGGGCGAGGCCCTTCCCGGGGAACTGGGGCCCAATGCCGACTATCTCTTCCTCTATCACTTCAGGGGTGATTTCGTGAACGACGGCTCCGCGGGAGACGAGCCGGATGGGACCGCTCTCCAGGTGGAAGGGAAGCCCCTGCTCTCGTACGAGGATGGGACCCTCGGCTATCTCATAGGGGGGGACTCCCGACTGGTCTTCCCGATTTCCTCCTCTCTCCAGTCGTCCGCATGGAAGTTCGAGATGAGGGGGCTCGTGAAGGCTGCTCCCGAAGGAGAGGAGCGCGCGCCCTTCGTCCTGGTGGAGGGGAGTGGGGCGCGTCTCGAGGTATGGGGCGGAGGGGGGACGCTGGTCCTGCGACAGAGGGACCCATCCGGGACGAATGACCTCGCGACGCTCACGATGGCGGGCTCGTCCCTCGTCCTCGACTTCGCCTATTCCACGGGGGACTATGTGGTGAGCCTGGAGGGTACGGAGGAGGTGAAGGCTCGAGTTCCGGGGTTCCGGCCGCGCCGGGTGGTACTTCAGGATGGGGGGACCCGGTTCCTCGTCGACGAGCTGGGGCTCCGCATGGAAAACAGTTCTCACAGTTCTACGGAAACTCCCTGATATTGTGCCGAGAGTGTACTATACTTTCTGTCAAGGAGGGATCGCTCCATGATCGACCGAAGGCCGAAGTTCTCTCTATGTGTCGTACTCCTCCTCGCGGGGATCATCTCTCTCTCCGCCCAGGAACTCTCCACCAGGCAGGAGGTGGCGGTCTTCAAGGTGTACAACGCCGCGGGCAACGTGCCCGAGGAGGTGATCGCCTCCCTCTCCGAGATGGTGCGGGCCACGGTGGTGAAGATGGGAAGGTTCGATGTGATAGGCTACTCCCAGAGCATCTCGTCCGGGGACCTCGATTCGTTCATCGCCCGGCTCAAGGAGTACAAGGAGGCCGCGGCCGAGATACCGGAGGAGGTGCTCATGGGCCACGAGGCCTTCACCGAGGCGGATTTCAGGCGGCTCCTGGGATCCTTCATGGTGATCGTACCTCAGCTCTCGCTTTTCGAGCTTGAGAGGACGCGGGCCGGTTACAAGAGCTATCTCCGGCTCGATGTCACGGTGTACAACGTGGCGGATGACAGCGTGGAGTCACAGTTCTCCATCGAGGCGGATGGGGCGTCGAAGACCAGGACCGAGGCCCTCACCGAGGCCCTCGACATGGTCCCCACGTTTCTCGAGTACGAGCTCAGGAAGGCCTTCGTGGTGCGTACTACGGTGCTCGAGGTGGAGGGAGGGGAGATCTACCTCGAATTCGGAAGGAACATGGGCCTTCAGGTGGGGGATGAGTTCGTGCTCCTCCTCGCCGACATCTCTCCCCTGGGAAGGGAGCGGGTGCGGGAGTCGGGGCTCCTCCTCGTCAAGGAGGTGCAGGAGGACTACAGCGTGGCCATCCCCCTCTATGCCGCACGACGGCCCACGGTGGGCGATCAGCTCCAGGAGGTTCCCCGGGTGGGGGTGGAGGTGCTCCCGTACCTCAACTATGTGGTATCCCCCCAGTCCGCGGAACGCGACGAGAACGTTGCCTCCTTCGGCGTCAGGGCCACGGTCTCGCGAGGGTTTTTCGATTTCAGGCCCACGGTGGGATTCGAGTTCCCCTTCAGGATGTGGGCCCTCGTGGCGATGATCTTCGATTACATCCCGATCCAGACGTACGTGGGTGCGGAGATCACCAACTGGTACCTCGGCCGTCTCCAGATCGCCCCCACCCTGGTGGTGGGAGCCGGAGGGCTCTTCCCTCTCGAGGAGGAGGAGCGTGACGAGGGATTCCTCGTGATGACCCATTTCGGCGGGAAGGCCTTTCTCTCGCTCAGCTACCTCGTCTCGAGGGACGTGAAGCTCACGGTTGAGCCGGGTTTCTCGTTGTGGTTCGGTCTCGCCGACGAGGCGCTGGGTGATCTCATCGATGTGGCACGGACGTACTACGGGCCGTCGTTCTCGCTCGCGGTGACGTTCAAACAGTGAGGAATCTTTGCAAGGAGGAGTGAGTATGAGAAAGGTGTCGACCATAGGTGGGGTCGCCTTCCTGTTGGTCTTCGGGATCGTCCTGACCGCGGGGTGTGCCTCGCAGCGCGCCTCGGGTGGTGCTCCTGCCCAGGTCCCCCGCGACGTGGTGGAGGCCCACGGAGAGGGGGCGACCCTCGGGGAGGCGCTCTCTGCCGCGAAGGTGGATGCGATCAGACGAGGGGTGATCGTCCTTCTCGGACCGGAGGTGGAGCAGGCGCACAGGGCGAGGCTCGAAGAGGTGCTCTATCGCACGAGCAACCCGAACGCCTTCCTCCACATGGAGACGCTCGAGAACCTCAGGAAGGAGAACGTGGGGAGTATCGACGAGCCTCGATACGTGTACGATCTGAGGGTGCGGGTGAAGCTCGACGCCATCCAGAAAGTGCTCGATGCGAACGGGATACCGGGTGGGTCCGGAGCCCCGGCGGCCGAAGCCCCTCGACCTTCCACGGGAGAGGTGCAGGGGACTGCATCCGGAGGGGCCGGTTTGACGCCTGAGGAACAACGTTTCCTCGAACAGTACCTCGAGCGGCTCACCTACATGGTATACTTCTCCGAGGACTCGAAGGAGGACCCGTTCCTCATGAAGTCGGCAGTCTCCATGGCGAACAGCTACCTGGCCTCGCAGGGCTTCTCGCTCATCGACATCGATCAGATCGAGCGGCTCAAGGAGGAGCAGCGCATGGTCTACGAGGAGGAGACCGGCGAGGCGGTGTCCATCATCCAGTGGATCGCCCAGCGGCTGAATGCAGATGTCTACCTCGAGATCGACGCGGTCACCGAGGGGGAGACGAAGGGCGAGAACCACTACGGGAGCGCCAAGGTCACCGTCAAGATCTTCGACCCGTCGACGGGTGCGCTCCTTGGTTCGGTTCCCTACAGCAGCCCCCGGACGTTCAGCCGGGTCTCGCAGTTCGACGCCGTCTCCAACGCCCTGCAGTCCACGATCTACAAGGCCATGCCCGTGGCGGTGGGGCAGGCGAAGCAGCTCCTCGCCAGGGCCTACAGCCGGGGGATCCGTTACGACCTGGTGCTCGAGGGTACGCCCGACGCGAGGGTGGTGGCGGCCTTCAGGTCGGCCTTGCGGAAAGAGGAACGGGTGAAGGACATCCAGACCGTGTATCAGACCAGAGAAGAGACGAAGTTTGCGGTATATTTTCTAGGGAGAACGGAGGAGCTCGAGGAGCTCGTCTACGAAGTGGCGGATACCGTTGCGGGCCTCGAGTACCTCGAGCCCGTGTTGATACGAGGAAAGTCGTTGACTTTCAACACCGGACTGGAATGAGTCCGGAATGATACTTCCACATGTAAGGGGGAACGTATGAGACGAGGAGTAATGGTCATGCTCGCGGTCCTCGCCCTGGTCGTACTGGCAGTCGCCGGGTGTAAGGGAGCGCCGGAGGAGAAGCCGCAGGAGCCCAAGCCCCAGGTCGAGGTGAAGCCCGTGGCGAAGAAGCCCGACATCATCGATCACAAGAACTACAAGTGGGGGAAGGACGTCCCCGATTGGGTCCTCATGGATGTCGCGGAGCTGGAACAGCTTCCCGAGTACAAGGACCTCTACCTGTTCAAGTTCGAGTCCCCCAGGGCCAAGGATCTCGAGGGGGCCCGCCTCTACGTGGAGAACATGCAGGCGGCCACGGAGATCGCGCGGCAGGTGAGCCTGAGGGTGCAGCAGAAGTTCGCGGGTGCGGCGGCCGGCGATCTCGACAGGCTCGAGACCTACATGGAGACCGTGGTGAAGACCCTCGCCCAGGCCACCATCGTGGGATTCAAGAAGCTCGACGACTACTGGGTGCTCATGAGGTACTACAGGGAGGACGGGTCCGTGGAAGAGGACGCCTATACGTACGTGGCCCTCTACGGTGTGGAACGGCGCACCCTGGATGAGCTGGTGCGGAGGGCCCTCGAGAACGCGGACGAGCAGGTGAAGCCCAGAAGCGAGGAAGAGAAGACCGCGAGGGACAGGGTGAAGGAGGCCTTCGAGGAAGGCTTCTGATACGAAAAGATCGACGCCCCACCCCGAAAGGGTGGGGCCTCTTTTCTGGTGTGTTGCATATGCGACGATCTGTCGAAGATGAGAAAGAGGAGCGTACCATGAGACACGTGAGCGGTTGGTTCTATGCGGCACTCGCCGTACTCTTTTTCTCCGCGTGCACCTCTCCTGGATCTGCCAGGAAAGAGGCCCCTCCGGATTGGGTCCTCTCTCCGCCCCAAGGTGACGACCGCTACGAGTACTTCGTGGGGTACGCGGTCGATCCTTCGAGCAGGGTGAAGGCCGAGGATGCGGCCACGCAGGCCCTCATCTCCGAGATCATGCGTTTCATGGGGGTCCGTATCACCGCCGAGACCACGGGCGAAGCACAGGCCTCCCTGGAAGAGTTCTCAGTGGCCCTTGGCAGGACCGTGAAGGAGGAGGGGAGCGCCCGGGTCTCGGGGTTCAAGGTGGTGGACAGATACTGGTACGAGGACGAGAACGGTATCACGGTCTACATCCTTGCCAGGTACGAACGCGATGCCCTTCTCGAGGAGAAGGCACGGCTCGAAGCTCTCTTCAAGGAGGCGGAGGAGGCCATTTCCGGACCCGAACGGCGGGGTGAACGCCTTCTCATGGAGGGACGATACGCCGAGGCTGCGGTTGCCTTCCTCGATGCGGCGCGGGCTGCGGCCTCGAGTTCCCTCGAGAACCGCGAGGTGCGGTTCCAGCGGAACCTGGACAAGGCCGTGCGGGCCTTGCAACCGCTCGAGATAGAGGTGCTGCGGGACAATCTCACCACATATGTGGGTGAAGCGTTCCCTGCTGAGTTCCAGGGGAGGGTGGTGCGAGAGGGAGAGGGGGTCGTGGGTGCCACCCTGCTCGTCTCCTATCGCGAGACTACGTCCGCAGGGAGGATGCGGGTCCGTACCGTCCCCGTGGTCACGGGGGATGGCGGTGGATTTTCGTTCTCGCTCCCCGTGATGCAGGTGCCGGGGAGCGGGGAGATCACGGTGCGGCTCGATCTCTCGTCGGCACTCGAGCTCCTGGAAGACCTCCCCGGAACCTTCCGGGAGGCCGCGGATGCGGTGAAGAAGGTGGTGCTCTCCAAGCAGGCGGTGTTCCACTACAGGGTGGAATCGCGCAGCAAGACGGTGCCCACGGGGGTGCTCATCCTCGACCTCGATTCCTCCGGAGGACTCCTCAAGGAGCGCGGCACCGAGAGAGGGCTCATGAGGCTCCTCTCGCAGGAGGGTTTCTCCCTCAAGGGTATCCCCGAGGGCGTGGAGACGCTCTCGAAACAGGGGGATGAGGCCTTCGTTTCGTGGGCCCGCGCGCGCAGGGACATCGCGAGGGTGATCGTGGGGAATGCGAGGATCGACGAGTTCTCCGAGGATGGCGACGGGGTGATGGTCCGGGTGAGTGGATATGTGAAGGTCGTGGATCTCGTGACCGGTCGGGTGATCGCCACCGCCGAGGCCTTCAAGCGGGCTCGGGGGAGATCGGTCGAGGCCGCCCTCGCCGCGGCCTTCGCGAGCCTGGGGGAGGTTCTGGGCGAGAAGGTCCTCGCCTCGCTCCCGTAGATTCCCTCCGATGACACACCCCCGGTTTTTTCGTATCTTTGTGGTACATCCGGGGGTGTGTCTATGTATCGACTCGATGATCGTATCGTGGCACTCGCCACGCCGTGGGGTAGGAGCGCCATCGCGGTGATCAGGACCTCCGGTGTCGGATGCCTCGAGGCGCTCGATCCGCTCTTCAGGGGGAGGAAGAGGCCTTCTTCCATGAGAGGCTACTCCCTCGCCCATGGTGCCCTTGTGGATCCCGGGACCGGGGAGATGCTGGACGAGGTGCTCCTCGCGGTGTTCAGGGCGCCTCACAGCTATACGGGGGAGGATGCGGCGGAGATATCCTGTCACGGCAGCCCCGCCGGAGTGGAGCGGATCATGCGGACCTTGCTCGCCCATGGGTTTCGGGCCGCCGAGCCTGGGGAGTTCACCTTGAGGGCCTTCCTCAACGGGAAGGTGGATCTCACCGAGGCGGAGGCGGTGCACGAGGTCGTTTCGGCTCGTACGGCGAACGCGCACACCCTCGCCCTTCACCGGCTGGAGGGGAGGCTCCACGCACGCATCGATGCGATAAAGGAGAAGATCGCTTCCGTAGTGGCCGAGGTGGAGGTGCAACTCGACTACCCGGAAGAGGACGTCGAGCACCCGGTGAGCGCCCACCTCATCCAGGAGGCATTGCACGAGGTGGACGGGTTGCTCGCCACGTATCGGGTGGGAAGGCTCTACCGGGAGGGGGTCCGTGTGGTGCTCGCCGGAAGGACCAACGCGGGAAAGTCCTCGCTCTTCAACCTCTTTATGAGGGAGGACCGGGCCATCGTCTCGGAGGTGCACGGCACCACGCGTGACTACCTCGAAGGATGGATCTCGCTCAAGGGCGTGCCGGTGCTCCTCTACGACACAGCAGGGATCCGCGACGGGGGGGATCCTGTGGAAACGGAGGGGATCCGGCGGACGAGGGAGATCCTCTCCCATGCGGACGCGGTGATCTATCTGGTGGACGGCACCGAGGGCTTCTCCGAGGGGGAGGAAGCGCTCATCGCGGAGTTGGGTGCAGAGCGGCCCTTGATCCCGGTGTGGAACAAGGTGGATGCCTCGGCCGTGCTCCCCCCGCCGGAGGGGTTCATCCCGCTGAGCTGTCGTACGGGTGAGGGCTTTGCCCGGCTCGAGGAGACCCTCCATCGTGTCTTCCCCGAAGCGGAGGGGGGAGGAGCCGAGGTGGTGATCGATTCCGAGCGGCAGAGGGATGCCCTCGTGCGCTGCAGGGACTCCCTCGAGGGGGGGCTCGATGCCCTCTCCCGGGGAGCGCCGCTCGACGCCCTTGCCGTGTACCTCCACGACGCCATGGAGGCCCTCGGAGAGATCACGGGCGAGGTGACCCGCGAGGACATCCTGGAACGGATCTTCTCGTGTTTCTGTGTGGGAAAGTGAGGGATCATGGACGCTGATGTCATCGTCATAGGGGGCGGCCATGCGGGGATAGAGGCCGCCCTGGCGGCGAGCAGGTTGGGGTGCAGCACCGTGCTCATCACGCAGCTCCTGGACACCATCGGGAAGATGTCCTGCAATCCGGCCGTCGGGGGACTCGCCAAGGGGAACATCGTGCGCGAGGTGGATGCCCTGGGCGGCGAGATGGGGAGGCTCATCGACCGGACCATGATCCAGTTCCGTATGCTCAACAGGAGCAGGGGACCGGCGGTCCAGTGCCCCCGGGCGCAGGCGGACAAACAGGCCTATGCGCAGCGTGCCAAGTGGAGCCTCGAGCAGCAGAAGGGGCTCTTCCTCTTCCAGGACACGGTGGTGGACTTCGTGCTCGACGAGGCGGGAAGGGAGATCCGCGGGGTGGTGACCGAACGCGGGAGACGATTCCATGCGAGGAAGGTGGTCCTCACCACAGGGACCTTCATGGAGGCGAAGATCTTCATCGGTGAGTACGAGACGCCGGGGGGAAGGCTCGGCGAGCCGGCCGCGTGTGGACTGGGGGGCGTGCTCCGCCGTCTCGGGTTCACCGTGGGGAGGCTCAAGACGGGAACCCCTGCCCGGGTCCTTCGAAGCTCCCTCGACTTCTCCAAGATGCAGGAACAGCCCGGTGACGAGGAGATCATCCCCTTCTCCTTCTCCCATGACACCCTCGAGGTCCGTCAGGTCCCCTGCTACATCACCTTTACCACGCCCGAGACCCACAGGATCATCAGGGAGAATCTCCATAGGTCGCCCCTCTACGGCGGGAGGATCGTGGGGAGGGGGCCGAGGTACTGCCCTTCCCTCGAGGACAAGGTGGTGCGCTTCCCCGACCGGGACAGGCATCAGGTGTTCGTGGAGCCCGAGGGACTCTCGACCGAGGAGATGTACCTGAATGGCATTTCGTCCTCGCTCCCCGAGGAAGTGCAGGAGGCCTTCATCCACACCATCCCCGGACTGGAGCATGCGGTCATCATGCGCCCCGGGTATGCCGTGGAGTACGACTACGTGGAGCCCACCCAGCTCTATCCCACGTTGGAGACCAAGCGCATCCGGGGACTCTACATCGCAGGTCAGACCAACGGCACCTCGGGGTACGAGGAGGCGGGAGGCCAGGGGCTCGTCGCGGGGATCAACGCTGCACTCGCGTGCAGGGGAGAGCCCCCCCTCGTCCTGGGAAGGGACGAGGCCTACATAGGAGTCCTCATCGACGATCTGGTCACCAAGGGGACGAAGGAGCCCTATCGGATGTTCACCTCGCGCGCCGAGTACCGTCTCGCCCTGCGTCACGACACGGCCGACATCCGTCTCCTGGAGAAGGCCTACAGGATCGGTCTGCAATCCCGCGAGATGTTCGAGCGACTACAGGAGAAGATCCATGTCCTCGATGCGATAAAGGAACTCCTCCGTCAGCGACGGCTCGCCCAGGAAGAGGCCGAGCAGCGGAGGCTCCCCCAGCTCGCCCCCCACGTGGGCAAGCCGCTCTACCAGGTGCTCAAGGATCCCCGTGTCACGCTGGACGATCTGGCCTTCCTCGTACCCGAACTCTCGAAGTATCCCCGTCCGTGGGTGCGGACCGCCGAGATCGACGTGAAGTACGAGGGGTATCTCCTCAGGGAACAGCAGATGGTGGAGAAGTTCAGGAAGATGGAGGACATGAGGATCCCCGACCACTTCGACTACTCGGAGGTGGAGGGCCTTTCCTCCGAGGCGAGGGAGAAGCTCTCGACGATACGCCCCCTCTCCCTGGGACAGGCCTCGCGCATCTCGGGGATCCGGAGTTCCGACATCGCGGTCCTCATGGTGTATCTCTCCCGATCGAGGAAGGCCCGGTGATGCAGGATCCCGCCTCCCTCCTCGACCGCGGGCTCGCCCTCCTCGGCCTCTCGCCCACCCCCTCCCAGCGCGCCGCCCTCCTCTCCTACCTCCACCTCCTCGCGGAGTGGGGTGCACGCATCGATCTGGTCGCCGACCCTTCGCCCGAGGCCCTCGCGGTCCACCTGCTGGACTCCCTCGCTCCCCTCCCCCACCTCCGCGCGCTCCTCTCCTCCCCCCTCGCCGACCTGGGGAGCGGTGCGGGCCTTCCGGGCATCCCTCTCGCCATCATGAACCCCCACCTGGAGGTTCTCCTCGTGGAGGCACGCGGGAAGCGGGCCGTGTTCCTCGAGCACGTCCTCCTCTCCGTCGACCTCGCGCGGTGTACCGTCCTCCACGCCCGCCTCGAGGACCTCCCGCTCCACGTACCCTGTGCCGTTGCGCGCGCCTTTCTCCCCCTCTCGCCCGACACCCTCCCCCTCTACCTCCACCCCCTCTCCCCCGGTGCACACCTCCTCCTCTACAAGGGAAGGCTCGAGACCGCGCAGGAGGAGGCCCGCCTGCTCCGCCCTCATTTCGAGGAGGTGGAAGTCCTTCCCGTTTCGGTCCCGTTCCTCGATGCGCCCCGCAGCCTCATCGCAGCCAGGGGCAGACTCCTCGTGTGACGTCTCATGCTCATACGGGATTGAGTGAGTCCACTTTCCTGAGATAGCCCATGAGGTCCTCTTTCCCCACCAGGTCGATGAGCCTCGCCTCCACGAACCGCTTCGCCTCATCCGAGAACGATCCTGCGCTCACGCAGATGCCCCGGTCCGCCCGCGTCTCCTTGAGCCGGGCGTGGAAGTCCCGCACTGCGAGCTCGCCGGTGGTCCCGGTGGTGCGGACGAAGCGGAAGAGGACCGTATCCTGCCACTGGCTCGTCTCCACCTCGCAGAGCAGGTCCGCATACTCGGAACGTTCTATGCTCATGTTGAGGATCCGTACGTATGCGCCGGGAAAGAAGGCCACCACCAGCTTCCTGCAGAGGGTGAGGAAATCGGGCGGCGAGGCGAGGAGGTAGGTCTGCAGGTTCTGGTTCTGCTGGAGCTCTCCGTACTTCTTGAGGAGGGCCTCCACGTCCTTGTAGTGCGGATTCGTGCGTTGGACGGCCCTCAGGTGTTCCACCGCCTTGCGGATCTCCTTCTGGTGGATGTAGGCCTGTGCAAGCCGGTACTCCATCTCGAGCCTGAGCTGGTTGTCCATACCGCGGTGGCGGACTCCTATCTCGAGGTCCTTGATCGCCCGCTCGTACCTGTGGAGACCCAGGTTGATCAGTCCGGCCCTGAAGCACGCCTGCGGTCCCCACTGTTCATCCACCCTGAGGTGGGTGAAGATGGAGAGGGCCTGTTCCTTCTGGCCCAGGTTCGCGAGACAGTCGGCATAGGCGAAGAGGAGCTCCTTGTCGTCGGGCATCTCGTTGAGGATGGCCCTGATGGAGGGGAGGGCCTCCTTGTATTTCCCGCTCCGGTGGAGGGCGAGGGAGAGGTAACGTCTCGTCTCGGGGTGTTCGGGTTGCTGGGCCGCCGCGGCAGAGAGGAGTTTCACCGCATGCTCGTAGGCCCCCCGCAGGTACTCCAGCGCCCCCATGTGGAAGCGCACCTCGAAGGCCTCCGGCTTGAGGCTGTAGGCCACGGCGAAGGCCTGGTAGGCCTCCTCGTGGCGGCCCAGCCTGAAGGCGCACACCCCTCTTCGCACCTGGACCTCGTACTCGTCGACCTTGGTCCTGTCGGTGACCCCTTCGGCGAGCACCTGGTAGAGCTTCAGCGCCTTCTCCCACTCCTGGTCCTCGAAGTAGGCCTCGGCGAGTACCACGAGGGCCTCGGGATCACGAGGGTTCTGGACGAGCCTTCGCTGGGCCTTCTTGAGGATCGTCTGCCTGTCGCGCCTCTTCTTTCGCTCCGCCTTTTTCTCGGGGTCGGAGAGGACGTAGAGGTTGAAATACACGGTCAGTATCACCAGGCCGACGAGGACGATGGCCGCGGGAAGCAGGAGAGGTAGCGCACCCATGAGACCATTATCATGTCTTACACCCGGTAAGTCAAGGAAATCCCTCACACCTCGGAAGGCGCAGGTGTCGCCGTTCATTTGTAATCCTCCGGATCACCTGTTATACTGTGTGGTATGACACTCTCCGAGGTGGAACAGACCCTCAGGGATCACGGGGTCCCCGATGCCGTGGTCCAGCACATCCTGAAGACCCTGGTGGCGGCGAAACGGACGAAGGACGCCCTCGAGAAACTCAAGGAGGAATATCGCCAGGTGAGGCGTCTGGTGGATCAGAGCCCTGATACAGGGCTCCCCGTGCGGAAGGGGTTGGAACAGGACTTCTCGCGACTCACGGAGGAGGCCTCCCGTGAGGGGAAGAAGCTCGCCCTCTTCCTGATTCGGCTCGACGAGAAGTACGAGCGCATAGAGAACAGCAGGGACAGGAGCAGGGTCCTCCTCTTCAAGACCGCCCGTCGCATAAGGAGGGTGCTCCCCGGACTCTACCAGGGAGACAGGCCGGAGGAGTTCCTGGGAGCGCGGCTCGTGAGCGGGGGCGAGGAGGCGGTGAGCCTGGGCAAGGAGATCTCGGATGTGGTGATGGTGCCCCAGGATCCTCCGGCGGAGGACATCCAGTTCGGCTGCTATGTGGGGATCGTGCTCTTCCCCGATCACGGGGAGGAGTGGCCCGCCCTCTTCGAGATGCTCCACATCGCCGTCGCCGAGGCCATGCGGGAGAAGGAGCGCGCGGTCCTCTACACGGGGGAGATCGGTCGACGGCACTTCGAGGAGGAACTGGTGCTCGAACACATGCGCCGGGTCCTCAGGGATGGGTTCGAGGAGTTCCACCTCGCCTACCAGCCCATCGTGGACAGGTCTCTCTCCATCGTGGGAGCCGAGGCCCTCATACGGTGGGACAATCCCGCATTGGGGAGTGTCTCGCCGGCCCGGTTCATACCCCTCGCGGAGTCCACGGGGGACATTATGGCGATCGGACAATGGGTGCTCTACCGGGCCTGCAAGCAGCTCTCACTCTGGCACGCCCGGGGTTTCAGGGAGCTCTTCATCTCGGTGAATCTCTCGCCGCCGCAGTTCAAGCTTCACGACCTCGCCTTCCGGGTGGCCGGGATCCTCAAGTCCCTCGCCTTCGAAGGCAAGTTTCTCAAGCTGGAGGTCACCGAGGGGGTGCTCATGGATCACCCCGAGGAGGCGGTGGAGAAGATGAACGAGCTTCGGGCCATGGGGGTGAAGTTGTGCATCGATGACTTCGGTACGGGATATTCGTCGCTCGGGTACCTGCGCCGGTTCCCTTTCGATACCCTCAAGATAGACAGGTCGTTCGTCGTGGGGGTGGAGGACGATCCCTCGCTGCAGGGTATCGTCCGGGCCATCATCGGAGTGGCGAGGGCGCTGGGGATCAGCACCCTCGCCGAGGGGGTGGAGAACGAACGGCAGCTCGACTTTCTCATGGCCGAGGGGTGCGAGATGTTCCAGGGGTTCTACTTCGCGAGACCGGTGCCGCCCGAGGACTTCGAGCGGCTTCTCAGGGAAGGGGTCCGCGTCGCTCGGGCTTGACCTCGAGGCCGGGTCCGTGGTGTGGTTAAGGTGATGAGCGTGCGGAGCCCGTGGGTGATCTGTCTCCTCGTGGTGGGTGTTGCAGGGGCGTGGGCACAGGGAGGCCCCGACCCGGTGGGAATGCTTGGCTGGGATCTCGCCCGGGCCTTCGAGGAACTGGGCGTGCCGGAGCGGGTGGAGGCGGTGAGGGGCGAGGAGGCCTGGCAGGACGACGTGGCCTTCGTGTACGGTGAGGGCCTTGTCCTCTTCTTCTGGCGTGAGAGGGTGTGGCAGGTGTTCGTGGGGGAGGGGTACGGGGGTGGAGTGGCGGGGATCGAGGTGGGGATGGCGTGGGAAGAGGCGGAGGCCTCGGTGGAGGGGAGACTCCTCCAGGAGGAGGGGGAGATCGCGGTGTTCGAGCTCCCCGACAGGGGCTTCCCGGTGAGGATGCAGGTGCTGCGGAAAGCGGGGAGGATCGAGGGTGTGTACGTCTATCGGGCGGACTTCTAGCATGGCGTCCGGTCATGGATGACCGGTTGCGATAACATCCGGCGCAAGGAGGCCTGATGAGGGGCGGCGTCTGTCTTTCTCTCACCGGGAGAACGAGGAAAGAGGCGGAGACGCAGCTCGCCCGCTGGCGGGAGGAAGTGGATCTCCTGGAAGTGCGGGCGGATTGCATGGACGAGGGCGAGTGGGAGGGGCTGGGGGAGTGGGCGTCCGGTCTCGGGCTCCCCGCCATCCTCACGCTCAGGTCCGACAGGGACGGTGGGTTCTTCGAGGGCACGGAGGACGTGCACGACGAGGCCCTGGGGGAGCTCATCCGTCAAGGGGGATGGGCGTACGTGGACGTGGAGGCGTGGGCGGCCGACTGGCTGGTGGACGAGGCCCGACGGCGTGGGATGTACGTGATACGATCGCGGCACGTGATGGATGGGGTGCCGGAGGACCTCGAGGACTGGATGGTCGAGACGGTAGGTCAGGGGCTCGTCCCCAAGGCGGCCTGCATGCTCGGGGGCACGGAGGACCTGCTCCGCCTCGTGCGGCTCCACCGGCGCCTCACTGCGAGGGGGCTTCCCCCCGGTTCCTACATCCTCCTCGGCATGGGTCCCTACGGTGTGCCCACACGGATCCTCTCCCTCGCATGGGGGAGTCTCCTCACCTTCACCTCTGATCCGGGGAGGACCGCGGCGCCGGGGCACCTCGACCCCGGCGTCATGGCGGATCTCTACCGGGTGCGGGAACTCTCCGAATCCACGGTGCTCTTCGGCGTGATCGGGAACCCTGTGCTCCATTCCCGTTCTCCTCACCTCCACAACCCCGTGTACAGGAGAGAGGGGATGGATGCGGTGTACCTCCCCATCCAGGTGGACGAGCTCGCGTCGTTCATGGACCTCGCCGACGAGCTTCCCCTCCAGGGCCTTTCGGTGACCATCCCTCACAAGGAGGGGGTGATTCCCTTCTTGACCGTCTGCGACCCCGTGGTCCAGGCGGTGGGTTCGTGCAACACCATGGTGAGGAGGGACGGCGGGTGGTTCGGGACGAGCACGGACGTGGAGGGCTTCCTCAGGCCGCTCCGCGAGGAGATCGCTCGGGGTGGGGATCCCGTGATGAAGGCGGCGGTGGTGCTGGGGGCGGGGGGCGCCGCCCGTGCGGTGGTGTACGGACTCGTCCAGGAAGGGTTCAGGGTCCTCGTCCTCAATCGCACGGAGGAGCGGGCGCGGGTCCTCGCCGGGGAGTTCGGGGTGGACTGGGGGGCCCTTTCCCCGGAGAGTGCGGAGCGCATGAGGGAGTTCAGGGGGCTCATCGTCCAGACCACGAGTGTGGGTATGGAGGGAAAGGAACCGGCCAGCCCTGTCCCGTGGTATCGTTTCGAGGGCGACGAGATCTGCTACGACATCGTCTACACCCCTCGCATCACCCCCTTTCTCGAAGCTGCCCGGCGGGCGGGATGCCGGATCATCACGGGCGACAGGATGCTCGAGGCACAGGCCGAGGAACAGATGAGGCTCTTCGCCGCCCGATACAGGGAGTTGCGGGGGTAGGAGGACGGGGGTTCCCCCCCGCGGCCCGATCTGCTATACTCTTGTTCCTGTTTGAGTCTCGCTATCCCAGGACAAGAGGAGGACGCTCATGGCACGGGTGCTCATCATCGGGGCAGGCGGTGTAGGACGTGTGGCCACGCACAAGTGTGCGCAGTATCCTGAGATCTTCTCCGAGATCATGCTCGCGAGCAGGACGGTCTCGAAGTGCGAGAAGATCGCCAGCGAGATCGAGAGGCCCATTCGCACCGCCCAGGTTGATGCGGACTACCCGGAACAGGTGCAGGCGCTCATCAAGGACTTCAAGCCCGACATCGTGATCAACGTGGCGCTTCCCTATCAGAACATGGCCATCATGGAGGCCTGCCTGCGTGAGGGCGTGCATTACGTGGATACGGCGGCTTACGAACCGAAGGATGAGAAGTCCTTCTCCTACGACTGGCAGCTCAAGGCGTACAAGGAGCCGTACCGAGGGCAGGGGCTCGTGGGCCTTCTTGGCTGCGGGTTCGACCCAGGGGTGACCAACGTGTACGTGGCCTATGCCGCAAAGCACTACTTCGACGAGATACACGAACTCGAGATCGTGGACGTGAATGCCGGTGACCACGGTCTTCCCTTCGCCACCAACTTCAACCCCGAGGTGAACATCAGGGAGATCACCCTCCCGGCCCGCCACTGGGAGGGTGGGGAGTTCAAGGTGACCCCTCCGCTCTCGGAGAAGAGGGACTTCGAGTGTCCGGAAGGACTGGGCACCTATCCGGTCTACCTCATGTACCACGAGGAACTCGAGACCCTGGTGAGGAACTTCCCCACGATCAAGAAGGCCACCTTCTGGATGAAGTTCTCGGACGAGTACCTCCAGACCCTGCGGACCCTCCAGAGGATCGGCATGACGAGCATCGAGCCGGTGGACCTCGGGCCGGTGAAGATCTCCCCTCTCGACTTCCTGAGGAAGGTCCTCCCCGATCCTGCGGAGCTCGGGCCCCGTACCAAGGGGAAGACCTGTATCGGGAACATCATGACCGGTATCAAGGACGGCAAGAAGCGGAGGATCTTCATCTACAATATCTGCGACCACCAGGAGGCCTACAAGGAAACGGGAGCTCAGGCGGTGAGCTATACCGCGGGCGTGCCTCCTGTGCTCGGCGCCGCCCTCGTCCTCGATGGCGCCTGGAAGAAGCCGGGGGTGTACACCCCTGAGGAGTTCGATCCCGATCCCTTCATGGAGAGGATCGGCGAGTACGGCCTTCCCTGGAAGGTGGTGGAGCTGGATCCCGAGGCATGAGAGAGGGGGCATTCCAGGGGTTCGATCCGCAGGCGGTCCCGAGCCCGTGCTTTGTGGTGGACCGCGATGCGGTGGAGGAGAATCTCAAGATCCTCGACAGGGTGCAGAGGGAGGGCGGGGCGCGGGTGCTCCTCGCCCTGAAGGGGTTTGCGATGTGGAGCCTCGCGCCTCTCGTCTCGTCGTACCTCTCCGGTACGTGCGCCTCAGGGGTGTGGGAGGCCCGTCTGGGGAGGGAGTGTTTCGGGGGCATCGTGTCCACCTACGGTCCTGCCTACAAAGAGGACGAGGTGAGGGAGCTTCTCACCCTCACCGATCATCTCATCTTCAACTCCTTCTCCCAGTGGGAGCGGTTTGGCCCCCTCGTCGGGTCGGCTCCCCGCCGGGTGGAGGCGGGGATCAGGGTGAACCCCGAGCGCTCGGGGGCCCCGGCCGCCATCTACGATCCCTCCGGCCCCAACTCACGGCTTGGGGTGGTGCGCAGCCGGTTCAGGCCTGAGCTCCTGGATGGGATCAGCGGGCTCCACTTCCACACCCTCTGTGAACAGAACGTGGACGCCCTGGAGGCGGTGCTCCAGGCCTTTGAAGAGCGGTTTGGCGAGTTTGTGCCCCGCATGAGGTGGGTGAACTGGGGAGGGGGACACCACATCACCCGGCCCGACTATGACGTGGACAGGCTCATCGACCTGGTGAGGGACTTCAGATCCCGCTACGGGGTCGACGTCTATCTGGAGCCCGGTGAAGCCATCGCCCTGGGGACGGGGGTGCTCGTCGCCGAGGTGGTCGATATCGTCGAAAACGGGATGCGGATCGCGGTGCTCGATACCTCGGCGACCACCCACATGCCCGATGTGCTCGAGATGCCCTACCGACCCGAGGTGTGGGGCGCGGGACTCCCCGGCGAGAGGCCGTACACCTACCGCCTCGGTGGCATCTCGTGCCTCGCCGGCGATGTGATAGGGGACTACAGCTTCGACAGGCCCCTCGAGGTGGGCGACCGCCTCGTGTTCGACGACATGGCCCACTACACCATGGTGAAGACCACCACGTTCAACGGTGTGAAGCTCCCCTCGATCGGGATATGGAGTTCGAAGGAGCAGTCCTTCACCCTCGTCCGTTCGTTCGAGTATGAGGAGTTCAAGCGGCGCCTCTCGTAAGACCTCGGCGACGTGTACAGGAGGCCTCATGCGGTATCCCCACTTCCTCCACAGCGAGATCCCCAATGCCTCACCGGAGGAGGCCTTCTTTCACGTGATCCCGGTGCCCTATGAGCGCACCACATCCTTCGGCAAGGGGGCGGCCCGGGGGCCGTCTGCGATCCTCGAGGCCTCCGGCCAGCTCGAGGTGTGGGACGGGCGGGGCATCCCGGCAGAGGTGGGGATCCACACCGGCGGGCCCGTGAAGGCCCGTACCCCTGAGCGGATGGCCCGGGAGGTGGCGGCTCGGATGCGGCCGGTTCTCCGTTCGGGGCGGGTGCCCGTCCTCCTCGGAGGCGAGCACACGGTCTCGGTGGGGGCGTGGGAGGCCCTCAAGGAGGTCTATGGTCCCGGACAGGTCGGGATCGTCCAGATCGACGCCCACGCCGACCTGCGTGACACCTACGAGGGATCCCGCTTCAGTCATGCGTGCGTGATGCGCAGGGCGCTCGACCACGGCTTCAGTATCTTCCAGGCAGGGGTGAGGAGCCTCTCTCCCGGGGAGGTGGCGCTCCGGAGAGAGTTGGCGGGGAGGCAGGTGTTCTGGAAGGACGCTCCAGAACTGAGAAGGACCGGTGCGCCCCTCGCGCTTCCTCCCGACTTCCCTTCGAACGTATACCTCACCATCGACGTGGATGGGTTCGATCCTTCGGTGGTGTGGGAGACCGGTACCCCTGAGCCGGGCGGCCTCTTCTGGTACGAGGTGCTCGACTTCATCGAGCGGGTGGCCGAGGCCCACACCGTCGTGGGCTTCGACGTGGTCGAGCTGGCCCCTGCGAAGGGGAGTCACGTGGGCGCCTTCGTGGCCGCGCGCCTGGTCTACCAGGTGATGGGGATCGTCTTCCGGCATCCGCCCCGGCGGTAGGCCGGTGCGGTTTGCTTTATCGGCCGGGATTCAGTACAATATGGGGAAAGAGCGCGGAGGGTTCCTTGATGGTGCACATCGAGAGAAAGACCTTGAGCGACCTGGTCCTCGCAGCAGCGAGGGAGTACGCGGAGCGGCCGGCCTTCGACCTGTTCTGGAACGGGCGCATCGAGGAGCCGGTGACGTACGCCCAGCTGGGTGCGAGGAGCGCGGGGGTGGCCTCTGTGCTCCGTGACCTGGGCGTCGGGCCGGGGGACCGGGTGATGATCCTCGCCGAGAACAGGCCGGGCTGGCCTGTGGCCTATTTTGGTATCTCCTTGGCAGGCGGGATATCCGTGCCGGTGCTCCTCGACTTCTCCACCGACCAGGTGAGGGAGGTGGCCTCCCACGCAGGGGTACGCGTGGTGTGTGCCACGGAGCGGTCACTCGAGAAGCTGCGTGAGGCAGGCCTCCTCGAGGGTGATCTCCCCGTGCTCCTCATCGACAGGATGGACGATGCCGGCCTCGAAGTCCTCGAAGGAGGAGACCGGAAACACAGGGAGTACGCGCCAGACTTCACTCCGGTCTTCCCCGATCCGGATGAGACCGCTTCCCTCATTTACACCTCGGGCACCACGGGGCACAGTAAGGGTGTGATGCTCTCCCACGCCAGCCTGATCTTCGAGGTGGAGGCCTCTCGTTCCATCTTCAAGGTGTATCCCAGGGACAGGTTCTTCTCGGTCCTTCCTCTCGCTCACACCTACGAGTGTACCATCGGGATGCTCATCGCCACGGCGAGCGGGGCGCGTACCACCTATCTCGGAAGGCCACCCACGGCGAGCGTCCTCCTCCCCGCCTTGCGTGAGGTGCGTCCCACGGTGATGCTCACCGTGCCTCTCATCATAGAGAAGATCTACCGCACCAAGGTGAAACCATCCCTCGAGTCCCATCCCCTCTATCGGTTTCCCCTCACCCGTCCGCTCGCGACGAAGATCGCAGGCCGGAAACTCCTGGCCTCCCTTGGCGGGGCGATCCGGTTCTTCGGGATCGGGGGGGCGGCGCTCGCCCCGGATGTGGAGGCGTTCCTGAAGGCCTCGGGCTTCCCCTATGCCATAGGCTATGGGCTCACCGAGACCGCCCCGCTGGTGGCAGGTTCCTCGGTGGGCAAGACGGTGCTCCGGTCCACCGGACCTGCCCTCAAAGGGGTGGAGGTGAGGATCGTGGATCAAGAGGGGAGGGTCGTGGGGGGCGTGGGGGCGCCGAGGGATGCCCGGCCCGGTGCTGAAGGAGAGATCCAGGTCCGGGGTCCCAACGTGATGAAGGGCTACTATCGCGATCCGGAGCGGACCAGAGAGGCCTTCACCGAGGACGGGTGGTTCAGGACCGGGGATCTGGGGGCCATGGACCGCAAGGGCCGGCTCTTCATCAAGGGGAGGCTCAAGTCGGTGATCGTGGGGCCTTCCGGGGAGAACATCTACCCCGAGGAGATCGAGTCGCTCCTCAACCTCTCCGACTATGTGGAAGAATCCCTGGTGTACGAGGGCGAGAAGGGAGAACTCGTGGCCCTCATCGTGTTGAGCGAGAGGGCGAAGACCCTCTACGCCGCGCTCGAAGACGGGATAAAGGAGGCTGGGAGGGCGGCCCAGGAGGGGGTGCACGAGGTGACGAGGGAGGTGGGTGAGCTTGTCCAACAGGTGGCTTCGGCTGCAAAGGAAGGGACGGAGCAGGTGAGGAAAGGAGTGGAGGACGTGGTGAAGGAGCTGGTCGCGATGGTGAACCGCCGGCTGCCGGGGTTTTCCCGCATACGGAAGGTCGAGATCCGGGAGGAGCCGCTCGAGAAGACGGCCACCCACAAGATCCGCCGTTTCCTCTATACCAGGCAGCGGGACGGGAACGGCAGGCAGACGGGCTAGGAATCTGTCGAAATCGATATATCGAAAGTGATACAGCATGAGCGGTCTCCCTGCATCCCATCTTCCGGGGAGGAGAGGTGCGTGTCTCAAGTCCTTCCCTGTAAGGATGTTATGTCGAGGAGTCGATTTCGTCTTCTCCGGTCGATATGGTACGGTATTTGCTAGTCTTCCTTGGAAGACTACGACGTGTGGAGGTAAGACATGAAAAGGGTTGTGTTCTCTCTGCTCCTCTTGTGCCTGGCTTCTTCGGTGATTACCGCCGAAGCGTGGGGGGGGGTCGGGTACGTGATGGCCTCAGGTGTGATGGAGGGGCTTCCCGGTGACACGCTTCCCCTCAATGGTACCTTGAGCGCACATGGGTACGATGAGCTCTCGCCGTTCACGTTCGGTATGGGGGGAGGTGGCGGTGCTTTTCTCGGCAGCGTGTATATCGGGGGATGGGGTGGTGGTGAGGGGTTCTTTGCCGAGAGCAAAGGGCCTGATGGGAAGCTCCTCAGTCGGACGAGCGGTTATGGGGGGCTGGAGGTCGGCGTGCCGCTCAGCCTTGGTCAGGTGATCTTCATGCCGGTGGGAACGGTGGGTGCAGGAGGAACTGAGATCGAGCTCATCGATCCTCCGGGCGGTTCGGCCTCGTTCGATGATCTGCTCGATGATCCCAGGGTAGGGGTACGGCTCACCTCTTCCGAGATCAGGGTAGGGGTAGGTCTTCAGTTCCTGTGGATGCCCGGTGTGGCAGGGTTTCTCGTAAAGGCCTACTACTTCTACGTGCCGTACCAGAGTTGGAGCATCATGGGGCCGGGTGAGTACACCTATCCGGTGGAGGGCGTGCCCTCCTCCTCTCCTCACCGGTTCTTCCTCGGGGTAGGGGTGGGCTTCGGTGGCGTGTTCTCGGAGAGGGGGAAGGTGAACGACCGGGGCTGGGCGGAGTGGGAGGAGGAGTAGCACGCACGGCGGTGTGGTATAGTGAAGGTATAAGGAGGGTGCGTGCAGCGTATCATTCGTATCCTCGGGTTGGTGCTGGGACTGGCGAGCCCGTTTCCCGAGGTGTGGCTTTCGGAGCCCTCTTTCCATATGGAGGAAGGAGGGCTCTTTGTGAAGGTTCGTGCCTCCGGGGTGATCAATGATCAGCTCTTCTCGCTCATCGATGCCTATGTCCCTGTGACGGTGGTGACCAGGGTGGAGGTATGGGTGGATGAGCGTCTTGTGAGGCGGTTTGCCGTCTCCCAGAGGGTGGAGCGCGTGGGGGAGTTCTACGCGGTGGAGGGGGAGAGGCCTCTCTCTCGCGAGGATGTGGAGGATGTGTTTTCTCTGTGTGAGGTGAGGGTGCTCGAGGAGGTCGAGCGGTACCGGGGGAGTGAGGTCCGGGTGAGGATCTCCCTCGCGCTCTATTCTTCTGTGTTCTCGCCTGTGCAGGATCTTTGGGGGAACAACCCGATGACCGAGGGAAGGTGGGTTGTCCCAGAGGGAGGTGACGATGGTGGTGATTGAGGTCCGTGATGTGGTGAAGCGATACGGTGAGAGGGAGGCACTCGCGGGCGTCTCCCTCATGGTGCAGGAGGGGGAGGTGTGTGGTATAGTGGGGCCGAACGGGGCGGGGAAGACCACCCTCCTTGAGTGTATGGAGGGCCTTCGTCGTCCCGAGAGGGGGCTCATCCGTGTGTGGGGGGTGGTTCCCTGGAGCAGGGAGGGGAGGGGGGTGCGGAGCACGATAGGGTGCCAGCTCCAGGATGATGCGCTCCCCAGGGGGATGAAGGTGAGGGAGGCGGTGAGGCTCTTTGCCGCGATCTACGGGAGTGAGGACCGGGCGTGGTGGGAGGAGGTGCTTTCGGTGTGCGGTCTTGGGGGGAGGGAGGATGCGCGGTGGGAGGAGCTCTCGGGAGGGTTGCGACAGCGTCTCCTCCTCGCGCTCGCGCTCCTGCATAGGCCGCGCCTGGTCTTCCTGGATGAGCTGACCTCCGGGCTTGATCCTCATGGGAGGCGGGAGGTGTGGCACCTCATCCGGAGGGTGAAGGAGATGGGGACCACGGTGGTGCTCACCACCCACTACATGGAGGAGGCGGAGGTCCTCTGTGACAGGGTGGTCCTCCTCCACCAGGGAAGGGTAGTGGCCATGGGGAGTCCGGGGGAATTGGTGGAGGCGTACGGGGGAGGCTACGTGATAGCGCCTGAAGGTGAGGTGGGGGATGTGGTCAAGGGGATGGGCATGGATGGGGTGGAGTGGCGGGATGGGGTGGTGGTCTGTAGGGGTGGGAAGGAGCAGGTGGTGGAGGTGGTCCGTCGGCTTGTGCACGCTGAGGGGATAGGCGGGCTTTCGATTCGCCGTCCTTCTCTTGAGGATGTGTTTCTCTCACTCACGGGGAGGTATGAGGATGAGAGGGGTGTATGAGCTTGCAAAGGTGGAGCTGTCCCTGTTCCTTCGGGAACCGGTGGCGGTCTTCTTTACCTTTGTCTTTCCTTCTCTGTTGCTCGTGCTCTATGGTGCGATGTTCGGCTCGTACGAGGGGTATCTGGAGTATGAGGTGCCGTCGCTTTTTGCGATGGTGATTCTCACGATGGGGATGATGGGGATCCCTTCCGGGATTGGGCAGGAGAAGGAGGAGGGGGTTCTGAAGCGGCTCCGGATGACGCCTCTTCCTTCGTGGGGGTATCCCGTGGCCTGGAGTGTGGTGTACCTGGTGGTGACCGTGCTGGGCGGACTCCTCCTCTACGTGGTGGCGATGGTGGGCTACGGGATGAGGGGGCCGGTGAACGGTGTGGGGTTTGGGGTGGGGTTCTTCCTTGGGGCGCTCTGCTTCCTCATGTGGGGGGCGGTGGTGGGACTGGTCTTCAGGCGGGCACGCACCGCCTCCATTGTGGGGATGGTGTGTTTCTTTCCCCAGCTGTTTCTCTCGGGCGCGACCTTCCCGTGGGATATGGTGCCCCCGGGGCTCAGGGCGGTGGGGGAGCTCTTCCCGATGCGGCACCTGGTGGTGGTGTTGCAGGGGGCGTGGAGGGGTGAGGTGGGATGGGGGCGTGCCGCCTGGGGGCTTGTGGTCTGGTGTGTGGTGGGGTTTGTGGGGGCGGTGGGGGCCTGGCTCCGTGTGAGGGGGGATGAGCGGTGAGGGGATGGGTGTGGATGTTGCTGGTGGTGGTGCTCGTCCTCCTCCTCTGGGTGATGGCGACAGGGGTGGTGGTGGCGGTGTACGATCGGGTGGAGGGTGCTCTCATGTCTGCGATAGAAGGGGTGAAGGGACGGTTCTCGGATGAGGATGCGCGTCTTCTCAGTGGGGTGCTCGAGGGGGTGCGACTCCTACAGGAGCGGAGAAGGGTGGAGGTGCTTCGGGCGATGTTCGCGGTGCTCGCCGGTGAGGTGGTGTTGAGTGGGCTTGTGGTTTTCTTCTATGTGAGGAGGGTGCGGAGGCCGGTGTTGGAGCTCGCCCGGCTCATGGAGGAGTTCCGCGGGGGCGAGGTGCCGGCGGGAGGGGGGGTGTACGAGGTGAGGCGGCTCGTTGCGGCCTATACGGGGATGCTCCGGAGGCTCGAGCGGTACGAGCAGGAGGTGGGGGATCTGGCGCGGTTCAGGGGCTGGAAGGAGATGGCGCGGGTCTGCGTCCACGAGGTGCGGAACCTCCTCTCGCCGGTCCGTATGGTGGTGGAGCAGGGGCTTTCCGTGGGGGAGGGGCTCTGCGGGGAGCGGCTGGGGTTCGTGCTCCGCAAGCTGGGTGAGGTGGACGGGGTGCTCGCCCGCCTGCGCGACCTGGCGCACCTTCCGGAGGCGAGGCCCGGTCGGGTGGTGGTGGGCGAGGTGGTGAGGGAGGTGGTGGGGGAGTTTCCGGGGATGGGGTGCGAGGTGTGTGGGGAGGTGGTGGTGCGTGCGGATGGGGTGCTCCTCGCCGAGGTGGTACGCAACCTGTGTGCGAACGCGAGGGATACGGGGGCGCCGGCAGGGGTGAGGGTGTGGGGTGAGGGGGAGGAGGGGGTGGTGGAGGTGTGGGACAGGGGACCGGGGATCCCGGAGGAGGAGCAGGAGCGGGTCTGGGAGCCGGGGGTGAGCGGGAAGGAGGGGGGGATGGGGCTCGGACTGGCGTTGGTGCGGCTCCTGGTGGGGGAGATGGGGGGGAGGGTGGTGATGTGGTCGCGTGTGGGGGAGGGGACGCGGGTGGAGGTGCGGCTTCCCGGGTGGGAGGGGGTATGACGGTACTGGTGGTGGACGACGAGCGCGACGTGGTGGAGGGGTTCCGCATGGCCTTCCCCGAGTGGGAGGTGAGGGGGGCCGGGTCTGGTGCGGAGGCCCTGAGGGTGCTGGAGGCCGAGCCCGTGGACCTGGTGTTCCTCGACGTGAGGCTCGGGAGAGAGGACGGGCTTGCCCTCCTGGGGCGTATAAAGGAGCGCTGGCCGGAGCTTCCGTGTGTGATGATCTCGGCCTATGGCACGGTGGAGCGAGCGGTGGAGGCACTGCGGCGGGGGGCGGTGGACTTCCTGGAGAAGCCGCTCTCCTTACAGAAGGTGAGAATCGTGGCCGAGCGGACGGCAAGCGAGGTCTTCGCCCGGAAGGTGGTGGAGCAGGAGAGGGAGCGGTACGCCCTCCTCGGGGAATCTGAGGCCATTCGGGAGGTGCGGCGGCTCGTCGAGAAGGCGGCCCGGGTGGAGGTCCCCGTGCTGGTCACCGGTGAGAGCGGCACGGGGAAGGAGCACGTGGCGCGACTCCTCCACCTCTTGAGCAGGCGAGCCCGGGGGCCGCTCGTGGCCCTCAACTGCGCTGCAGTCCCTGCGGATCTCTTTGAGAGTGAGATCTTCGGACACGAGAAGGGGAGCTTCACCGGGGCCGAGAGGCGGCGCAAGGGGAGGATCGAGGAGGCGAGGGGAGGGACGCTCTTTCTGGACGAGGTGGGGGAGCTGCCGGCCTCCCAGCAGGCGAAGCTCCTGCGGGTCCTCGAGACGGGGGAGTACTATCCCGTGGGGGCCGAGAGGCCGCGGAGGGCCGATGTGCGGGTGGTGTGCGCCACGAACAGGGACCTCGAAGCCATGGTGAGGGAGGGATCGTTCCGGGCAGATCTCTACTACAGGCTGGGGGTCTTGAGGATCCACGTCCCCCCACTCAGGGAGCGGAGGGAGGATATCCCGCTCCTCGCACAGGTCTTTCTCAGACGGGTGTGCGAGGAGCTGGGGCAGGGGCGGAGCTTCTCCCGGGAGACCCTCTCGGTGCTCATGGAGGGCGAGTATCCGGGCAATGTGCGGGAGCTCCAGCACCTCGTATGGCGGGCGGCCCTCCTCTCCGAGGGGCCGGTGATCGGGCCCGAAGTGGTGGGGAAGGTGAGGGATGAGGGGAGGAAGGCCTTCGTAGAGGACCTCCTCCTCGCTCCCCGCCCCCTCGGCGAGGCGCGGCGGGAGTTCGAACGGGCCTACATCGCCTATCACCTCTCCCGGTGTGGGGGGAATGTCTCCAGGACGGCGCGCAAGCTCGGCATGGCCCCCTCGAACCTCATGAGGAGGATGCGGGAGCTGGGGATGCGTTGACCGGTGCGCGTTATAGAAGGATCGTGCCCTGTGTGCTATACTTCCCGTTATGCGTCCCTTCTGCGTGTTCGTGTGGCTTGTGAGTGTGGGGGTGGGTGGGCTCTGGGCCCTTGACGGCTGGGCCTTCTCGTCCTCTCTTGAGACCTCGTGGTTCACCGGAGAGGCCCACGAGCTGGTCTACCAGAAGTGGGACGAGGGGGATCACCTCCTCAGCCGGCTCGTGTGGCCGGCGGAAGGCTGGCTCCTCGAGGCAGAGGCCGGCCTCTCCTGGTGGAGGGTGGGGATCGAGGGCTGGTATGCCTTCCTCGTGGGCGGCCGTGAGCCCGGTGCGTGGATGGAGGACTACGACTACATGAACCTGGGTGATCCCGATCCCACGCACTTTTCCACCCACCCTGTGGAGCTGGGCCCGTACCGCGAGATAGGAGGGGGCCTCTCGTTCCGGATCGTGGACCGCTCGGCGGTGAGGATCTCGCTGGGAGCCGGGTGGGAGTACCTCCACCGGTACTGGTCGGCCCACGACGGCTACGCCCAGTACCCGAGTGGGGTGGGGGACCCCTATGATCCTTCCTCCGGTACGGGGTGGCCCTACCCCGAGTGGACAGGGGATGAGCCGAAGTCTTCTTTCGACGGCGAGGTCATCACCTATGAGCAGGAGGTGATGGGTCCGGTGCTCCTCTTCCGGTGCGGGATGCGGCCGAGCACCCGGCTCGAGGCCGAAACCTCGGTGATGTGGTCGCCGTATCCCCTCGCTGTGACCCTCGACGAACACGTGCTTCGCGATATTCTCTTTCTCGACAAGATGGCGGGGGGGGTGCTCCTCGATGTCTCCGGTGAGCTCCAGGTCTTCCTGTGGAAAGGTCTTTCCCTCTACGGGAGGGGGTGGTACAGACTCGTCTCCATGGCAAAGGGGGATTCGTACTTCAAGGAAGAGGGAACGTGGTACCAGGCTGCGGACGGGAAGAGCGGTATGGAGAGCACCGAGTGGGGGCTGGGGATGGGGATGCGGGTGATGGTGGAGTGAAGCTAGCCCGTGAGTGTGCGAGGGATGCGGCGGACGTGCTGGATGGTGCGGACCGGGATGTGGAGCGGGGCCTCTTCTCCCTCGGGGATCGCTTCGAGGTAGTGGGAGGCCCCCTTCTTTTTGAGGGCGAGGGGGCGCACGAGGAGGGTGGTGGGGTCCTTGTGTCCGAGGATGCACACCTCCACCAGGTCGCCTGCGTGGGAGAGTGCCTCTTCGAGGACCCTGAGCTTGCCGTGGTAGTCGAGTCCGTCGGATTCGAGGAGCTCGGTGTCCGCTGTTTCTCCGGAGAGTTGGGCGGGGGTGAGGATGTAGCCTTCCTCGATGCGTGCCTTGAGGAGGTGGCGCGCCTCCTCAGAGAGGGGGGTACGTTCCAGGGCCTCGAGGAGGGCGGGCCTGAGGTCGGGGGGCGGGGCGGTGAGGGCTTCCGGGAGCACGGGTACCACCGGGGGGGCGAGGTGGGTCGGGAGGGGGAGCGGCCCCTCCGAGGGAGGGGTCTCTTCCTCCACGGGGCCGAGGAGGCCTATCCCGGCGTGTTCCAGGAGGGTCTTCCACTCCTCCCACCGTTCCTCCCTGACGAGAAAGATGGTCTCTCCGAGGGTCTCCCACACACAGGCGGAGAATTGGGGGCTCTGTCGGACGATCCGGGCGTACTCGGGTTCCAGGATCGCCACGATTCCCCGGAGGTGGCGGGCCCGCTCGGCCTCCTCCTGCCAGAGGGTGAGGGTGGCGGCGACCGGTTGGGGGACGGGGTGGCCGCTTCCCACGGTGAGGGCGAGGCGGAGCTCGGCAATCTCAATCCCTGTCTCCAGGCCGCGGCGCAGGGCGGGCTTGGTGAGTTCGTAGCGGGAGACGGTGTCGTGGCGTATGAGGGAGAGGGCCGCACAGGGGACGAGGAGGTCTGAGAGCACGGCGTGGGGATGTACGATGAGGTGGCCCGAGGCCTCCACCTTGAACGGAGGGGTCTCCGGCGGGTTGAGGAGTGTGGGGATGTGGGGGGTGAGGGAGAGGGTGGTTTCGTGGGGGACGAGGAGGCCGAGCGAGGCGAGGTCCTCGATGGGTGGGGGGGTGTGGGGTTGGGTGTGGGGTTGGGTGTGGAGGGTGAGGGCGAGGCGGAGGGCACGGGTGATGGTGGAGGGGGTGTAGGTGTGGGTGGGGGGGAGGAGGTCGGGGAGGGCGAGGAGGGCGGCGGCGAGGGGGTGGGGGTCGGCCCCGTCGGGGGCGATGGCCGCAGCCCAGAGGAGGGGGAGGCGGGTGGAGGGGGGAAGGTCGGCGAGGGCGCGGAACCGGGCGAGGAGGGCGGCCGGGGTGGGGGCGGGGATGAGGGAGAGGCGGGTGAGGGCCCGGACGAGGAGGGGGAGGTGGTCGGGGTGGTGGGAGAAGTGGGGGATGCGGGATGCGATGCGGGTGCGTGCCCGCGAGGTGGGGGTGCCGTCCCTGGTGTCGAGGAGGGACGGGTCGTCGGTGAGGAGGGAGAGGAGGGCGCCGAGGAGGGGGTCGGTGAGCCAGGGGTGGGGCGGGGAGGAGGGGGGGGTGGGGCCTTCGGGCGGGAGGACGGCCTCGAGCGAGAGGACGCGGGTCTCGAGCAGGGGACGGAGGGGAGGGGTGAAGCGGATGCGTGGGGGCTCGTCCGCGGTGTCGAGGTAGACGAGGAGGCGGTCCCTGAGGCGGTGGAGGATGAGGTGGGGGTCTTCCTCCCCTTCTTCCTCCAGGAACGAGGTGAAGACCTCGGGTGGGGGTTCGCCGAGGGCCGCGATGAGCGAGAGGTGGGCCCTGTCGTGAGGGGTGAGGAGGGCGAGGATCGCCTCCTGTATCCGAGGCGATTCCAGGAAGCGGTAGAGGCGTTCGACGAGCTGGGGTTTGTGGTAGGGGGTCTCGATCCTGCCGAGGTAGTTGCGTATGAGGCGGAGGAAGTCCCTGTCGGGAAGGGTGAGGAGGTAGGCGGTGAAACGGTCTATGTCAGCTCGTCTTCGCTCCATAGCTCCATCTGGTAGCGGTAGCCCTGTTCGGTGAGGAATCGCTGCCGGTTGGCGGCGAAGTGTTCTTCCAGTGTATCACGCGTCACAATCGTATAGAAGTAGGCGTGGTGGTGTTTCGGTCTCAGGATGCGGCCGAGGCGCTGGGCCTCCTCCTGGCGGGATCCGAAGGTGCCGGAGACCTGAATGGCGACCGCGGCGTCGGGGAGGTCGATGGAGAAGTTGGCGACGCGGGAGACCACGAGGCGCGTGATGCGGCCTTCCTTGAACTCGCGGTAGAGGCGTTCGCGTTCCCTGTTGGGGGTACGGCCGGTGATGAGGGGAAGGCCGAGGGTGCGGGCGATGCGTTCGAGCTGGTCGAGGTACTGGCCTATGATGAGGGTGGGGAGGTCGGGGTGTCGCTCGAGGAGCACGGCCACGACGCGGTCCTTGAGGGGGTTGGTGCTCGCGATGGTGTGCTTCTTCCGCTGGTCTGCGGCGATGTAGGCGAGTCGGAGGTCCTCGGGGAGGGGGATGCGGATCTCGTAGCAGAGGGCCTCGGCGATCCAGCCCTGGGCTTCCACTTCTTTCCAGGGGATGTCGTGGCGCTTGGGTCCCACGAGGGCGAAGAGGTGGCGTTCCTTGCCGTCTTCGCGCACCAGGGTGGCGGTGAGGCCGCAGCGGCGTTTCGCCTGGAGTTCTGCGGTGATGCGGAAGACCGGGGCGGGGAGGAGGTGGACTTCGTCGTAGATGATGAGGCCCCAGTTGCGGGCGAGGAAGAGGTCGAAGTGGGGGTAGTGCTCCTGGGTCTGGTCGGGTCGCCAGGTGAGGATGTGGTAGGTGGCGACGGTGACGGGTTTTATGTCCTTGGACTCGCCGGTGTACTCGGCGATCTGGTCCTCGGTGAGGGTGGTCTTGTCGAGGATCTCGTCGATCCACTGGTGGGCGGCGGCGACGTTGGGGGTGAGGATGAGGGTGCTCGTCCGGTAGTGGGCCATGAGGGCGAGGCCCACCACGGTCTTGCCTGCGCCGCAGGGCATGACGATGGTGCCGTAGCCGGTGCCGGGTCCGTCGTCGCCGGTGAAGGCCTTGACCGCGGCTTCCTGGTAGGGGCGGAGGGCGAAGGGGCGGCCGGAGCGGGTGGTGGTGCGGAGCGAGAGGGGGAGGGGTTCGCCTTCCTGGAGGGGGACGAGGTCGGTGACGGGGTAGCCGAGGTCGATGAGGAGCTGCTTGATGGTGCCACGGTGGATGAGGGGCACGTAGAGGGCGTCGTCCCGGGGTGGGAGGTCGGGTGTGGAGGGTTCGAGGAGGCGGGCGAGCTGCCGGTAGGAGAGGAGTTCTTGGCGGCTCGCAGGGGGGCGGATGCTGAGGAGGAGGGTGTGGGGTGAGGGGGTGGGGAGGAGGGTGAGGGTGCCGGCGCGTTTGAGAGTGTGGCGAATGGTGTCGAGGAGGGTGGGGGGCACGGGGTAGCGGGCGTAGCGGGAGAGGCGCGTGGTGATCTGGTCGTAGGTGAGGCCTGCGGAGGCGGCGTTCCAGAGGGAGATGGGGGTGATGCGGTAGGTGTGGATGTACTCAGGGGAGGTGAGGAGCTCGGTGAAGGGGGTGATGGCGTTCCGGGCCTCGTCGGCCTCGGGGTGCGAGACTTCGAGGAGGATGGTGCCGTCGCTCTGTACGATGAGGGGGCCGGACATGGGGGTAAGGGTAGCCCAGGGGGGTGGGGGCGGGCAAGGGGGATGGGGTTGCACGGGGGGTGGGGGGTGGGGCATGATGGGGGTGGGAGGACGAGATGGACGAGAGACGAAAGCCCGAGTGGCTCAAGATAGAGCTCGGCCTGTCGCCCGAGCACAAGAAGGTGAGGCGTGAGCTCGCCCGGCACGGGCTCCACACGGTCTGTGAGGAGGCGCGGTGCCCCAACCTGCACGAGTGCTGGGGCCGCTACCGCACGGCCACGTTCCTGCTCCTGGGAGAGGTGTGCACCCGGCGGTGCAGGTTCTGTGCCGTGGGCCACGGCAGGCCGTGCCCGCCCGACCCGGAGGAGCCGGCCCGGGTGGCACAGGTGGTGGCCCGGCTCGGGATTCGGCACGTGGTGCTCACCATGGTGACGAGGGACGACCTGCCGGACGGTGGGGCGGGGCATGTGGCGGCCGCGGTGAGAGAGGTGCGGAAGGCCTCTCCTGGTGTGAGGGTGGAGATCCTCACCTCGGACTTCAGAGGGGATCTCGCGGCCCTCGAGACGGTGCTCGAGAGCCGGCCCGAGATCATGAGCCACAACGTGGAGACCGTGCGCAGGCTCACCCCCAGGGTGCGCTCCGGTGCGAGCTACGAGCGCTCCCTCGCCTTCCTCAGGGAGGCGGGACTGCGGGTGAGGGCGTACGGCGGGTTCCTCAAGTCGAGCTTCATGGTGGGGCTCGGGGAGACCGAGGAGGAGGTGAAGGAGACCCTCCGCGACCTCCGGGCCGCGGGCGTGCAGATGGTGAACATAGGCCAGTACCTCCAGCCCACGAAGGAGCACCTCCCCGTGGCGCGCTACTGGAGCCCCGAGGAGTTCGACCGGCTGAGGGACTACGCCCTCTCCCTGGGGTTCATCGCCTGCAGCGCGGGCCCCAAGGTCCGCTCGAGCTACCACGCCGAGGAGACCGTCCGGATGCTGGGGGACGTCGGTCCGGCGTGAACCACCCTTCGGGGTGGGTTTTTTTGGGGAGATAGCTGACTAAAAACGTAATATTTGCTATTATCATATCGATTGGTATTGCACCATGCGCGCGGATGTCGCATGATGGTAGTAGTAAGGAGGCCCTGTGGACCTGAAGATCTTTCAGAAACAGCCGCCCATGAGGAAGGTGCTCCTCTCGCTCGTTCCCATCTTCCTGTGGGCCGCGTACTTCTACGGCGTACGGCTCGCCGCCCTCGCCCTGGTGGTGTTTCCCGTGGGTGTGGCGGTGGAGTACCTCATGGAGAGGCGGAGGGGGAGGAAGGTGAGTGAAGCGGTCCTGGTGACCTGCAGCCTCTTCCTCCTCTCCCTCCCGCCCGCCGTCCCGCTCTGGGTGGCGGCCATCGGGATCGCCTTCGGCGTGTTCATGGCGAAGGAGGTCTACGGAGGGTTCGGCCGCAATGTCTTCAACCCGGCCATCGCAGGCAGGCTCTTCGTCTACATCACCTTCCCCACCCTCATGACCCGCTCCTGGCTGAAGCCCGGCGCCTTCGGTCTCCTCCCCGACGCCCTCACCTCGGCCACCCCCCTCGACGCCCTCCGAGCCGGCACCCTCCCCCCGCTCCCCGACATGCTCCTCGGCCTGCACCCCGGCAGCATGGGCGAGTCGGCCCTCCCCCTCATCCTCCTCGCGGGCATCTACCTCGTGGCCACCAGGACCGCGAGCTGGCGGATCATGCTCTCCACCCTGGGAGGCGCCCTCCTCCTCTCCGCCGGCCTCTACTACGCCGGCGTCCCCGGCGCCGTCCCGCCCCACTACACCCTCCTCGCCGGCAGTCTCCTCTTCGTGGCGGTCTTCATGGCCACCGACCCCGTCACCGCCCCCAACAACCCCCGCGCCCACTGGCTCTACGGCCTGCTCATCGGTGCGGTGGTGGTCCTCGTCCGCACCTTCTCCCTCTTCTCGGAGGGCACCAGCTTCGCCGTGCTCCTCGCCAACGCCGTCGCCCCGCTCCTCGACGAGCTTCTCCCACGCCGCCCGGCGGCCGCCCGCCGCCCGGCCCCGAAAGGAGGCGCCGCATGAACCGCAACTCCCTCCCCTACGTGGTGCTCTTCTCCTTCATCGTCACCGCGCTCTTCGTCACCATCCTCGCCGCCGCCCACCTCGGCACCAGGGAGCGCGTCCTCCTCGCCGAGGAGCGCCGGCTCCGGGAAGCCGTGCTCCACGCCCTCAAGACCCCCGCCTCCGGGGAGGAGGCCCGGCGCACCTTCGCCCGCCTCTCCGTCGCCGCCCTCCCCGACGGTACCCGCATCTACCGCACCCCCGAGCCCCGCTCCTACGCCGTCGAGCTTTCAGGACCCGGCCTCTGGGGCACCATCCGCGCCGTGGTGGGCATCTCGGGCGACCTTTCCCGCATCCTGGGCCTCGCCATCCTCGAGCAGAACGAGACCCCGGGCCTCGGCGGCCGCATCACCGAGCCCTGGTTCCTCTCGCAATTCGAAGCCGAACGCATAGGTCCCGACGGCATCGCCGTGCGCCAGACCGGCCGCTCGGGCGACCCCGACCCCGACAACAGCCAGGTGGACGGCATCACCGGCGCCACCCGCACGAGCCAGGCCATCGAGACCCTGGTTGACCGGGCCGTCATCACCCTCAAGGAGGCCCTCCCCACCCTCTCCGAGGAGGACTTCGCCCCTGTCGAGGCCCCTCGGCCTCGGACATCCCCTGACGATGAAAGGAGCCGCTGATGGCAGCCACACCCCGTCGGATCCTCGCCGAGAACACCTGGACCAACAACCCCATCTTCATCCAGATCCTCGGCATCTGTTCCACCCTCGCCGTCACCAACAACCTCACCAACACCCTCATCATGACCCTGGGCGTCACCTTTGTCACCGGCTTCTCGAGCCTCACCGTCTCGCTCCTCAAGACCCTCATCCCCCACCGGGTGAGGATGATCACCCAGACCCTCATCATCTCCTTCTACGTCATCATCGTGGACATCCTGCTCAAGGCCTATCTCCCGGAGATCCACAAGAGCCTGGGACCCTACGTGGGTCTCATCATCACCAACTGCATCATCATGGGCCGGGCCGAGGCCTTTGCCCAGAGCAACCCGCCCCTCCTCTCCCTCTGGGACGGCCTCACCTCGGGCCTCGGGTACATGTGGGTCCTCATGCTCATCGCCCTGATCCGTGAGCTTTTGGGCTTCGGCACCCTCTTCAACATCCGGGTGCTCCCTGAAGGCTTCGAACCCTGGACCATCATGGTCATGGCCCCCAGCGCCTTCTTCATCCTCGCCATGGTCCTCTGGGCCGCAAAGACCCTCATGAACAAGGAGGCCGCATGACCCCCGACATCTCTCCCCTCGCCCTCTTCGTGGCATCGATCTTCACGAGCAACATCCTCCTCGCCAACTTCCTGGGGATGTGCTCCTTCATCTCCATCTCCAAGGACCTCTCCTCCTCGAACGGCCTCGGTCTCGCCGTGACCGTGGTGCTCACCATCACCAGCGCCATCAACTGGCTCGTGCTCCACTATGTCCTCATCCCCCTCGACCTCGTCTACCTCAGGTTTATCGTCTTCATCATCGTGATCGCGGCCGTGGTCCAGATACTCGAGATGATCATCGACCGGATCTCGCCCTCGCTCTACATGGCCCTGGGGATCTTCCTCCCCCTCATCACGGTCAACTGCGCCATCCTCGGCGTGGCCCTCTTCATCGAGATACGCGGCTACTCCCTGCTCCAGTCCGTGGTCTACGGCCTCGGCTCCGGCCTCGGCTGGTGGCTCGCCATCATGCTCCTCGCCGCCATACGCAAGAAGATCGAACGAGCCCCGGTACCCGCCGGCCTCAAAGGCCCGGGGATCACCCTCATCACCATAGGATTCATGGCCATGGCCTTCATCGGCTTCTCCGGCATGGTCGCGGTTCAGTAAGGAGGAACGGGATGAGCGCACTCGTCATCGCACCGCTCGCCGTAGGAGGGATCACCGCCGCCCTGGCCCTCCTCATCTGGCTCACCGACAGGGTGGTCAACAACTACGGCACGGTCACCATCTCCATCAACGGCGGCAAGAAGACCCTCACCGTCAAAGGGGGAAGCCCGCTCCTCCTCACCCTCGCCCAGGAGCAGATCTTCATCCCCTCCGCGTGTGGGGGAAGGGGGAGCTGCGGGGCCTGCAAGGTGAGGGTGGAGACCGACATAGGACCGCACCTCCCCACCGAGGTCCCCTACCTCACCGAGGAAGAGCGGGCCCGCAACGTGCGGCTCTCGTGCCAGGTCAAGGTGAAGCACGACCTCTCGATCGAGGTGCCGGAGGAGCTCTTCCTCGTGCGGCGGGTAGTGGCGGAGGTCTCCTCCATCCGCGACCTCACCCACGACATCAAGGAGGTGCGCTTCCGCCTCCCCGAGGGAGAGCGGATCCCCTTCAAGCCCGGCCAGTACGTCCAGCTGGAGGTGCCGCCCTACGCCAAGATAAAGGAACCCACCCAGCGGGCCTACTCCATCTCTTCCCTCCCCGACGAGGAGGAGATCGAGCTCCTCATCCGCAAGGTACCCGGCGGGATCGCCACCACCTATGTCCACGAACACATGAAGGAAGGGGAGCGCCTCGCCCTCATCGGCCCGTTCGGCGACTTCTACCTCAGGGAGACCGACGCGGTGATGCTCTGTGTGGCGGGGGGGAGCGGCATGGCCCCCTTCAAGTCGATCCTCCTCGACATGTACCGGAGGGGGGTGAACAACCGACAGGTGTGGTTCTTCTTCGGGGCCCGTACCCGGCGTGACCTATTCTACGTGGACCTCTGGAGGGACCTCGAGGAGAAGTGGCCGGTCTTCAGGTTCGTCCCCGCCCTCTCCGAAGACCCCGACTACGAGGGCGAGAAGGGGCTCATCACCGAGGTGCTCGCACGCTATATCGAGACCACCATGGACAGGGAGGCGCCCAAGGAGGGCTACCTCTGCGGGAGTCCGGGCATGCTCGACGCGTGCATGAACGTGATGCGCCGGTACGGCATACCCGAGGACAAGATCTACTTCGACAAGTTCGCTTGAAGGAGGGTGTATGAAGACCGACCCGCACTATGCCAAGGCATACGAGAACATGAAGCCGGGGGTGATCACCGCGGAGGGCTTCCTGGGAGACGACCCGCGTACGCTGGCCGACATCATCGAGGCCGACGAAGAGGAGTTCGCCCGGCTGGGGCTCTCGTTCGAGGAGGTGGCCGCACGGCTCAAGGCCCTCCGCGATGAGGGGAAGAAGGGCCTCGGAGAACCGGTCACCGTGGAGGGGAAGTGGCTCGTGAGGGTGGACGATGCGAGGGGCCACCTCCCCTCTCCCTTCGAGGACGGGATCTTCCGCAAGGTGAACACCGAGGTGACCAACCTGAGGAATGGCGAGACGCTGGTCTTCACCGACCTCAACCTCCACCTCCTCGAGCGCTACCACTTCCTCGAGGGCAAGGGCTCGCCCTTCCGGCTCGAGCCCGAGAGGATAAAGCGGGTGCTGGAAGGCTAGGGGCTTGTGAGGCTCGTGAGCCAGTCGGTATACTGAGGCCCATGAACAGAGCCTTCGACTGGTTCGTCCAGGCGAAGCGGGATCTGGAGCAGGCAGAGGACTCGCGGAAGGCGGAGCGGCACGAGTGGGCCTGTTTCGCGGCACACCAGGCCGCGGAGAAGGCGGTGAAGGCCCTGCACCTCTACCACCACCAGGAAGGGTGGGGCCACGTGGTGGCGAAGCTCCTTGAGGACCTTCCGCCTCTCTGCGCCGTGCCTGAGGAGCTCATAGAGAAGGCAAAGGTGCTCGACAACTTCTACATCCCCACCCGGTACCCCAACGGCCATCCCGAGGGGGCACCCTTCGAGCACTACGGCCCGCTCCAGAGCGAGGAGGCGATACGGTATGCCCGTGACATACTCGCGTTCGTCGGTAAAGCGATGGCCCTCGAAGGATGAGGTGGACCGGGCGGTGAGGGAGTGGGCAGACCGTGTGGCGCGGGAGAAGGAGGGAGTGGTCCGCATCGGCTACTTCGGCTCCTATGCACGCGGGGACTGGGGCGTGGGGAGCGATGTGGACATCGTGGTCATCGTGGAGGCCTCCTCCCTCCCGTATGAGCGGCGGGGGACGGAGTGGGATGTGCTCGACCTTCCCGTGCCGGCAGACGTGCTTGTGTACACCTTGGAGGAGTGGGAGGCCCTCTCCTCCGGCGGGGCGCGGATGTGGCGGACGATCATGGAAGAGGCCGTGTGGGTGTGGCAGGCTGGGAGAGCGTCTGATCCCTCCGGATGACCCTGAATAATTCCTGTTCGTGGGCTATACTTGAAGAAGAGTGATGTATCTCGAATCTGAGTGGAGGTGATGTATGAAGGCGTATGTGCGCGCGCTCGTGTTCGGTATGGTGGCCGTTGTCCTCCTCGCTGGATGTGAGCTCCTCTTCTACGATCCCGAGGGGGTCTGGAAGGTGACCGAGGTGGAGATCGGTTCCTCTGTCACGTCCCTTCCGCAGATGACCACCAAGGACGTGGATGGGGACGGTACCAGGGAGGATGTCCTCAAGGAGGAGTACATCCGCATCTCCTTCCTCACCGTGGCCTACTACGAGATCTACACCCTGCTGGAGGACTCCTCGGACGGCGGGATGTACACGAAGGGTGAGGTGGTCTACACGATCCGTTCCGAGAATGTGAGCGACCTCGACAAGTCGATGAAGCGCATCACGTTCGAGGATGGACGCGAGGCCTCGTACACCTTCGAGGACGAGAACCTCGTACTCACGGTGGAGGAGTACCTCACCGACGTACTGGTGGAGGTGAGCTACACGTGCGAACCCTCGTCCACCGATGAGTTGGACGAGGCCCTCGCAGGGGCGACGAAGATAAACTGATCACGATGAGCCGAGCGACCGCCGCCTCTCCGGCGGCGGTTTTTTGTGGGAAGGGTGTTCACCCGTGGGGAGTCCTCATCCCTCCCCTTCCTCGCTCCCAGAGGAGCAGGGCGATGACCCACAGGAAGAGGAGGCGGGGGAGGAGGTCGCCTGCCAGGGCATAGAGGGTGGGTGGACGGTCGTAGAGGGGTACCCGGGCGGTGAGGTAGGCGGGGGTGAACATGGGCAGGTCTGCGCGCACCCTCCCCCAGGGGTCGATCACGCAGGTGTAGCCGCTGTTGGTGCTGCGCACCATGGTGGTCTTGAGCGCTGCGGCCTGGAACCGCGCCGCCACGAAGTGCTGGACCTGGGCGGAGACCGTGCGCGACCAGCTGTCGTTGGTGAGGTTGATGAGGACCTCGGCACCCGCGCGCACGAGGGCCCGGTTGATCACGGTGAAGGCGTCCTCGAAGCAGATGGGGGTGCCGAAGCGCACGAGGGTGCCGTCCTCGAGAGGGAGGGTGAAGACGGTGTTCTCCTTGCCCGGCTCCCAGGTGCCGTAGAGCCGGATGGTGCCGCGGAAGAAGTGCTGGATGAGCGGCACGTCCCAGAAGGGGATGTGCTCGGCCATGGGGACGAGGTGTTTCTTCTTGTAGGCGCCCTGTATGGCACCGTCCGGGCCGATGAGGAGGACGCTGTTGTAGTAGCGTACCTCCTCGCCCACCTTCTCACGGTAGGGACTCCCGGTGAGGAGGGGCCTGTTCAGTTCCACGAGGAAGGCGAAGAAGGGCTTCTCCGCGGGGCGGCGTTCGTAGAAGGCGGGGCGGTAGTTGTAGGGGTAGGTGAGCACGGTCTCGCTCCAGACCACCAGGTCCACCTCCGGCGTCGTGCGGATCGCCTCCAGGGAGAGGCGCTCGGCCGTGAGGATGCTCTCTTCGTCCGCATCGGGGGATTCGTCCCAGGAGTCGGCGTTGTGCTGGATGAGGGCTGCAGTGAAGGCCCCCCGCTCGGGGAGGGGGATGAGGTACATCCGCACGAGGCCGTAGGCGAGGAAGACCGCAAGGAGCAGCCCTGCGGCGGCAAGCTGGGGGAGGGGTGAGGGGGTGGGGCGGGAGGGGGTCGGGGGGGCAGGGGGGGAGAGGATGTCGGCGAGCAGGGCGCTCATCCAGGCGAGGAGAAAGGTGAGGGGCCAGATCCCCAGGAGGTCGCTCACCTGGATGAGGGGGAGTATCCCGTGGAGGGGGTAGGGGAGGAGCCCCCAGGGGTAGCCCAGGTACCCCGACGACTTGCAGTACTCGAAGACGGTCCACACCGCCGCGAGCAGGAGGGGACGGAGGGGGAGGGGGCGCCTCGCCGCGTCCCAGAGGAAGTGCGAGAGGAAGAGGTAGTAGGGGATGTAGCCGAGGGTCACGCCCCCTATGGTCCAGATGCTGTAGTCGCCGAAGAAGGCGAGCCAGTAGTTGGAGGTGAGGGTGAAGACGAGCCCGAAGAGCACGAGCATCCTCCGGGCCTGGGGGAGGGACGCCCCCTCAAGGCCCCAGAAGAGGGGGGTGAGGATGAAGGGGGAGAGCAGCGGCATCCCCCACTGGAAGACCTCGTTCGGTATTGCAAGCGAGAAGAGCACGGCGGAGAAGACGGCCGCACCGTAGCGCCTGAGGGGGAAACGGTCACTCATCAGGCCGATGGTAACCCACCTTCCCCGGAGGGGACAAGACAGGCCTTGCGGGAAAGGTCACCGTGAAGGTGGTGATCTCGCCCGGTGTGCTGGTAAAGCCGATCTCTCCTCCGTGGAGCTTTGCGATGTGCTCGCAGATGGCGAGGCCCAGCCCCGTGCTCTGCTTCCCGGCCTTGGTGCTGAAGAAGGGTCGGAAGATCCTGTCCTGGATCTCCTTGGGGATCCCGTGCCCGTTGTCGCTCACCGAGAGGACGATCTTCCCCTCTTTTCGCTCCAGCCGGATGCGGATCCACCCACCGTGGAGCAGGGCCTCCACGCTGTTGAGCACCAGGTTGATGAGGAGCTGTTTGAGCCTCCCTGCATCCCCTTCGATCTTCACCGGGGTTTCCGGCAGGTCCGTGTACACCGTGATCCGCTTCTCCTGGAAGAGGTGCTGGAAGAGGAGGAGCACGTCCTTCACCATCTCCACCAGGTCCACCGTCCCCCATTCCATCCGTGAGGCGTCCGCCAGTCTCCCCAGCGAGGAGACGAAGTTCTGGATACGGGTGATCTCGTTCTGTATCTTCTCCAGCTTCCTGGAGATCTCGGGGGAGAGGTCCTGGAGCTTGAGTACCTCTATGTAGGCGGAGATGATGCCCAAGGGGTTGTTGATCTCGTGGGCCACCTCCGCCGCCACCTCGGCGGTGGCGATCCGCCTCTCGGTGGAGGAGAGGTATTCCTTTATGTGGTGGTCCAGGGACCTGTCCTCGATCATGATCACCGTTCCTACCAGTTCGTCCCCTTCGCGGAGCGGGTAGATGTGCACCTCGGAATAGAGGGCCTTGCCGAAAGGGACACCCCGCCACTTCCTCTTCTTGCCGTGGTAGACGGCGCTGAGGAGGGCGGTGGCGTGAGGGCACTGTTCGGGCGTGATGACGGTGTGGATGGGGCGGCCCGAGACGTCGTGTGCCGGTAGGTCGAGTATGGACTCGGCCGCAGGGTTGAGGTAGTAGACCGAATGGGTTTCGTTGAGGAGGATGATGCCCACCGGCAGCTCCCGGAGGAAGTGTTCGCTGTAGAGTCGGGATGAGATGAGGGGGTGCGAGATTGCACTCTCGTCCGGTTCGATCTCTGAAATGAGGGAGTAGGCGAGTCTGAAGAGCCTGAGACTGCTTATCTGGTGTACGTCCTCGGTGCTCTGCCGGTAGCCGTTCTTGAGGACCGTGACCCTGTCCGCGATCGAGAAGATCTCGTCGATGTGGGGAGTCACGTAGATGATGCTCTTGCCCTTGCTCGTCATGTCTTTGAGGATGGCGAAGAGTCTCTCCAGTTCCTCGGGGGTCTGCCTGTTGGAGATCTCGTCGAGTATGAGGATGTCCGGATCGTAGGAGAGTGCGCGGGCGATGTCCACGGCCTGCTGGTCGGTGGCGGGAAGGAGCTTGAGAGGGATGAGGACGTCGAATTCCTTGCCGAGGAGTGCGAGGAGACGTCTCGTCTCCCTGATGTAACGATAGTACTGTGGAAGGCCCGACCAGAAAGGGGGGAGCCTGGTGGCGAAGATATTCTCCACGGCATTGAGGGAGGGGATCACCTGGGGGGTCTGGTGCACCATGGCGATGCCCAGCCTGTAGGCATCGGAGGGGTCCTGGGGTTGGATCCGCCTCCCGTTGAAGAGGATCTCCCCTTTCTGGAGCCGTTTCTCGCCTACCAGGAGGTGCATGAGGGTGCTCTTCCCGCACCGGTGCTCACCCACCAGGGCGTGTATCTCCCCCTTCCTGAGTTCGAAGTCCACTCCCTTCAGGATCTCCTGGTTCCCTTCATGGTAGTGGATGGTGCGCATGAGGAGGCGGATCTCGTCTTCCATCAGAGGAGCCCCAGTTTCTTCATCTTGTTGTAGAGGGTCTTCCGGTGGATACCCAGGAGCTCGGCCGCCTTCTGCTTCTTCCCTCCGGCCTTCTCGAGTGCCTTGAGGATGATCTCCCGGGAGAGGTGATCCATTGCGGTGGAAAGGTCACCCTCCGGTACGGGCTCCAGGAATACGGTCTCCCGGTACTGAGGAGGGAGGTCGTCCATGGTGAGACGCTCGCCCTCGGTGAAGATGACGGCCCGTTCTATGGTGTTCTTGAGTTCCCGCACGTTCCCGGGCCATGAGTGGGAGAGGAAGAGTCGCTCCACCTCGGGGGAGAGCCCTTCCACCCTCTTTCCGTAGAGTTTCGAGAAGTAGTCGATGTAGTAACGGGTGAGGGGGAGGATATCATCCCTCCTGTCCCGGAGGGGGGGGATGTGTATGGTGATCACCGAGAGGCGGTAGTAGAGATCTTCCCTGAAGCGATGCTCTTCGATGAGGCCGGGCAGGTACTGGTGGGTGGCCGCGATGATGCGTACGTCGGCGTAGAGGACCTCCGATCCGCCGAGGCGCTGAAACTCCTTTTCCTGGAGGACGCGCAGGAGCTTCGCCTGGGTCCCCAGGTGCATGTCCCCTATCTCGTCGAAGAAGATGGTACCGCTCTGGGCCTGCTCGAACTTTCCCTTGTGCTGGGTCACCGCTCCGGTGAAGGCGCCTTTCTCGTAGCCGAAGAGCTCCGACTCGAGGAGCGTCTCGGGTATGGCGGCGCAGTTGAGCTTGAGGAAGGGGCCACGGGCCCGCTCGCTTCTGTGATGGATGGCATGGGCCACGAGTTCCTTGCCCGTGCCGCTCTCTCCGGTGATGAGGACCGGGGCGTCGGTGGGCGCGACCTTTTCTATGGTGGCGAGGATGTCTTGCATGGCCGCGCTCTCGTGGATGAGCGGCACCGTGGGGCCCTGGGGTGCCCGTGCCGCACGGGCGGCGGCGATCTGCGCCACTTCACGAGACAGGCGCCTGAGGTCGAGGGGTTTCTCGTAGAAGTTGATGGCCCCGTACTTCATGGAGCGCACGATGTTCTCGACCGACACATAGGCGGAGATCATGATCACGGGGGTGGACGAGTGGGAGGTCTTGAGTTCCCGAAGGAGGGTGATGCCGTCCTTCTCCGGCATCCGGATGTCCATGAGGATGAGGTCCACATGGATCCGGGAGAGGATCCGTCGTACGTCTTCGACCCGCTGGGCGGTGTATGTCTCGTACCCGAGGGCGGAGAAGTACTCGCTGAGCGATTCGCAGAGGGCAGCCTCGTCGTCCACGATGAGGAGCGAGAATCGTTTCTGTTCTCCCATTACGAAGATTATAGCATAGAATGGGATTTTGTGGAGATTCTTCGGGTGCAGCCCGGAATGTGTCGATTCGTGCACGATCGGGGAGGAAAACGTGGCGGATAGTGCACATTCCGGGGCGTTACGTGGAGTCCGCCGAGTCTCCTTTTGTTTACATGGTAAAGTTATAGTCGATGATGCGCAAGATGGCATGCCTGTTGCTATATGGTATACACATACATACTCTTTTCAGGAGGTCCTATGAAGCGTATTCTACTTTCCGCGCTCATCCTTCTGATCGCTGTGACCGGGCTCTTCGCCCAGGGGCAGGGACAGGGGGACGACAGGATCGTCATCGGGGTGTCCTTCTCCGATTTCGCGACCGAGCGCTGGCCGAACGAGGCCGCTCTCTTCACCAAGCTCGGTCAGGAGAACGGTGTACAGGTGATCGTCCAGGTGGCGAACCAGGATCCCAAACTCCAGAACGATCAGATCGAGAACATGGTGCTCCAGGGCGCCGACGTGATCGTGGTGATCGCCCAGGATGGGGACGCCGCCGCCACGGCCGCCGAGGCTGCGGCCCGTGAAGGGGTGCCCGTGATCGCCTACGACCGGCTCGTGAAGACCGACAAGATCGCCGCCTATCTCTCCTTCGACAACGTGGAGGTCGGTAGGGCTCAGGCCCGCGGCGTGCTCAAGGTGAAAGACCGCGGTCGGTTCGTGCTCCTCGGCGGAAGCCCCACGGACAACAACGCCATCCTCTTCCGCAAGGGCCAGATGGAGGTCCTTCAGCCGTACATCGACAAGGGTCAGATCGAGATCGTCGCTGATCAGTGGGTGGAGAACTGGGATCCCGCGAACGCCCTGAAGATCATGGAGAACATCCTCACCGCCACCGACAACAAGATCGACGCGGTGGTGGCTTCCAACGACGGAACCGCGCTGGGTGCGCTCCAGGCCCTCAAGGCCCAGGGGCTCGCCGGCAAGGTGCCCATCTCCGGGCAGGATGCCACGCTCGCCGGCTGTAAGTCCATCGTGGAGGGTGAGCTCACCATGACGGTGTTCAAGGACATCCGTAAGCTCACCCCGCTCGCCTTCGAGCTTGCCCTCGCCCTCGCAAAGGGAGAGGACATCAGGCAGAAGTATCCTGAGATCAAGGACTACGATCTCGCCGATCTCACACTCGACGAGTCCTTCCGCGGCAAGAAGGTCCCCTGCTACTTCCTCCCTGTGGTGGAAGTGGACAAGACCAACGTGTACGAGGAAGTGATAAAGAGCGGGTTCCAGCCCTACGACGAGGTCTACCGCGACATCCCCGAGGATCAGCGGCCGCCCCGTCCCTAAGTGAGTACACCGGGAGAGCCCCTCGAGGGGCTCTCCCCCTCTTCATTTCCGGAGGAATGCGGTATGGGTGACGACTACATTCTTCGAATAGAGCATGTGACCAAGGATTTCCCGGGGGTGAGAGCCCTGGACGATGTGTCGTTCTCGGTGAGGCGGGGAGAGATCCACGGACTGTGCGGGGAGAACGGGGCCGGAAAATCGACCCTCATGAAGATTCTCGCAGGGGTGTATCCCCACGGTACGTATGAGGGGAATGTCTTTCTCGATGGAGAGGAGATCCGGTTCGAACAGGGGGCCATCCGTCAGGCGATAGAGAAGGGCATCGCGATCGTCTATCAGGAGCTCGCGTTGGTACCCAAGATGACGGTGGGTGAGAACATCTTTCTCGGGAGAGAACCGCGTACACCGGCGGGTACTATCGACTGGGACAGACTCTACGCCGACACCAAGGCCCTGCTCGACGAGTTCGGACTGGATATCCACTTCTCCGCCAAGGTGGAGGACCTGAGCGTGGGGAAGCAGCAGATGGTTGAGATCGCCCGGGCCCTGTCGGAGAACGCCAAGGTCCTCATCCTCGACGAGCCCACTTCCGCCTTGAGTGACGCCGAGGTGGAGACCCTCATGCGTATCCTCGCCACGTTGAAGGAACGAGGGGTCACGTGTATCTTCATCACACACAGGCTCAACGAGTTCTTCAGGATCACGGATTCCATCACGGTGCTCCGGGACGGCAAGGTGATCGACACCCTCAAGACGAGCGAGACGAACGTGGAGCATCTCATTTCACTGATGGTGGGGCGCGAGATGAAGGAACGGTTCCCCTCGAGGAGCGTGATCCCCGGTGAGGAGATCTTCTCCGTGGAAGGCTGGACGGTCGAGGATCCCGAGCGTCCGGGCAAGGTGGTGATACACGATGTCTCGTTTTCCCTCCGCAAGGGCGAGGTGCTCGGGATCGCGGGGCTCATGGGCTCAGGGCGGACCGAGCTGGTGATGTCGCTCTTCGGGGAATACGGCCGCGTGGTGAGGGGGCGTGTGTTCCTCGAGGGAAGGGAACTCTTCATAAGGTCGGCGCGTGATGCGATCTCTCACGGTATAAGCCTGGTGCCGGAAGACAGGAAGAAGCAGGGGCTCATCCTCCGCCAGACCATTCTCCAGAACATGGCCCTTCCCAACATGGAGATGTTCTCCGGGTTCGGCTACATCGATAAGAACAAGGAGCTCAAGCTCTGTAGCGAGTACTCCACCCGGCTCACGGTGAAGACCCCCTCGCTCCACGCGCCGGTGGACACCTTGAGCGGCGGAAACCAGCAGAAGGTGGTGATCTCCAAGTGGCTCATGAAGGAGCCGAAGGTGCTCATCCTGGACGATCCCACGAGGGGGATCGACGTGGGGGCCAAGTACGAGATCTACAAGCTCATCAACCAACTGGTGGCGTCAGGAGTCTCCGTCATACTCATCTCTTCGGAGCTCGAGGAGGTGATGGGCATGAGCGACAGGATCCTCGTGATGTGTGAGGGGCATGCCACCGGCATCCTCGAACGGGAAGAGTTCGACCAGGAACGGATCATGAGCCTGGCGACGAAGCTATTCCATTGATGTGTAGGAGGACGTAAGGAATGAATGACCTTATGAATCGTCTGAAGCGGGCGGTGCAGGTGAATGCCAAGACCTACACCATGATCATCGCCCTTCTCCTCATCTGGTTCCTCTTCGGAGTGCTCACCGGGGGGATCTTCTTCTCTCCCAGAAACCTCTCCAACCTCTTCAGACAGATGACGATCATCTCGTTCCTCGCGACGGGTATGGTGCTCGTGATCGTCTTGGGGAACATCGACCTCTCGGTGGGGTCGGTGACCGGTTTCATAAGCGCGGTGACCGCCTTTCTCCAGGCGCGTATCCTCGCGAACGTCCTGCCTTCCCTGTTCCCGTCCCTTCCTCAGGGGACGATCGGGATCCTCTCCACGGTGATCGCCATCGTGGTGGCCCTCCTGGTGGGGATCGTCATAGGGCTGTTCCAGGGAGGTCTCATCGCCTACGGCGGGATCCCCGCGTTCATCGTGACCCTGGGAGGCATGCTCATCTTTCGCGGTGGTGTGCTGGGTGTGACCGAGGGGAAGACCATCGTGCCGGTGGAGGAGTCCCTGGTCTACATCGCGCAGGGGTATCTCTCGCCCACGGTGGGCCTCCTCCTGGCAGCGGTGGTGGTGGTGCTCATCTTCCTCTCCACCCTCACCTCGAGGCGCAAGAAGGTGGAGTACGGGTTCGAGGTGCCGCCTCTCTGGAAGGATCTCGCAAAGGCGGGGTTTTTCTCCTTCCTGGTGATCCTCTACGTGGTGCTCATGAACATGTATCGGGGGGTCCAGCTCCCTGTGCTCCTCCTGGCGGTGGTGGCGCTCATCATCTCCTACGTGGCGAACAATACCCGCTTCGGACGCTACGTGTATGCGGTGGGTGGTAACAGGGAGGCGACGAGGCTCTCGGGGATTAATATCCGAAAGACGGTCTTTCAGGTGCACGTCCTCATGGGCCTGCTCGCCGGTGTGGCGGGCGTGGTGCTCACGGGATACGTGGCGGCGGGAACGGTCAACGGCGGTATCAACTACGAGCTCGATACCATCGCCTCGTGCGTCATCGGCGGCACGAGCCTCATGGGCGGCGAGGGGACGATCTTCGGCGCCCTCGTGGGGTCGCTCATCATGGCGAGCATCGTCAACGGTATGAGCGTGATGAACATGCCGATCTTCTGGCAGTACGTGACGAGAGGGCTCGTGCTCATCATAGCGGTGTATCTGGACGTGGCATCCAAGCGTCGTAAGGAATAGTCGTACCTCCTCATGGTATCTTCCTTGAGGGCCGTCCGGCGTGTTCGGACGGCCCGTCTTTTGGGAGTAGCGGGAGAGGGAGGGGTGTGGTAGAATGGGGGACAAGGAGGGTGAGGTGTTGGAGGTGTGTTTCGCATTGCTCGCATACCTTTCGCTTCCCGATGGGGGGATGGAGGAGGTGTTGGTGGCGCAGGGGGGGAGTGTAGTGCGCTACGAGGTGATGGTCTCGGGAGGGGGGGTGGAGTTCGTGCCGGTGGAGGAGGGGGGGGTGGGAGCGGGGAGCGGGGAGGAGGGGGCGGTGGCGACGGGGAGCGGGGAGCCTGGGGGAGGAGAGGGTGAGGCGCCGGAGGGGGGATGGATGGGGGGAAGGGTTCGGGTGGAGCCGCTCGCAGGGCGCGCCCACGTGCTGGTGGTGGAGCGGGAGGGGGCCTTCGCGACGGTGGACCTCGCGCCCCTGCTCGAGTCGGAGCGTACGGGGGAGTTCTCCGAGGCCCGGATGGAGGCTGGGGGGGTGGTGTGGTACCGAGGGGGGGAGGTGGTGGTGTGTGCGGCTGAGGGGCTGGTGGTGGTGGGTGTGCTGCGCTCCGCGCCTTGACCCTGGTGTGAGGCCTGCTCTATAGTACCTCCTATGAAGAAGAAAAGGCTTATCACGTCGGCACTTCCCTATGTGAACAACGTGCCGCATCTCGGGAACCTCATCCAGGTCCTTTCCGCGGATGTCTTCGCGCGCTACTGCAGGAGTGCGGGGTACGAGACGCTCTACGTGTGCGGCACCGACGAGTACGGCACGGCCACGGAGACGCGGGCCCTTGAGGAGGGTATCTCGCCCAAGGAGCTGTGCGACCGTTTCCACGCCATCCACACCGAGATCTACGAGTGGTTCGAGATACAGTTCGACAAGTGGGGACGCACCTCCACTCCTGAACATACCCGCATCACCCAGGATATCTTCCTCAAGCTCGACAGGAACGGCTACATCAAGGAGCGCACCATCCAGCAGCTCTACTCCGAGAAGTCGGGGATGTTCCTCGCCGACCGTTACGTGCGCGGGACCTGTCCCCATTGTGGGTACGAGGATGCGCGGGGCGACCAGTGCGAGCACTGCGGCAAGCTGCTCGACCCCACCGAGCTCATCGAGCCCCGGAGCGCCATCGACGGCTCCACCCCTGTGCTCAGGGAGACGAAGCACCTCTACCTGGACCTCCCCGCCCTTCTCCCCAAGCTCAAGGCGTGGATGGAGAAGGCCTCGGTGGAGGGGCGGTGGGCTACCAATGCGATTCGCATGACCGAGAGCTGGATACGGGACGGCCTCCGGGAACGGTGTATCACCCGCGACCTCAAGTGGGGTGTGCCTGTGCCCAAGCCGGGATACGAGAACAAGGTCTTCTACGTGTGGTTCGACGCGCCCATAGGCTACATCTCCATCACGGCCACCTACACCGACAGATGGGAGGAGTGGTGGAAGAACCCCGACGGGGTGGAGCTCTACCAGTTCATAGGCAAGGACAACATCCCCTTCCACACCGTGATCTTCCCTTCCACGCTCCTGGGTACGGGGGAAGGGTGGACCCTGCTCAAGACCATGTCGTCCACCGAGTACCTCAACTACGAGAGCGGGAAGTTCTCCAAGAGCCGGGGGGTGGGGGTCTTCGGCAACGACGCAAAGGACACGGGGATACCGGCCGACGTGTGGCGGTTCTACCTCTTCTACAACAGGCCTGAAACCTCCGACTACACCTTCACCTGGAAGGACTTCCAGGAGAAGGTGAACGGCGAGCTCATAGGGAACTTCGCCAACCTGGTGAACCGAACCCTCTCGTTCATCCACCGGTTCTACCAGGGGAGGATCCCCGAGGCCCCTGTGGATACGGCCCTCTGGGGAAGAGTGAGGGAGCTGGAGGGACAGATCACTGAATACCTCGAGCGTGCCCAGCTCCGCGACGCTTTCAGGACCATGTTCGCCCTCTCCGACCTGGGGAACAAGGCCTTCCAGGCCGGCGAGCCCTGGAAGACGCGTACCGAGAGACCCGAGGAGGCGGAGAAACTTCTCAGGAATCTCGCCTACCTCGTACGCGACCTGGCGATTCTGGTGGCGCCGTACCTCCCTGCCACCTCCCGTCGCATACTCGGGTTCCTGGGCAATCCGCCGGCGACGTGGGCTCAACTCGGGAGACTTGAGGGGCTCTCCGAGGTGCGCAAGCCCGAGATCCTCTTCGAGCGGCTCGAGGACGACCGGGTGGAGGCCCTCCGCATACGGTTCTCCGGCACCCAGGCCGAACGTGAGGAGAGCTCCCAGCCTCGTTCCGAGGACGTCTTTCGTGACAAGGTTCGTTTGGTGGTGGCAAAGATCACCGAGGTGAGGCGGCATCCGAATGCCGAGAAGCTCTATATAGAGAAGATCGACCTGGGCGGGAGGGAGTCGCAGATCGTGTCCGGATTGGTTCCCTACTACAAGGAGGAGGAGCTCCTCGGCCGGCATGTGATCGTGGTGGAGAATCTCAAACCGGCGAAGCTCCGTGGCGAGATGAGCCATGGGATGCTCCTCGCCGCCGAGGCCGAGGATTCGGTGGAGGTGCTCTTCGCCGACCATGCGGCTCCTGGGACGAGGGTGGTGCTCAAGGGCGACGATCCCGCCTCCTATGGGGAGGCAGGCGAGATTACCATCGACGAGTTCTTCGGCGTACCCATCACGGTGAAGGGGGGGGTGGTGAGAGTAGGGGAGACGCCCCTTGTGGCAGATGGTCGGGAGATCACCACCTCCTTGGTGAAGGAAGGGAAGGTGGGATAGCCTGTGAGGCGTGTGAGGCTCGAGGAACTCGAGGGGGCCTCCCTCCTCCAGAGCGGTTTCTGGGGTGCACTCAAGCAGGCCTTTGGATGGCGGGCGTGGGGCTTCGAGGGCGAAGGTGGACAGGTCCTCGTGCTCACGCGACGCCTTCCCGGCGGGATGGATCTCGCCTATCTGCCTCATCCGTGGGAAGGGGTGGAGACGAGGTTCCGTACGGGAGGCTGGATGGTGGCCCGGCTTCGCGAGATCGCCTCACTCATGGAGCTGAAGCCGCTCTTCTTCCGGGTGGACCTCCCGTGGGAGGAGAGGCCTGCAGGAGGAGTGCTCAGGAAGGCGCCCATCGATATTCAGCCTCCCTCCACGGTGCTCGTCGACCTGTGCCTCTCGGACGAGGACCTTCTCTCCTCTATGCACCACAAGACCCGGTACAACCTCAGGCTCGCGCAGAAGAAAGGGGTGGTGGTACGGGAGGAGGGGGAGGAGGCCCTCCCCCTCTGGTACCGCATGTACGAGGAGACCGCTCGGCGTGATCGCATCGCCATCCACTCCTTCGAGTACTACGCCCACCTCTTCCGCCTCGCCCGCACCTGGGAGGGGCCGAAGCCTCGTGTGGTCCTCTTCATGGCCTACCACGAGGGCGAGCCGCTCGCGGGCAACATCATGGCCCTCTACCGTGAGAGGGCGGTCTACCTCTATGGAGCGAGTCGTTCCCAGAAGCGCAACCTCATGCCCACCTACCTCCTCCAGTGGGAGGCCATGCAATGGGCGAAGGGAGAGGGTGCCCTCACGTACGACCTCTACGGCATACCTCCCACGCCCGACCCTTCGCACCCCATGTACGGGCTCTACCGGTTCAAGACCGGGTTTGGGGGACGGATCGTCCACAGGGCCGGGTGCTGGGACCTCCCTCTCTCCCCACTCTATGGGCTCTACCGGACGGCCGAACGTGTCCGTGAGGTCTACTATAAACGTGTGAGGAAGCTGTTCCGAAGGTGAATGGACGGCCATGAGATTTGTGAGGCCTCTATTCCTCATGCTTCTGTGCATCTCCTCGCTCTCGGCCATCACCCTCTCGCTCAAGGTCTTTCCTCAGGATGCGCTCCTCCTGGAGGATGGAAGGCCCCTCACACCCACCGGGAGGAAGGAGACCGTGGCCTACTACTGGCTGCCTGCCGGTGACCACCTGCTCGAGTTGTGGGCCCCCGGGTATCACTCCAAGTTCCTCCACCTCTCTCTCACGAAGTCGGTCTTCATAGAGGAGAAGCTCGAGCGGAAGGACTCCCGCCTCCGACTCGTGGGGGAGTTCCCCACGGGCCGCCAGCCCAAGGGTATCGTGTTTTCTCCAGACGGACGATTCTTCTATGTGACCCTGCTCGACGATGAGGGGGTGGAGATCTTTTCCGCCGATCCCCTGGCCTATGTAGGAAGGGCGAGCCCGCCCCCATACTTTGCCGGACAGAGGGGGTTCGTGGAGGGGTACATCCTGCACGGCATCCTCTGGATCTCGCAGATGACCGCGAACCGGGTGCACGCCTTTTCCCTGGACGGCACCTATCTCTTCACCTCGGATCGGGTGGGGATCTGGCCCAAGGTGATCGCGGGCACGCACCGTGGGGACCTCCTCTTCGTGTCCAACTGGGAATCGAACGACATCGCCTTCCTCGATCCGGTCTCGGGCCGGGTGGTGGGAAGGGTGCCCGTATCCGCCACGCCGAGGGGGCTTGCGGTCACGCCTGACGACAGGTTCCTCTACGTGTGCAACTATGACACCGGCGTGCTGGAGAAGATAGACATCCCTCACCAGCAGGTGGTGAAGGTGATCGATTGGGAGTTCGGTGCCAAGCGGCACGCAGTCGTGGACAGGCAAGGCAGGTTCCTCTATCTCTCCGACATGTACCTGGGTACCATCACCAAGTTCGACCTTGGATCCGAGGCGCCTGTGAAGGAGCGCTACATCGGCCCCAAGCTCAATACCATCGCCCTCTCACCCGATGGCAGGTACCTCTTCGTCTCCTCGAGGGGGCACAACAACCCCGAGACCTACCTCAAGAAAGGACCCGACCACGGGAAGGTCTTCGTCCTCGATACGAGGACGCTCGAGGTGGTGGATTGGGTGTGGGGGAGGAACCAGCCCACAGGGCTTGCCGTCTCGCCGGATGGGCGATACCTGGTATTCTCCGATTTCCTGGATCACAACATAGAGGTCTACGACGTCTCGAGGCTCCGGGCGGAGTGAGGCGCGCCTCCGCGCCGGCTACAGCCGTCGGACGAGGTCTCGGAAGACCTCGCCCCGGTGGAACTCGTGCCTGAACATCTCGAACGAGGCGGCTCCGGGGGAGAAGAGCACCACCTCGCCGGATGAAGCCCTGTGGTGAGCCTCGGCGAGGGCCTCCTCCAGGCTCCGGTAGGGGCCCAGGTAGGGAATGCCGGACTCGTGGAGGAGGGGGATGAGGCGGCGTGTGGCGCTCCCTTCCAGGAGGTAGATCGTGACCGGCATGCCTGCGAGTCCTCGGTAGGGTGAAAGGTCGAGGTTCTTGTCGGTGCCGCCGGTGATGAGGTGGACGGGACATTCGAACGCGGAGACCGCAGCGAGGACGGCGTCGGGTATGGTGGCGGCCGAGTCGTTGTAGAAGGAGACTCCCCCTTTCTCCCGGACGAGTTCGAGTCTGTGGGGAATACCTGGGAAGGAGGAGAGCCGGGTGCGGATGAGCGCAGGGTCTGTGCCGAAGGTGTACGCCATGGCCCCGGCGAGGAGGAGGTTGAGCCGGTTGTGGGCGCCCGGCACCAGGAGCCGCTCGGGGAGGAGGGGGATCTCCTTCCCGTGGTCGAGGAAGAGGCCCTCCTGCTCGGTGAGGAAGGCGGCGCGAGGGGGTGGGGAGGTCGGCCGCTCCTCGAAGAAGGGGAGAGCCGTCGCCGGGGTGTTGGCGGCCATCCACCTGCCCCAGGGATCGGAGGCGGGGTAGAGGAAGGTCTGCGAGGGATCCTGGGTTGCGGTGATCCAGAACTTGTCCTCCACGTAGGCTTCCATGGAGGCGTAGGCGTTCTGATGGTCGGGGTAGATGTTGGTGAGAGCCGCCACCTGTGGGGTGAAGGAGATCCTTCCGCCCAGGTCGCCGAGCTGCCAGGAGGAGAGCTCGAGGACCACGGGGCTTTCCTCGGAGAGTTCGCGGAGGAAGGTGAGGGGGCTCGTGGTGATGTTGCCCCCGAGCCTCGCACCCGGGAAGGCGGCCGAGAGGATGTGGTGGAGGGCCGAGGCCGTGGTGGACTTGCCCTTGCTCCCGGTGACCGCCAGGATGGGGGAGCGGCAGGCCTTGAGGAAGAGGGAGATGTCGGTCTCCACGTGGCGGGCGAGGGAGAGGAATCGGGAGGTTCGGGGGACCGCAGGGTTCTTGATCACCACATCGGCCTCGAGGAAGTCCTCCTCCCGGTGGGTGCCGAGGACGTAGCGTATGTCGTACCCCGCGAGGGCCTCGAGGGAGGGGGCGAGTTCCTCCTCTGTGCGCAGATCGGTCACGGTCACGATCGCCCCCTCCTCCACACAGAACCTGGCGGCGGCCGCCCCCCCTCCGTGGGCGCCGAGGCCCATCACGAGGACCTTCTTGCCTTCGAGCAGGCTACGCACGTCGCTGTACATCGAGTCTGTACTCCCTCATCTGGTGTTCGTTGAGGTATCGGGCGATGCTGATCCCCTCCCACTGGGCGATCATCTCCCGAGGCACGGTGCTTCGTATCTCCTTGACCAGGGGGAGGTCGGGCGAGAACTTTTCCTTCCGGAGCACCTCAAGTATCTCGTCTACGTACGGTTCCAGGATACGCTGAGCGCGGTAGAGGAACGGCAGGTAGGCCTTGCGGGATGCGGGATCGTAGGAGGGGGGCATGAGGCATATGGATCGGTACTTGCAGGTGAGGGGGTAGTAGGGGTAGGTCCTGGCCCCTTCGGGCAGGAAGACGCTGGAGAAGAATTTGGAGAGGTCACGATCGAGCCAGATGCCCTGGACGAAGTAGCCCCGCCCCGTCTCCCCTATCCATGTGCGGGAGATCACCTGCCGTATGAGAAAGCCGCGGGGCCTGCCCTCTTCGGTGTGGAGGTCTTCGAGCGGGATGAGGTCGGCCTCGAGCATGAGTTTTCTCGTGCGGTAGGAGGGCGTGGTGTCGTTGGTGCCCTGTTCCACCAGGGTGTGGTCGTGGGGGTGGTACGAGAGGTCGATTCTGAGGAGGTAGAGGTAGAGGGCTTCCCCCATGCGGTAGAGACGGAAGAAGGCGGGCCTCAGGATGCTCGCAGGGTCGAAGAGGTGGGTGAGGCCATGGAAGAGTCCCGGGCAGATGCCCACGAGCTCCCGGACCACCGGGAGGAGGCGCCTGAGGTACTCCCGTGAGGGACGTGCCTCCCGTATGTCGTGGTGTACCGGCAGGTGGGGTACCGAGAACTCACGGGGGAGGAGGAGGAAGAAGTCCTCGTTCTGGGTGAAGTGACGCGAGACGGGGGGGAAGGCCTCGGAGGCCGAGGCGAGGACTGCGTTGATCTCGGGATCGCTCCAGGTGAGCGGGAGAACCTGGGTCGCTACTTCCATCCTTACCAAAGTTATACTCCATGGCGGGGCTCATTTCAAGGAAGCGGAGGACCTAAGCGGGATTGAGGTTCATCTTCTGGATTTCACAAAGGCGTGGTCGATGACCGATCGGAGTACATCTCATGGGATTTCCAAAGGAGAGGAGGAGAGCTTTTCCGATTGCAGGGGGGCGGTTTTTGAGGTATGCTTCAAGGAGGAGGCGGTATGAGGTCGCGGATCCTGTGCGTGCTGTTCGTACACCTCATGGCGATGGTCCTCCAGGCCGAGGCGGCGGTGGGGGTGATCCTCTACGCCGAGGGCGGGACCTTCTCCCTCTATCGGGGCCAGGACGCCCTCCGCTTCGACGTGGGGAGGAACCCCGTGGTGGGACTCGCGGTGAGGAGCGGCGATCTTTTCCAGACCGATGCGGAGAGCGTGCTCGAGGTGCAGGTGTTGGGGAGCCAGGTGATGGTGAAGGTGGGGAGGAACACCACCTGCGAGATCCGGGCCGAGGGCGAGGGGGTGCGGCTCCGGGTGGCGTACGGTACGGTGAGGGTGAGGACGGGTGCGGAGGCCGTACCGGTAGTGGTGGAAGGGAGGGGTGCCCGGGCCGATTTCTCGGAGGGAGATGTGGTCTACCGGTTCGTCTCTTCCTCCGAGGGTATGCGTATCACCACCACGTCGGTGGAGGTCCGGGCGGGATCGGTGCGTGTCGTGCCGCTGGCTGAAGGGAGGACGGGAGAAGAGGTGAGGGTAGGTCCGGGGGAAAGGGTCGAGGTGGCGGAGGAGGTGGACGAACGGGGGCGCATAGGGATCACGGCGACGAAGGGCAGGGCTACGGTCGGGGGCCTTCCCTCCCTGACGTTCGTGCACGAGCCCCTGTCTCCAGACCTCATCGCCCGCTTGTTTCCTCACCTGGAGACCGAGGGGGGGGCCGTACAGGGGAGTGTGGTGCAACGGGAGGGGCGGGCGATCCAGTCGGTCTCGCTCGATGCCGCCCAGGAGTCGCGGATGCTCACCGCTTCGGACCAGGTGGACATCGAGGCCGGCCTCCTCGAGGCGAGGAGGCAGCGTGCCTGGGGCGGGGCCCTCTTCCTCTCCGGGATGTTCTTCACCGGTCTGGGGGTGTTCGTGGGGTACGGAGAGGACGTGGCCTCGCCCTACTGGCCGTATCAGGACAGACCCGACCTCGCCCTCTCCCTCTTCAGTGTCGGGGGGGTGGCGATCGTCTCGGGGATCGTCTCGTACATCGCAGGCAGTTCCGTGTCCTATTGAGCAGGGGCCCGAGCGGAGAGGGCCTCCAGGGCTTCCTCCTGTGAGAGCGGCGTCTCTTCTATGACCTTCTTCTGCCGGATGGCCCACCGGTCCCCGAGAAAGACGAGTTCGAGTATCTCCTCGATCCTGGAGGGACTGCTCGTTGCCGGGGTGCCGGTTTCGGGGTCTCCTGGTTCCAGTGTCCACCTGAGATAGGCGGCCTCGACGGTGGCCTGTTCCGATGTCTCCTGGAGGGTGGAGAGCCTCAGGTCGGCCACGCCGTAGAGAACCGTGCCCTCGGGGAGGGGGGGCATCCCTTCCTCCACCCACTGCTCCGGGCTCACGAGGGGGAGCGTGCGTTCCACTGCGGTGCGGACCCGTACGATCACGAAGAGGTGGGTGAGTTCCCGGTATACCGGGTCGTCGTCCGAGATGAGGCAGTCCCGGAGGGTCTCCGGGTCGATGCGGTTGATGCTCTCGTAGTAGAGGCGGGCCACCTCCAGTGGGTCGAGGCCGATGGTGGCGGGTGGGCGGTTCGCGTTCTGTATCGTGGAGATCAGCACGAGGAGGATGAGGCCAAGTACAGCGGCTCCCCCACCGAGGATGGCCCCGTACCTCCTGAAGAAGCGGTGCACTCGGAAGGCTCGGTGGATGCGGGCCTCTTCGAGCGGGTCGAACGAGACGGTGCCCACTGTAGTTGCGGGGGGGGCGGGCATCGGCAGGAGGAGTCTGTCGGGTCCTTCGAGGGCCTGATGGACCCACTGGATGAAAGGCCGCGCCGTCTCTCCCGCGGGACTGATGCGGGGGAATCGCTTCCTGGTCCGTCGGAAGAGGCGTTCTTCCCGGGTGCCGCTGCCGAAGGGGGACCTTCCGGTGATGCAGAGGTAGGAGAGGAAGGCGAGGGTATATGACCAGGAGGTGTCCTCGATCTCCTCCTGGAGCGGGTGGTCGGCAGCGGGAGGCCGGTGTTCCCTCATGAGCTGGAGGAGGTCGTCGTTGAGTACGAGGATGCCTTCGTCGAGGAGGACGATGGCCTCGAGTGCTGCTGGGGGAAGGGGGAAGTCGTGCGCGCGGAGGGTCTCCAGTGCTTCTCCCGCCTGGTGGAGGAGTGGGAGGTGGGAGGGGGAAGGATGGTCGGCGATCTCCTTGAGGGAGGCGATGGGCCGGGCGGCTCTGAAGACGAGGTATCCCTGTCCTTCCTCCATCCTCAGGCCTTCGCAGGTCATGGGGTAGACGGCGTTCCCGATCACGAGTCTGCACGTTCTGTCGGCGAGGGTGTACTGTTTGGCGACCGCCGGTGTGTAGTCGACGATGCCGGTGGGAATGGCGAGCTTCTCCTCTCCTTCGATGGTGGTGAGGTGGGGTGTGTTCCTATTCGTAGTCGCGTTCACCGAACACCTCCGCGGTAAAACCAAAGAGTTGGGCGTCTGGGGATTTCCAGGCATCGGGGGGAAGTCCTGCCTTGAGGCAGGTGTGGGCGAGGAAGGTCTCCCTGTCCCACCCCTGTTCGACCGGGACCTGGGGGAGGAGGAGGCCTGAGTGCCAGCCTTTGCGGATGAGGAGCCCGTGGGTCCCTACTTCTACTTCCTCGGGGGCTATGGGGAAGAGGGAGGAGAGGATCGAGATTTCTATGTCGAGGAGGGGAACCTCCGGTCCGGTGACGGGTGGGAACCGTGGGTCGCGGAAGGCGCTCTCGTAGGCCATCTCCTGCACGACTTCCCACAGGGGACGGTCTGCGAGGATGTGGCCGATGCACCCGCGGAGTGCGCCCCGTTTGTGGAGGGTCACGAAGGCCCCTCCCGGCTCGAGGAGCCGTGGGGGTGGTTCGGGGAGACGGGGGGTGCGGCCTTCGGTGGCGGCGGTGATGACCTCGCGGGCCGCGGAGAGGAGGGTCTTTCGTTCCTCGTCAGTGTGTCTCATGGTCGTTTCCTCCTGTGACGAGGAATGAGGCGTACTCCACCGTGTGGCCGTCCTCGGGAGGGCTCGTCTCCCTGCCCAGCAGGTGGAAGGAGAGGGGGAGTTCGAGGGCTTCGGCGAGCATGAGCAGGGGCCAGATGAGGAGGAGGGGCTTTTCCGGGTTGTGCTGGGTGCGGATGCGGGAGAGGAGGGTGTGGGATGGGGTGGAGAGGAGGGTGTGGATGAGTTCTTCCGCACGCCGTGCGTTGTCCTTGCGGGGGGCGAAGGGGGTGAGGTTGGTGCTCACCACGAAGAGGGTGTGCTCCCATTCGGCGGCGTAGATGAGGTAGAGGGCGCGGGCGAGGGTCTCGACGAGGGTGAAGAGGGGGGCACCGACGAGTACGGGGAGGATGGGGGCGTGGGGGAGGATGCTCCGCAGGAAGGGGAAGACGACCTCCAGACAGTGTTCCTCCATGTGGGAGAGGTCGTCCACCGCAAAGGCGGTGCTGGAGGCGAGGGCCTCCTGGGTGGCAGGGAGGTCGAGGCTGAGAGGGCCGAGAGGGGTGGCGAAGAGGGTGGAGGCGGGGAGGAAGAGGGAGGGGAACGGCTCGCGGTGGGTGGGGCCCCAGAGGACCACGCGACGGAAGTGTTCGCGCCAGGGGACTACGTGCGCGAATGCGGTTCCCAGGAGGCCGCCCACGTAGTCCCAGGTGGCGTGGGGCACGATGAGGGCGAAGGGGCGGGGCGGGGGGCTCTCGGGGGAAGGGCGGGAGAGGAGGGCATCGAGGCGTGCCTCGAGTGCGTCGGCGGCGTCAGGGTAGAAGATGCCTTCGACGATGGGCTCTCTCACGAGTTCCTCGGTCTGGGTGAGGGCGTTGCGTCCTTGGTCCATCCCATTCCCCTTCACTGTATAGAACCCCCTCTGCTGTAAAGTAAAGAAAAAGAGGGGAAAGAATCAAGTTGAGGGAGGCTCCTCCTGAGCTTCTTCCCTCTGGAGGAGGGAAGAGATGCGCGCCGGATCCCTGCGTACGGTGATGTTTTTCTCCCGGGTGGGGATGACGGTTCCCAGGGTGCCGTGCTTGGCCCTCCTGAGGTACTTCACGTGGGTACAGTAGAGGTCGACCACCTCTTCGTGTTTCGCCTTGCTGAAGTGGATGGCGAGCTGGGCCGCATCGAGGATCACGGGATGGGGGATCTCTTTCCCTTTCTGAGACCGTATGATCACGTGACCGCCCGGCCAGTCGCGCACGTGGAGCCACAGGTCGTTGCCCCGTGCATGGTGCCGCAGCACCTCGTCGCTTTCTTTCGCGTTACGGCCCACGATGATGAGGAACCCTTGGGAGAGGACGTGGAGGCCGGGTACCTCGGTGTCCTTCTCCCGTACCCGCGCCTCTTTCTGGAAGGTGCGGGAGAGGGCCTCGAGAGCCTCTTCTCCCATGGAGGGGATCTGTTCGAGAAGGCGCTCGTGGTGGGTGAGGTCCCTGGAGACCTCCTCCATGCGCGCGGCGAGGTTCTGCTCCTGCTGGAGGAGCCTGCGGTGCTCGCGATAGTAGCGCTCGGCGTTCTCCTGAGGGCCGAGGGCGGGATCAAGGGGGATCCTCACCGTGCCGCCTCGGAAGTAGTCCTCCACCTCGATCCACTTCTGCCCCCGGGAGATCTGCCAGAGGTTGGTGATGATGAGATCTCCGTATTCCTTGTACCGTTCCGCATCCCGGATGCGTTCCCGCCGGGAGGTGAGTTCCGTGAGGGTGGCTCGAAGGGTGGTGATCCTTCGTTCGAGGAGGCGGGCAAGGTCCACCCTCAGTTTCTCCACCCGGGCTCCCCGGTCCGTCTCCAGGTAGGAGGCTTCCATGCGTGAAAACCATTCCTCGGAGGAGGATGTCTCATCGAGAAAGCGGACCGAGAAGCGGGGGTCCTCGTCCTCGTAGGTGCGCATGAGCTGTGGCCAGGGGTCGAAGCGCTCCCCCGAGACTTCGCCTCTGCGCGGCCTGCGGAACATGCAGTCGAGGATGGTCATCTCCTGATCCGTCACGATGATGTTGGGAGCCGTGGCCCAGAGCCGGATCCAGACGAGGGTGGTGGTGCCTTCGCGGGCCACCGCGATCCGGATGAGGCGCTCCCTTCCTACCTGGTAGGCACCGGTGATCTTTCCCCCGCGGATGTGTGCCCGCAGGAATTGGGTGAACCGCTGGGGATGAGGGAGCCGGGGGAGTTTTGTGGTGAGTGGAAAGAATGCCACGCCCGACTGGTCCATGCGGAAGAGGAGGGTGAAGGGCCGGCCCGGTAGGTAGAGCTTGAGTCCCAGGTGCATGAAATCGGGTTGGAAGATGTCCTGAACGAGGGCCCCTCGGAGTGAGAGGGCCTTGAGCGCGTAGTCCACCTCTTTCCAGTTGAAGGACATGAAGAAAGTGTAAGGGTATCCAAGGGGAGCGGGCAAGGGGGATGTTGACAGTATATAATTTTTTTAATATTAATTGATCCGAATAATACGTGAAATCCCGAATCCCATACACTCGCAGGAGGACTCATGGCGATCAAGGTCGTACCGCACAGGTGTCCGCAGAACCACCAGTGCCCGGCGGTGAGGATGTGCCCACGAGGGGCGCTCGTGCAGCGGGGATACCGTGCACCCCAGGTGGATCCCTCACGGTGCACGGGGTGTGGACTATGCGTGCGGTTCTGTGGGTTCGGCGCGATACAGCCTGCGTGAACCCATGTGGATGAGGCACCCCGCCGCAGAGAATCTGCGGCGGGGTCTCATGAGGCGGCCCATCGGGAGAGGATCGTGAGGATCTCGCCAGCCAGGTAGAACGAACCTGTCACCAGGATGGGCCTCCGCCCCTCCGCCCTCCTCAGCGCCTCCCCCAGGGCCGCCTCCTCCTCCGGCACCACCACCGCCCGCACCACCCCCTCCGCCACCCTCCCCACCTCCTCCGGCCTGCTCTCCCTGAACCTCCCCGCCCTCGTGACCACCACCTCCCTGCACAGCCGCCCCAGTTCCCCCAGCATCCCCCGCGCATCCTTCCCCGCCACGCACCCGAACACCCCCACCACCTCCCCCCACCCGTACCTCCGCCCCAGCGCCTCCACCACCGCCCGCACCGAGTCGCGCGTGTGCGACCCGTCCACCCACAGCTCCGGGCCCTCTGCCACCGGCTGGAGCCTCCCCGGGAGGACCGCCCCGGCGAGCCCCTGCTCCAGCGCCCCCACCTTCCCCTCCGGCACACACACCCGCCACGCCGCCGCTGCGAGCGCTGCGTTCTCCGCCTGCACGAGGAGCGGTGTGGAGAGCACCGACCGCGCCACGAGCCCGTCCTCCCACTCCACGCAGACCCCCACCCCCTCCCTCCTCACCACCCCCTCCCACCGGACCACCTCGCTGGGGCTTCCTCCCGCCCCCCCTCCGGCCTGCGCCCCCCGAACCTCCCCTCCCACACCACCCGCCGACGCCCCCAGCCCCCTCTCCACCCGCACCACCCCTGCCCCGACCTCCCGCGCCCGCCCCTCGATCACCCCCCACGCCCCCGCCTCCTGCGGCGCCACCACCACCGGCACCCCCGGCTTGATGATCCCCGCCTTCTCGAAGGCGATCTTCTCGAGCGTCTCCCCCAGGTGCTCGGTGTGCTCCAGCTCCAGGTGCGTGATCACCGTCACCCGCGGCCGCACCACGTTCGTGGCATCGAGCCGTCCCCCCATCCCCGTCTCCAGCACCACCCACTCGCACCCCATCTCCCTGAAGACGAGGAACCCCAGCACCGTCAGCAGCTCGAACGTCGTCACCTCATCGAGGAGCGCCCTCCCCTCGGCCGTCCCCTCGAGCCTCCCCCTGAGGAAGGCGAGGGCATCCAGGTACACCTCGGGAGGCCACGGCCTCCCCGCCCGGCTTATCCGTTCGGTGTAGGAGACCAGGTGCGGCGAGGTGTAGAGCCCGGTACGGAACCCCGACTCCTCCAGGACCCGCGCGAGGAAGAGACACGTGGACCCCTTGCCCTTCGACCCCGCCACGTGGGCAAAGGCCAGCCCCTCCTCCGGGTGCCCGAAGAGCCCGCAGAGCGTCCGCACCCGCTCCAGGCGGAACGCCCGCACCTCCCCCGGCCGCCGCTCGAAGTTGGCGAACCGCTCCAGGTAGCGGAAGGCCTCCTCAACCTCGGGGTGAATAGGAGCCGGGAGTAGCTCTGTACGTAATCGCAGCTGCATGGGCAGGGAACCCCTCGTACTCGGCCAGCCGTGCCACGTGAGGCCCCAGCTCGGCCAACCCCTCCTCGGTCACGTGGATCACCGACGAGAACCTGAGGAAATCGCGCACCGACACCGGCGAGAAGACCTTCGCCTTCCCCCCTGTGGGGAGTACCGCGTTCGGCCCTGCCGCATAGTTGGCGAGGCTGAACGGCGCGTGCTCGCCCAGCAGGACCTCGCCTGCATAGGAGATACGCTTCAGCGTGGCGAACGGATCATGGGTCCGCACCTGCAGGTGCTCGGGGGCCCACTCGTTCACCACCTCCACCCCCTCCTCGAGCGAGTCCACCAGGATGATCCCGCCGTAGCCCGCGAACACCGCCTGGACGAACTCACGCCGCGGCGAAGGCAGGCGGGGGATACACGAGAGCAGGTGGGCCTCCACCCGGCCGGCCAGCTCCCGCGACGGCGTCACGAGCAGGGCCGCCGAGTCCGCCCCGTGCTCCGCCTCGACCAGCAGATCGATCGCCACCTTCCAGGGATCGGCGCTCTCGTCCGCGAGGATCACCGACTCCGAAGGCCCTGCGGGAAGCCCGGTGTACACCAGGTGCGCCACGAGCCGCTTCGCCGCCGCCACGTAGGCGCTTCCCGGCCCGGTGATCATCGCCACTGGCGCGATCGACTCGGTCCCATGGGCGAGCGCCGCCACGGCCTGGGCCCCGCCCACGCGGTAGACCTCGTGCACCCCGCAGCGCCTCGCGGCATACAGGCACGCCGGGTTCACTGAGCCATCCTTCTCCGGCGGGGTCGTCATCACCACCCGCGGCACCCCGGCGAGGTGTGCCGGCACCGCGAGCATGTACACCATGGACGGAAAGCTCCCCCGTCCGCGGGGCACGTAGAGCCCGCACGAGGGCACGGGCGTGGCCCGCTCACCCGCCATCACCCCGGGCCGCACCTCTCTCATGGGAGAAGGCTCCGGCACCTGGGTGCGGTGGAACCGCTCCACGTTCTCTATCACGTAGTCGAGACTCTCCCGTATCTCCTCGGGGAGGGCCGCCTCTGCAGCCTCGAACTCCTCCTCGGACACCCTCAGCCGCTCGGGTGAGAGGACCACCCCGTCGAACTCCTTCGTGAACCGGATGAGGGCCGCATCCCCCTCGGTCCGCACCGCCTCCACCACCGGCCGCACCACTTCCTCCAGACGGGCGATGTCCTCCTCCGAACGGGAGAGGAGCCTTCGTCGTTCCTCAGGGGACAGATCCCCCCACACGTACACGTTCACCTTGAGATCGGCCATACCCCCATGCTCGCACGCCCCCCGCTCTCCGGTCAAGACCAGCCGGCACGGAAGATCGGTATGTACGTATGGTACGTGAGAGGTGAGGAGCCTCGGGAGGCGTTCGGTGAGGAGGCGCAACGATCGAGTGCATATCCTGTCGGACTGCGGACACCCACCGGATCCCCCGATCCTCGAGTGGCTCACGCATACACTCGCCCCCCGGTTCGAACGCTGTGCAACAGCCCGAATCGTAATCGAACGGCAAGGGAAAGAGGAGCCTGCCTCGGAGGTGGAACCTCGTTCCCAGGAGGGGAGACGGGTGCCTCCGCCCCGGGAGGCAACCGGCGTGGCGGGTGGACCTGCCGGGCCGCCTCGCTCCCGCGTGACGTGTCGATCGGCCTTCACCCCCCTCTACCCCTCCAGTCCCACCTCGCCTTTCATGATCCGGAAGAGGAGGTCCTCCACCGGGGGAGGAAGCCGCACCCCCTGGGAGGCGAGGATCTCACCGAAGGCTTCCCTGCTCGCGTGCTTACCGGCGAGGACCCTCCTCACCCTCCCCACGAGGGAAGGGGAAAAGGGCTCGTAGGTGCCGGGATCCCTCATCACCCCCTTCTGATGGAGCCCCGACTCGTGGGAAAAGGCGTTCTCCCCCACCACGGACTTCCACGGCGGCATCCTCACCCCGGTGATCCTCTCCAGGAGAGACGCAAGCCCTGGAAGGCGGGATGGATCCACCGAGGTCTCCCCTTCCGTAAGGACTCTGATCGCCACGACCACCTCCTCCAATGGACAGAGACCTGCCCTCTCCCCCATCCCGCAGATCGAGGTGTCCACCCATGACGCCCCTGCCCTGATACCGGAGAGGGTATTGGCCACCGCAAGGCCCAGATCGTTGTGCATGTGGAGCTCCACAGGGATCTTCACGTGCCGAGCGAGGAACGATATCCGTTCGTAGGTCTCCCATGGGGCGGCGGTCCCTGTGGTATCCGCATACCGGAAGCGGAAGGCCCCCACCTCCTCGGCCACGCAGGCGATCTCGACGAGAAAGGAGAGATCCGCCCGTGAGGCATCCTCTGCACCCACGGAGACCATCCCCCCCTTCTCCCTCGCACACAGGACGGCCTCCCGGAGGAGGGATCGGACCCTCCCCCTGTCTCCCCCGAATCGTATCCGTATGAGGATGTCCGATACCGGCACCGAGACGTGCAGGCGGACGAGTCCCAGGGAGAGCGATTCGAGGACGTCACGAGGAAGGGCTCTGTTCCATCCCAACACCCGCTGCGGCGGGAGCCCATCCACTATCCGACGGATGGCCACCTTTTCCGCGCGACCCACGGCCGCGAAGCCCACCTCCACCTCATCCACACCGGCGTCGAGGAGGCGACGCGCGAGGAGGAACTTCTCCTCCGAGGAAAAGGCGAACCCCGCCGCCTGTTCTCCGTCGCGCAGCGTGGTGTCCACAATGCCGATCCTCATCCTCTCCCCCTTCCCGAGGGCTCGGCGATCCTGTCTTCTATCACATGTACCACCGCGGTGATCCCGGTAGCCAGGACGAAGAGGATCAGGGCGTAGAGCCCTGCGAATTCCGCATCACCCATCATCACCTCCTGGTAGATGCCGAGGGAGAGGGTCTGGGTACGACCGGGGATGTTCCCCGCGATCATGAGCGTGATACCGAACTATCCCATGGCCCGGAGGAAGGCGAGCATCACCGAAGAGGAAAGCCCTCTCATCGCCATGGGAAGCTTCACCAGTAATAAGACGAGCACCTCATCGGCCCCGTCCATCCTGGCCGCGTGGAGCACATCCTCTTCTATGGACTCGAAATGACCCTTCATGCTCTTGAACACGATGGGAACCGTGACCATCACCGCAGCGATCACCGCGGCGGCCTGGGTGAAGACGATCTCCACACCCAGCCAACGTTCGAGGACTCCCCCGATCGGGCCGTGGGATCCGAGCAGGAGGAGCAGGAAGTAGCCCGTCACCGCAGGCGGGAGGAACATGGGGACCGATATGCACACCTCCACGAGTATCACACCTCTCTGCCGCTTTCCCGCAAACACCTGGGCGAGGACAACGCCTGCGAGGAGTGAGATCCCCGTCGCGATGGAGGCGATCTTGAGCGAGAGCACTATGGTATCCATGAGCATCATTCGATCCATCACTCACTCCACGATGAATCCATGCCGGGAGAGGATCTGGCCCGCCTCCCTTCCGGTGAGGAAGGCGTACAGATCCTTCGCCCGGGTGGAGGCGAGTCCCCTTCGGGTGAGTCCGCAGACCTGGAGTATGGGACGGCCCTCGACGAGGAGGATCTCGTGAGCCACTTCCACGCCTTCGATCCCCGCCACATCGGATCGGAAGACGATCGCAGCATCGGCGTTCCCCATCTGAAACCAGAGGAGGGCCTGTCGCACGGTCTCCGCGAAGAAGAACTTCTCCCGTACCCTCTCGTACAGGGCCCCCTCGTGTTCGAAGATCCGACGCAGGTACTTCCCGCTCGCAGTCGTCTGGAGGTTGGGAACGGCGATCCTTCCCATTCCAGGGGAGAGGAGACAGGCGAGGGATCCCGGCGATTCCACGGGGTGGCCCGTATGGACCAGCACCACCAGGCTGTTCCTGCAGAGGGGAGTCACCCATCGCTCATCCGCATGCCCGGTCTTCACCAGTTCCCTCGCCTCCTCCTCGTTTCCCATGAGGAACACGTCGATGGGTGCCCCTTGCATGATCTGGGCCCTGAGCGCACCACTCGATCCTATGGTGATGCGCACCGCCACGCCCGACCGGTCCTCCCAGGAACGTGCAAGTTCGTCCACTGCATCGGTGAAGACCGCCGCCGCACCTATGGTGACGTGACCACCGGACTCCGCGGAAACCCCTCGTACAGCCAGCGCTGCAACGAGAAGGGTCGTCGCCACTCGACCACGCATGGTTCCTCCTATAGGAGCAGTCGTTCCACCGTCCTCCCCTCGAGGAGGGCGTCCAGTATCTCGTCGATGTCCTCTTCACCCTCGATTCCGCCGTACCAGAGATTGTCGGGTTGGATCACCACCACAGGTCCTTTTTCACAGAGGTTCATGCACCCGGTGAGGGTGACCACCACATCCCCCATACCCCGATCCTCCACCGCGCTTTGCAGATAGCCTGCGAGCGGGAGCGATCCTCTCCTCGCACAGGTGCCCGTCGCACCCCCTCCTGTCCGGTACCCTCCGCACATAAGGATCTGTCGTTCGGGTCGTTTCATGACACACCCTCCTTGTCTCATACACCGCAGCCGGTTCCGGAACCGGCACACGAGGGACCACACCCCCAGAACGGACGTTCCACCCGGGAGGTGACCCCATGCCTGAACACCTCGTCGAGGACCTCCTGAATGAGTCCCCCCGACACCACCACACTGATACCCGCCTCACCCAGTATACGGGAGGGGTTCCCACCCACTCCCGAGGTGAGGAGCACTTCACAGTCCCCGATGATCCGAGAGAGGAGACGCCACCGCTCCTCCCCACCGCCCCTCTCTGGGGTCTCCCGCCGTTCCAGGAAGACATATCCCTGATCCCCACGCTCGTACACATACACTTCCTCGGCCTCGCCGAGATGCTGATTGATGAGCATCCCTTCCATGGTGGTGACCGCGATCCTCTCGGGTGGTCGCGTCTCCACGCGGTGATCCTTCGTGAGATCCATCACGGAACCCTCCTCTCCCAGGAATCCCAGGGCGTCCGCCCTGCATCTGACGCAATGGGACATCACGGGCAGGATACGAGCCACATCCCTCCGGAGTTCGCTCATGAATCGGGGATCGGGCTCACCTATATGTGCGAACCTGGTCCCTTCGACGGGATAGAGCGGGATGGGATTGATGATGTCCGCCCCCCATGCGGCCGTCTCCTTCGCCACCTCCCTCACATGGGTATCGTTCACCCCTGGTATCACGATGGTGTTCACCTTCACCACCAGGCCCTTCGCCTTGAGCGACACGATGGCCTCCTGCTGCCGATCGATCAGGAGCCGGGCCGCCTCCCTTCCCCCCCTCACCCGTCGCTCGTACCTTACCCAGGGATAGATCCGCTCCCCCACCTCTGGGTGCACTGCATTCACCGTCACCGTGACGTGGGAGACTCTGAGGTCGGCGAGCTCTTCCACATACTCCGGAAGGGCGAGGCCGTTGGTCGCCACACACAGGAGGAGGTCCGGGTGCCTGCTCCGTACACCCCTGAGTGTCGAGAGGGTCTCATCCGGGTTTGCGAACGGATCTCCGGGGCCGGCGATCCCCACCACCGTGAGATCGGGAAACCGTTCCTTGAGGAGATCCACCACCTCGCAGGCCTCGTCCGGGTCGAGGAGCCCGCTCGTCACCCCGGGCCGAGACTCGTTCACGCAGTCGAACTTCCGGTTGCAGTAGTGGCACTGGATGTTGCACCGAGGCGCCACGGGAAGATGTACCCTCCTGTAACGGCTCCGCGCCTCATCGTCGAAGCAGGGATGTCGTGCAGTGTCCATCACACACTCCTCACATGGTGAAGTAGGCATAGGGGCTCCGCTCCTGCTCTCTCTCGATGAGGGCGTTGACCACCCGCTCGAAGAGCGAGAGAGTACCCTCGTAGCCCAATATCCGTATCCGGTGTCCCCCCAGCCTGTCGTGGATTGGAAACCCTACCCTCACGAGGGGGACGCCCAGGCCTCTGGCGATCTTGTAACCCTTGCTGTTCCCCATGAGCAGATCGATCCCCGCATCCTTCGCCGCCATCTCCATGTCGTCGAAACTCGCACCGCTCAGTACCAGGATGTCCCGGTCTCCTCCCAGAACCTGGAGCCTCTCCCGGAAACCCGGCGTCTGTCTCCCCGTGGCGCATATCGCAGGGATCATCCCCACCTCCATACAGAACCTCGCAAGGGCGTAGACGAGCTCATCCTCGCCGTAGACCATGACCCGCTTCCCGAAGACATACTTGTGTCCGTCCGCATACGTATCGAGGACCCTGCCGCGCACCTGCCGGTACCGTTCGGAGAGGGCTTTCGTTCCGATCCGCTCCAGAGCCCCGATCCACTCGTCGGTGGCGCATACCCCCACGGGCACTCCCGTGGAGACGAGGGGTACGCCATGGACATCCTCGAGCATCCTTCCGGGGGAATCGTCCCCGTGGAATACCCCCATCTCCACGGTACAGAGGGCGCTCCCCATCCTCCTCATGAGGAACAGGGGTGTCCCCCCTGGGGGGATACCCACGTAGTGCGTCCACGCAGGACCATCGAGGCTCTCCGAATAATCGGGGAACACGATCGGGGTGAAACCCGCCTGCGAGAAGAGTTCCTTGAGGAACCGCAGGTCCTCGCAGGAGAGAAGCTGGGTGTTGAGGACATTGACGTAGGGTGTTCGAGGATGTCCTCCACCCCCTTCCCCGGGGACGAGCGCCGCGAGACTCGCCTGGATGGCGGTGAGGAACCCATCCTGATGGGTACCGCGATAGCTGGGGGTGGGGGCCAGGACGAAGACCGGGCCCTCATCCCCTCCCTGCCGCCGCCGGTATTCGTGCACGAACATGCTCACGTCCTCCCCTATGGTCTCGGCGAGGCACGTGGTCGCCACCCCCACCACGGCGGGCCTGTACTGCTGGAGCACGTTCTCCACCGCGGTGAGGAAGTTGTCCCTCCCGCCGAAGATCACGGAGTCCTCGTGGATGCTGGAGCTCGCGATATCGACGGGTTCCCTGAAGTGACCCACGAGATACCGCCTGATGTAGGTGGCGCACCCCTGGGCCCCGTGCAAGAGGGGGAAACACCGCTCTATGCCCCTGTAGACCAGCGTGGCGCCGAGGGGCGCACACTGCGCACATGGATTCACCGTGGGTCTATAGGACGCTTCCATGATCGACCCCCTCCCTGAAGAGGCGCCACACCGGAGACATGAGGGATGCGTGGACCTCCCTCGCGAAGTTCACCATCCCCTCGAACCCTGCGAGCGGCAGCTTCCTCTCGTGGTTGTGGTCACAAAAGGCCACCCCCAGCTTGTAGCTGAGAGGACGCTCCTTCACCCCTCCTATGAGGAGGTGCACGTCCTTCTCCTTGAGAAAGTGGGCGAGCTCGGCCGGGTTGCTGTCGTCGAGGATCACGGTACCCTCTTCACAGATACCTGCGATGGTCTCGTAGTCCTCCCGGCTTCCGGTCTGGGATCCCACCACCGGGGTGGAGATACCGAGGAGACGCAGGGCCTTGATGAGCGAAAACGCCTTGAAGGCCCCACCCACATAGATCGCCGCCCTTGATCCCTCGAGGTCTCGCCTGTACCGTTCGAGTTCGGCATACACCTCCGAGACCTTCGAAGCCACGAGTTCTCGCGTCCTGGTGAGCATTCCCGGTGCCGAGGGTTCGAAGAACCGCGCCACCTGGTAGAGGGCCTCGGCCGTGTCCTCCACTCCGAAGTACGACACCCTGATGAACGGTATGGCGTAACGCTCCTCCATCTTCTTTGCGAGGAGAGTGGTGGACCCGGAACACTGCACCACATTGAGGGCGGCGCTCCCGGCCTGTGCGATCTCCTCTATGGAGGAGTCGCCCGTGATCGTGGAGACCACCCGTATCCCCATCTCCTCGTAGTACCTGCGGATGAGCCAGGTTTCCCCCGCAATGTTGAACTCTCCGATGATGTTGATGCTGCACGGAAGGGTGGGGCGCTCCCCCCCGAGGAGACGATCCTGAAGAGCACATCGCAGGCGGCCCGGTATCCATCTTTCTTGGTGCCCTTGAATCCCTCCGAGTGCACGGGATAGACCGGTATTCCTTTCTCTCGTTCCACCTTGCGGCACACCGCGTCCACGTCATCCCCTATCACCCCCACGATGCACGTGGCGTAGACAAAGGCGGCCCGGGGGTTGAAACGATCGATGAGCTCGCAAAGGACCCGATAGAGTTTCTTCTCTCCCCCATGGATGACCTCCGACTCCTTGAGATCGGTGGAAAAGCTGTACCGGTGGAGCTCCACATCGCTCGAGAGCGCCCCCCGGATGTCCCAGGTGTAGGAGGCGCATCCCACAGGCCCGTGCACCACGTGGAGTACGTCCTTTATGGGATAGAGCACCACTCTCGATCCGCAGAAGGTACAGGCACGCTGGCTCACACTCCCGGCGAGGCTCGGCCGGTCGCAGACGATATCGAAGGTTCTCCCGCCCTTCACATAGAGCTGACCTTCCCTGCCCTTGAGTATACACACGCTCATACGGCCCTCCCTGTCGTCGGCACGCGGTCACATCACCAGCTCGAAACTCTCCTCCGGCACGGTGGCATCCACCCGTTCCAGGAAGGCGTTGAGTATCATCTCCAGGAGACGGACGGCACCGCGGTACCCCACGATCGGGAAATACTGGTGCCCCACCCTGTCGAGGATGGGGAATCCCACCCTCACCGAGGGGATGTTCTCGTCCCGCGCGATGTACTTGGTGTGGGTGTTCCCGATGATGAGATCCACCGGATCGTTCTTTATCCACTGATGGAGGAGGAAGAGATCTCCGGGGGCCGCGAAGTTGGGCCTCTTGTCGGGTGCCTTCTCCCTGAAGAGTTCCTCCATCCTCCGCTCTATCTTCTTGCTCTGCATGCCGGTGACGATGTGTCGCACATCCATCTCGAGGTCGAGGAGGAACTCGACGAGGGGGAAGAGATGATCGGGATCTCCGGCCACCGCCACACGTTTCCCGTAGAGATACTGGTGCATATCCGCCACGAGATCCACCACACGTGCCCGCTCCTCTGCGATGTCCTCCGGGACAGGCACCCCTGTGTGCCGACTCAGCGCCATCACGAATCGGTCGGTGGCCGCAAGGCCGAGGGGGAGATCGAGGACTTCACACGGCACACCGCACTTCGCATCGAGGGCCCGGGCTGCAGGGCCTGCGGCGAACCGCCCCAGCCCCAACGTCGCTATGGCTTCTCCTGCGGTGACGAGCTCCGACACCCTCGTGCCGCCCCGGGGAAACATCTTGAACGCCCCTGTGAGCCCGGTGTTGAGCACCCCGGAGGTGTCGGGGAACATGACCACCGCAACCCCGAAGGAAGAGGAGATCCTGCGGAGTTCCTCCATGTCCGGTGGATCCACGAACCCGGGGACGAGGTTGATCTGATCCGACCGCTTCCGGGAGGGGACGGCGAAGTAATCCACCATGGCCTTGACCATCGAGGCGTATCCCGTGATGTGCGTACCCACGTAGCTCGGGGTATTCGCATGGAAGACGTGTTTTCCCCTGGGGATGAGTCCGTTGTCCTTGGCCTTCTTCACGATCTGGGGTATGTCGTCACCGATGGTCTCGGAGAGACAGGTGGTATGGACGGCGATCACGTCGGGATCGTAGAGGGAGAAGATATTGGCGATCGCATCCATGAGGTTCCCCATCCCGCCGAAGACGCTCGCCCCCTCCGTGAACGAACTGGTGGTGGCCATCACCGGCTCCTTGTAGTGCCGGGTGAGCATGCTCCTGTGATAGGCGCAGCACCCCTGGGAGCCGTGGCTGTGGGGCATGCAACGGTGTATCCCCAGGGCGGCATACATAGCCCCTATCGGCTGACATGTCTTCACCGGGTTCACCACCAGGTTTTTCCGTTCCACGATCTTCTCAGTCGTGTGTCGCATGAGCATAGGACTCCTCCTCTCTCTCTTTCACATAGGCACCTTCGAGTGGGGCGGTCTTCTCCCAGGGCGGACAGACCATCTGCCATATCCGGCTGTTCACCATCCGGTCTATCTCCCGGTAGAAGTTGATAGCTCCCTTGAATCCCGCATAGGGACCGCTGTAGTCGTAGTTGTGCAGCTGCTTCATGGGGAGGCCGAACTTCTGGATGACGTACTTCTCCTTGATCCCTGCGCAGAAGATGTGCGGACGAATCCGTTCGATGAGGACCTCGGCCTCATAGGCGTTGAGGTCGTCTATGACGAGGGACTCCTCGTCCATCTCGGGCATCATACCCCTATAGTCCATGAACTCGATTCCCAGGGCCTTGAGTTTCTCGGCCTGTTCCTGCGTGACCCTTGGCCTATACCGGACCGGATCCGGTCCCACCTCGAGCTCCTCGATGTTCCTCGAGTCGGCGTCTATCTTGATATAGGGGAGGACCCTCCTGCCCTCGTAGTCGTCCCTGTGCGCGAACTCGTATCCGGCCGCAACGGTCCGCATACCGAGTTCTTCGAAGAGTGCCTGGTAGTGGTGGGCTCTCGAGCCTCCCACGAAGAGCATGGCGATCTTACCCTCTGTTCGTGGATAGACCTCTTCCCTCACCTTTTCCACCTCCGCCATCTCCTCTGAGATCACCTCCTCCACCCGGGCCGTGAGCTCGGGATCGTCGAAGAAGGCCGCGATCCTCCTCAGGGACTTGGCCGTGGCTGCGGCCCCCAGGAAGTTGATCTTCACCCATGGGATGCCGTATTTCTTTTCCATCATCTCCGCCATGTAGTTGATGGACCGGTGACACATCACCAGATTGAGGTCGGCCGTATGGGCCCTCGTGAGATCCTCATAGCACGAGTTCCCGCTGAAGGTGGAAACCAGGGTGATACCGCACCGCTCGAACAGGCGTTCCACCTCGAAGGCATCACCTCCGATGTTGTACTCCCCCAGCAGGTTGACCTTGAACCGACCCTCTTTCACCTCGTCGTTCAGTCCCACCACATCCGTGAAGAGCTTGTTGTTCGCGATGTGGTGACCCGCCGACTGGCTCACCCCTTTGTACCCCTCGCAACTGAAGGCGAAGATGTTCACCTCCGGATATTTCTCTTCCATCTCCTTCGCAACCGCGTGGATGTCGTCTCCTATGAGGCCCACGGGGCAGGTGGCGAATATCCCTATGGCCTTCGGATGGAACGCGGCGATGGCCTCTTCGATCGCAGCCTTGAGCTTCTTCTCGCCACCAAAGATGATCTCGTTCTCCGTGAGATCGGTGGTGAAGGCATAAGGCAGGAAGTTCTGGTCCTCCTCGGTACGCGGTTTCGTCTGGTTCCTGCGGGTGAGCCATGAATAGAACCCGCACCCTATGGGGCCGTGGGTGATCTGGAGGATGTCCCTCGTGGGACCGAGGACCACGCCTTTACAGCCTGCATAACAACAGCCCCTCATGGTGAGGATGCCGGGGATGGTCCTCACATTGGCGACGATCTCGGGCGGGGTTCCGGTTTCGGGATCCTTTCGGTTGATCACCACCTGTTTCGCCCTCTTTCTTGCCACTTTGGCGGGATATCGTTCGAGGATCTCCTCCCGTATCTTTTCGAGATCGAATCGTTCGAGCCCTTCCATGTGTCTCCTCCTAGTCGTCGAGGACACCGTCCCCGTTCTCTCCGGTTCGTATCCGCACTGCGTCCTCTACGGGCAGCACGAATATCTTTCCGTCACCCGGCTTGCCTGTGCGATTGACCGAGATGAGGGTCTTCACCACCTTCGGTACCAGGCGATTGGGCACCACCATGATGAGGAGGCGTTTGGGGATGAGGCGCTGCCCCGATCCCAGCTGGGCGATGGCCTCCTCGTATCCCTGTTCCGCCCCTTTGAGGACCTTGAAGTCAACCAGGCCCTTTCCCCTTCCAAGGCACTCGGTGGCCGTGAGGGAAGCCACACCAGCCTCGGAAAGGGCCTCCTTGGTACGGTTCATCATGTTCATACGGATGACCGCCAGGATCTCCTTCATAGTTTCACCTCTTCCACACGTCCGTCGGGGAGCTCCCGGATGGCCGAACTTATGGTGTAGGCCTCCTCGAGGGGGGCCACGAAGATCTTACCGTCCCCGAAGGCCCCCTTGTCCCCGGTCCGAGCGGCCCGGATGATGGTCTTGATCACCAGATCCCTCTCGGAGTCCTTCACGGCGATGAGGAGGAGCTCCTTGGGAAGCTCGTCGTAGACCACGTTGCCGATCTTTATACCACGTTGCTTGCCCCTACCGTGGACCGAGAGCTTGGTCACCGCTGGGAACCCCGCGGCCATGAGTTCCTCCAGGACGTTGTCCACCTTTTCGGGACGCACGATCGCCTTGATCATCACCATCGTCTTCCTCCTCGTCGTTCAATTCATGATTCCGTACTTTATGAGAAGCTCCTCCAACTCATCGTTTCGGAGTGGCTTCGGGATGACGAACATGGTGTTTTCCTCTATTTTCTTCGCGAGGGTGCGGTATTCCTCGGCCTGTGGATGATCCGGGGCATACTCCACCACCGTCATCCTGTTGATCTCGGCCTTCTGCACCATGTTGTCGCGGGGAAGGAAGTGGATCATCTGGGTGCCGAGGCGCTCGGCGAGGGCCTTGATGAGATCTTCCTCCCGCTCCACCTTACGGCTGTTGCAGATGAGACCGCCGAGTCTCACCCCTCCCGCCTCTGCGAACTTCACGATTCCCTTGCAGATGTTGTTGGCGGCGTACATGGCCATCATCTCGCCGGAGACCACGATGTAGATTTCGTTGGCCTTGCCCTCGCGGATGGGCATGGCGAAGCCCCCGCAGACCACGTCCCCCAGCACATCGTAGAACACATAATCCAGACCCACCGACTCGCTGAAAGCTCCCAACTGTTCCAGGAGATTGATGGAGGTGATGATACCCCTTCCCGCACACCCTACCCCCGGCTCGGGTCCTCCCGACTCTATGCAGATCGTACCCTTGAACCCGATCTTCCTGATGTCCTCGAGCTCCACATCCTCTCCCTCCATCCTCAGGGTGTCCAGGACGGTCTCCTGATGCAGTCCCCCGAGAAGGAGACGTGTGGAATCCGCCTTGGGATCGCACCCCACCACCATCACCTTCTTGCCCATTTCCGAGAGTGCGGCGACCGTGTTCTGGGTGGTGGTGGACTTGCCTATCCCACCTTTTCCATAGATGGCAACCTTTCTCATGCAGCATCCTCCAGAAGGTGTTTCCACATCGGTATGAGCAAAAGTCGTGCCATGGGAGGAGGAATGGGTAAGTCGATACTCTATAAAAAAATATCAAATCCTGACAAAAAAGGTAATATTACTTTGTCTGCCTATATGTAGGACGATATCTTTGATTCTACATTTATGTACTATAAAAGGCTGTTTTTTACTCTCTCGTGGAAAAATGGGCTCGGAGGTCTTTCTCTCCGTTCCTGGATCCTACATCGAGGTAGTACCGGCCTTCCTCTGGGGGGTCTCCCTCATCGGACTGTAACGGGGCTCACGCACTCCATACAAGCTACGGCTCCATGTCACCACTCGTCCTCGGTGGTGCACGAATCTGTCTCGCCGTGACCTCAGCACGTGGATCGGGTGCGGGGAGGGAGGCCTCCGGTGTCTACTCCACGCACAGGTCGCTGCGTTCCGGCGACGGGAAGCCCCCGAACCTGCCCCGTCAGGTGGGGGTCTCTCTCCTTGGGACTCCTCTTCTTTCTGACTCGAGGGAATGAGACCACCCTTCCGGTGCGGCCGTTTTCAGTCAGACCTGCTCGTATTCGGCCTTCTGATTCTACACACTATACCCAATGCGGATCTGTGTACCGTGAGATTGACCTGAGATGCCGAGGGTGAAGGCTTTCCTCTATATTTTCGTTGACAGCGAGGGATTTGAGTCATAGAATAGAATCGACATGTGCGATAAGTGTGGGTACGCAATGGGCTCCGTGTGTGATCAAGGAGGCAGATGCCTTCGGCGTGTTGTTCCCAAGGCTGTCAAAGGAGATCATGCCTGACATGTTCGGAGGTGTGAGGATGAAGAGACATGTCATACTGGGCGTGTGTGTGCTCTTCTCTCTTACCCAGATGAGCGCCTCAGACGAAAAAATAGGTTTCCTCCTCTATGGACCCGATTTCATGATAAGTATCCCCCTTCCCTCCTATTGGGAAGTGGATATGGAATTCGCACATAGGAATAGAATCGACGGATTTTTCTTCATCAAAGAGGCGGGGATCAGAAACTCTCCTGTTGGGATAATGGTAGTGTTGGCTCGGAAACCGAATGAGGAAGCGACGTTGCAGGATTACATAGAGTACGATAAACGAAAATTGATGGGTTATTATCCCAATTATGTTCTGAAAAACTCGTAATCGAAGATAGAACACAGAAAAACGGGTTCACCGTTGAGCTGTTTGAGTTCCAGGATAGATCGGACAGGGGGCATTATCAAAATATCGCCTATATAGATTGTAATGCTCCCTATTTTGTCAAACTCTACATCGACTGCAAGAGAAAGAGTGGAAATGCAAAGTATATAAAGGATTTCATGGAAGCCGTTTATGGGCTTTCGTATATGGATGTGGAAGTCCAAAGACCGAGCCTCTGACCGCCACTCCCACTGAACCAGGCGCGGTCCGTTCGCCCGCCCTGTACGGGTGAGTGAGGGCATTTCTTGATCCCGTGTGGCCTTCTCGTTCGGGCACTCGCCGGTAGGCACGCGGGCGGACTTCGGGGAGATGCTCCCCTCTCGGGGTGCGGCTCTTCCCCCGGTGGAGGACCTCCTCTCACGGACGAGGAGGGGCGAGCCGGGACGGTGGAGGCCGACCGGCACCTCAGGCGGATGTGAGGTGGCCCGGCCGGTCGATGCCCCGTGCGGCTCATCTCCCCAGGAGGGAGCCGGCGGCGTCTTTGAGGAGCTCGCTCGCCTTTTCCTTCACTTCGTCTGTCTTCTCCTCGAGCAGCTCCTGCCGGAGGCGGGAGATCCGGTCTTCGAGGGCCCTGCGGTGGCTCTCCAGGTCTTCCCTGAGGCCTTGTGCGCCGGCGCGGAGGGCCTCGCTCCGGCGGGAAAGATCGTCCAGACGAGTGGTTTCCCCGGAGAGGGCCGCGAGGGAGTCCCGGATACGGGCCTCCAGTTCCTCCTCGATCCGGGATGCGAGTTCACTCTTCTGGGTGTCCAGCGCACGGGCGAGACGTTCTGCGAGGGAGGAGAAGAGGGGACTCGTGACCTCGAGGGATTCCTCCTGATCCTGTTTCCGGTACGAGACGGTGAGGGAGAGGCTCTCTTCGCCTTCCAGGAGTGGTGCGACGAGGTGTCCCGGCCCGCCGGTGGGGGCAAGGTGTGGTCCGGCGAGCGAGAGGCTGCCCCCGGCCGTGAGGGTGCGGGGGTAGGTGCCCGATGCCCGGAAGGATGCGCTCCCCGTGGCGGAGAGTGCACCGAAGAGGGGAAAGGATCGGTCCCGGAGTTCGAGGCCTTCCGCCTCGAGGGAGAGGGTATAGGTGGGCTCGTCCTTCGAGAGGTCGAGGGTGCCCTGCGCCCCCACCCGGGGGGACCCGGTGTAGGAGAGGCGGAGGGTGAGGGGTGTGTGGATGAGGGAGGGATGGCTCGTGAGGTCGGTGAGTTCCAGGGAGAGGGTACCGCCCGGTAGGATGCCCGACCCTGACAGGTGCCGGAGCCAGAACCCCGGCCGCCGCTTCACGGGAAAGTGCACCACCCGGCCTGTGGGAGCCTCCCGCCGGTGTCCGGGGGAGCCCTCTCTGCGCCGGGCGAGGGTGAGACAGGCTTCCACCCCCTTCCGGGCGTATGCGAGATAGGTTCGGGCCTCGTCCTTGAGGATCGAGGCGGTGACCTCGGAGAGGAGGCGGGCGATGGCCTCGCCGTCGGGCCTGAGGAACGAGGAGAGGTAGGCGCTGTCGTGCTCCACCGCGCCGCGGAGCTGCCGTTCGAGTGCTCGTGCCCGGGAGATCCGGTCCTCGATGGCACGGGAGAGGGCCCCGGCCTCGTCGTAGAGGAGGCTCGCCTCTTTCGTGAGGGGTTCCGCGTCGGAGACGAGTGCCGTGAGGGCAGCAGGGTCGGAGATGCGCGAGGGGTTGGTGCGGGTGAGCTCCTTCACGCGAGAGGTGAGGTCCCGGAGCCGACGGGAGAGGCGGTCGAGGTCGGCCTCGAAGGACCGTGGGGCCTCCCGGATGAGGGCCTCGACCTCCCGTCGTGCCGCGACCACCTGGAGCCGGTCCGCCTCCCGGGAGAGCAGGGCCTCCACGTCGAGCGCGGAGGGGTCGAGGACGGCGGCAAGGACGGAGGCGGGGTCCGGCCCTCCCTCCGAAGGGGGGGACGGGGAGGCCGCTTCTTCCTGCTCGGCCCCTTCCTGCGCGGGGAGGTCCCCCGGTTCGGTGCGGGCCGTGCCGAAGGCGAGGCCTTCGAGCCGGAGCGTCTTCACCGTGAGGCTTCCCCACAGGAGGGCTTCGGGGTCGAGCCACACCTCGACGGGGCCTGCCTCGAAGAGGTTGTGCATGGGGGACGACCTGTCCGCCACCTCCACGTGGGCGATGGTGAGCCTGAGGGAGAAAGGAGAGAGGCGGAGTCCGGTCACCTCGGCCTGGGCCCCGAAGGCGAGTTCCAGCCCCCGTTCCAGGGAGCGCTCGAGCAGGGGACCCGCGAGGAAGAGCGTGAAGACCAGGATCACACCCGCAAGGAGGCCGAGGAGGATGAGCGGACCGGCCGAGATGAGGCGTCGGTTGGCCTTTATCTCCCGGTGGAGGCGGGCGAGTCGTTCCCTCTCGCCCGGTGTGAGGTCCCCCCGCAGGAGGAAGCGCCCGTCCGTTTCGGTGAAGCAGGAGGAGAAGAACTCCCTGTCCGCGGGGATTTCCAGGAAGCGTGTCATGGAGGAGAGGGCTTTGGGGGTGAGAGGTCTCTTGAGTGCACGGGGAAGGCGGCGTGCGGCCATGCGTCCTCCTAGTGTACCAGGTGCAGGATCCGTGAGGTCTTCTCTATGGCCTCCTTGAGTCGGGCTACGAAGGGGATGCGGAGGAGGGCCTTGTACCAGCGACTCTGGACGAGGCGTTGTGCCATGTGGGTTCGGTAGCGGTCCACCAGGAACCGGAAAAGGAAGAAGACCGGCGGCCAGAGGAGGGTGCCCAGCGTGAGTCCGCCCATGACCAGCGTGTGGTTGAACCTGAAGAGAGGGACAAGGGGGAGGTTGTAGAGGGATGTCCACACCGACACGAGAGCCGGGTGGGTGAGGACGGCCCAGCCTACGGCGTCGGTGAGAGGGGTGAGGAGGGGAAGTGCGAGTTTCACGAGTGCCAGTACGAGGAGTTTCGCGGCATGGTTGTGCACCAGGATGAGGGAGAAGAGGAAGAGGAGGATCCACAGGAGGTTGCCTGCGGGGATGCAACCGAGGAGCAGACCCCAGGCGATCCCGGCGGCGATGTGTTCCTTGCGCACATTGGTGTTGAGGGCCACGATGATGCGTGCGAGGGCCTTCACCATACCACTGTTGTAGTATGGGTGGAAGGAAAAGGCAAGGCGGCGCGGGCACTTGCCCCTTCTCGTTCCTCTGTCTATGCTGGAGGAAACAGACGGGGGAGCGTGTGATGGCGGACCGCATAGACTACACGATTCACGGCGATGAGATGCAGCTCGTGGAGGTGGTGCTCGATCCCGGTGAGGGGGTGCGGGCCGAGGCGGGGGCCATGCTCTACATGGAAGAGGGGATCGCCATGGATACCCGCATGGAGGGCGGGCTCCTCGGGGGCTTCAAACGCATCCTCGCGGGTGAGAGCTTCTTCATCACCAACTTCGTGAACACGGGCTCGCGCAGGGCGGCGGTGGCCTTTGCAGCCCCGTATCCGGGGAAGATCGTCCCGCTCGACCTCGGTGCGCTCGGCGGGCGGTTCGTCTGCCAGAAGGACGCCTTCCTCTGCGCCGCGGCCGGCATCGAGATCGACGTGGTCTTCACCAGGCGCTTGGGGGCAGGGTTCTTCGGCGGCGAGGGCTTCATCCTTCAGGAGCTGTCAGGCGATGGGTGGGCTTTCATCCACGCGGGCGGCACCATCGTGGAGAAGCGGCTCGCGCCCGGCCAGACCCTCAGGGTGGACACGGGGTGTTTCGTGGGCTGCTCTCCCACGGTGGACTACGATGTGCGGTTCGTGGGGGGCTTCAGGAACGCCCTCTTCGGAGGTGAGGGGCTCTTCCTCACGGAGCTTACCGGGCCGGGGGTGGTCTACCTCCAGAGCCTGCCGCTCGCCCGGCTCGCGGACAGGATCCTCGCGGGGCAGGTTCAGCGGAAGGGGGAGGGGGGACCGGGGATGATGGGCTCGTTCTTCGGCGAATAACGCGACCACATGCGTCGGCTATAACGACCATTCGGCACAAGAGGAGCAATCGGTATGCAACGTGCAGAGGCGCTGAAGGAGATCCTCCGCAGGATCGACGGTGCAGGCTACAAGGCCTACAAGGACATCGAAGGGGCCTACGACTTCGACGACTTCGTGCTCGTCATAGACCATGTACAGGGCGATCCGTTCGCCGCGCCCAGCAGGGTGCGGGTGCGGATCCCCCAGCGCGTGGCGGGCTTTCCGGAGGCGGCCTACCGGCCGAAGAGCAGGGAGATCGCCCTGCGCGACTACATCACCAGGGTCTTTGCCCGGGAGGCCGGCCGGTTCCAGCGACCCCGCGCCACGGGCAAGAGCGGCGTCATCAGCATCGACCGGCCGGGACAGGAGATCCTCGAACGTACGAGCTGCTTCGTGAACGACAGGGAGGTGGAGCTCCGCTTCACCGTGGGGCTGCCCGCCTTCGGGCGGAGGATCGCCGGCAGGATCGCCCAGGAGATGTTCTTCGAGGACATCCCGGCGTTGGTGCGGAGGGCGGGGCTCTACCGCTCCATCCAGGGGAGGAGCCTGGTGGAGCACCTCAAGACCAACGAGGACGCCGATGCCCTGAGGGCCGAGCTCTCGAAGGCAGGGATCGTTGCCTTCGTGGCGGACGGCGCCATCCTCCCGAGGGAGAGCGGGGTGAGCCAGAAGCCCCTTTCCGCGGGGACGGTGGTGCCCTTCGAATCGCCCCCTTCCCTCAGGCTGGAGTTCACCCTCCCCAACCGGGGAAAGATCACCGGCATGGGGATCCCCCATGGGGTCACGCTCATCGTGGGAGGGGGCTACCACGGCAAGTCCACCCTCCTCAACGCCCTGGAGATGGGGGTCTACAATCACATCCCGGGTGACGGGAGGGAGTTCTGCGTCACCATCCCCGAGGCCGTGAAGATCCGGGCCGAGGACGGGCGCCGTATCGAGAAGGTGGACATCTCTCCCTTCATCTCACACCTGCCGTTCGGCAAGGACACCACCAGCTTCTCCACCGAGGATGCGAGCGGGAGCACCTCCCAGGCGGCCAACATCATCGAGGCCCTCGAGGCAGGGGCCAGGCTCCTCTTCATCGACGAGGACACCTCGGCCACCAACTTCATGATCAGGGATCACCGGATGCAGGAGCTGGTTTCCAAGGACCATGAGCCCATCACCCCCTTCATCGACAAGGTGCGGCTCCTGCTCCGCGACTACGGCGTCTCCACGGTGATGGTGATAGGCGGATCCGGCGACTACTTCGACGTGGCCGACCGGGTGGTGTGCCTCATCGAGTACCGGCCGTACGAGGTGACGGCCAAGGCCAAGGAGATCGCCCAGAGGTACCGGACCGACCGCCGCCCGGAGGGCGGGGACAGGTTCGGGAGGATCACCCCTCGGGCCCCGCTCTCGGAGAGCTTTGATCCGAGCAAGGGGAAGCGGGAGGTGAAGATCTCTCCCAAGGGGCTCACCTCCATCCACTTCGGTACGCACGAGATCGACCTGGGGGCGGTGGAGCAGCTCGCGAGTGTGAGCCAGACCCGGGCCATAGGGGATGCCATCTACTACGCCACCAGGTACATGGACGGCCGTAGAGCCCTCGCCGAGATCCTCGACCGGGTCATGGAGGATGTGGCCCGCGAGGGGCTGGACGTGCTCTCGCCCTTCCCGGTGGGCGACTATGCGGCCTTCCGCCGCTTCGAGCTGGCTGCCGCCATCGACCGGCTGAGGACCCTCAAGGTGCGTCAGCTCCGGGAGAGCTCCTGATCCTGTATCCCGGAGGTGGGGATGTGGGAGGCGGGGGAGCGGGGGAGGGAGATGACGATCCGCGTTCCCCGGCCCGGGGTGCTGGTGAGCGCGATCCTTCCTCCCAGCCGGCGGACCAGGGTGCCGACGAGGGGGAGCCCTGCCCCCCGTCCGGCGAGGGCATCCGCCTCGTCCCTTGAGGAGGCCCCGTGCGTGAAGAGGGCCCTCAGTACCTCCCTGGGTGGGGCATCGGGGGCGATGAGTCCCCGTTCCAGGAGCCGCGCTCTCAGGCGCGCGAGGTCCATGCCGCGGCCGTCGTCCTCCACGATGATGCGGAGCACCTCCTCTTCGCGGGAGGTGCTGATGCGGATACACCCCTCGGCCGGCTTTCCCCGTGCCTCGCGTTCGGCCTCGTCCTCTATCCCGTGGGCGACGGCGTTCCGCACGCACTGGAGGACCATGTCCTTCACCGGTTTGTAGATCTCGAGGGGGATCTCCTCCCTGTGGTAGGCGCTGAAGTCCACCCGCACCCGTTTCCCTTCCTCTGCTCTGATCCGCTCCAGGAACCGCTCCACGGCGAAGACGATGGGGTCGCTCGTGGGGGCCTCGGCGCTCTCCCTGTGGAAGGCGAGGAGCCGTTCCTTGAGGCTGAGTGCACGCTCGAGGAGGGTGCGGATCTCGCCCATCTTCACCCCCAGGTCCACGAGGGCCTCCTCCGAACACGTCCCGGACTCCCGCATCTGGAGGATGTGCTCCTCTATCTGGTGGGCCGTCTCCCCTATCGGATCGAGTCCCACGGCATAGGCGTCTCCCTTTATACTGTGGACGTAGCGGTAGATGAGGGAGAGGGCTCGTTCCGGGTCGTCCGACTCGCGCTCGCAGATCTCTGCGATGGTGGTCAGGTCTTCCTCCACGCTCTGGAGGAACTGATCGAGGATCACAGGGTGCGTGTGGAGGATGTGGTAGAACATCTCCATCTCGGAGGCGGTGCGCCGTTCCTTTTCCTGGAGCTCGCGTTCCAGCAGGGCCTGTTCCGTGATGTCCTCGATCACGAAGAGGAGGTGGGTGATGGCCTCCCCTCCCCATATCCTCTGTACCTCGGCCCTGATGACCTTGTGGGTGAACCGGTGTCCGTGGGGACAGAAGAGGTCGAGCTCCCGGAAGGGGCTGAGCGACCGGGCCACCTCCTCGTCCACGTGGGGTGCCCACATCACCTCGAGGAACTCGGAGACCGAGGTGTAGGTGCGTTCGGGTACCCTCGACTTGAGGATATCGAGGAAGGTGAGGCGGGCTGCCTCCTCCTCACTGAGCTCGAAGATCTCGAGGAAGGCCCTGGAATAGTGGGGGGCGATCCTCCCGTCCCTGTCGATGACGCACAGACCGGTCCGCATCACGGAGAGGAGACGCACGTACTCGTCCCGGTCCACGGTGGTCTCCTGGAGGCGGTCCATCACCCGGTTGTAGGCCCGCGCGATCTGTCCCACCTCGGTGAAGGGGTCTTCGGGTACGCGGAGCGAGAGGTCGCCGGTCCTGGCCTGTTCGGTGAGGGTGGTGAACAGGTCGTAGAGCTCGGTGGTGGCGCCGTGCTCAGCCACGTTGAGCCCCATCTCCTCTGCCTCGGGGGGAACCCGCAAGGGGAAGAAGCGGTCTATGAGGCGCAGGAGGAGGTACGAGACACCGAACCCCCACACCCCGGCCACTGCCACGCCCAGGGTCTGCACGCCCACCTGTTCCCAGAAGGAAAGCCCCGTTCCCAGGAGCGCGGGGTCACCGAAGAGCCCCACCGCGAGGGTGCCCCAGATCCCTGCGGCGAGGTGGACGGGGATGGCACCCACCACGTCGTCGATCCTGAGCCGCTCGAGCAGCCGGAGGGAGCCGAGCATGACCAGGCCGCCGACCGCTCCGATGATGAGGGCCTCTGCCTCGGTGACCGCGTGGCAGTTGGCGGTGATGGCCACGAGCCCTGCGATGGAGCCGTTGATCACGTGCGAGACGTCGGCCCTGCCGGTGAGGACCCATCCTGCGGCCATCGCGGCCATGAGGCCCGCCGCTCCTGCGAGCGAGGTGCGCAGGATGATCCCCGGCACCTGGTCGTCGAGGGCGAGGGTGCTGCCCCCGTTGAACCCGAACCAGCCCAGCCAGAGGAGGAGGGCGCCCAGCACTGCGATGGGGATGTTGCTCCCCTGCATCCGGGCCCCCTCCTCGAACCGCCCCTTCCTCGGCCCTATGATGAGGACTGCGGCGAGGGCCACCCAGCCGCCCATGCTGTGGACCACCGTGGATCCCGCGAAGTCCACGAACCCCCTCCGCACGAGCCACCCCTCGGGTGATCCGAAGAGGGCGCCGCCCCATGCCCAGTGGCCGAAGACCGGGTAGACCACCACGGTGATCACGGTGCTCACCACCAGGTAGGCGGCGAAGCGCATCCTCTCGGCCACGGCACCCGAGACGATGGTGGTGCACGTGGCGGCGAACATGAGCTGGAAAAGGAAGAAGGCCGCCTCCCACACCCCGGCAAGGCCCTCGTTGGGGAGGAAGAGGAAGTGGTCGCGTCCTGTGAGGCCCTGCCAAGTGGTGCCGAACATGAGCCCAAAGCCGACCGCCCAGAACCCCACCGAGGAGATGCCCACGTCGGCGAGGTTCTTGATCGCCACGTTGATGCTGTTCTTGGAACGGGTGAATCCTGCCTCGAGCATGGCGAACCCGGCCTGCATGAGGAAGACGAGCCCGGCGGCCACGGTGATCCAGAGCAGGTCGCCTACGTTCGGTTCCATCCGTATCCCTCCTTACGATGTAGGTATGTACATCCCGTGGTTCAGGCGGGATCGAGGCCCACGCCGAGGAAGCTCTGGAACCCTTCCCACAGGATGGGGATGATGTACACGGGCGACTGTACGTGGATGAGGAGGTCGTCGGGTACGCCCCGCACCACGAGGGGCACGGAGATCATGAACTCGGGGCCGAAGGCCTCTCGCAGGTTGCCTGCCACGGTGTTGGCCACCTCGCCTGCGATGTCCATGAGCAGCTCCTCCTCCATCACCTCCTCCGAGAGGATGAGGTGGCCCAGGTTCCAGAGCATGCCCCCCGATGCGGTGAGGTAGATGCCCCCCTTCCTCGATCCCGAGATGCCGATCATGCCGGTGTAGTCGAGGAAGAAGGCCTGTTCCTTTCTCTTGATGAACGGCACCCCGATGGTGGCGGGGTGCGGGGTCACCGTGGAGAAGTACCGCGTGGTGCAGTCCACCACGGCCTTGAGTTCCTCCTTGGTCATGCGGTCACCTCCAGGACGTGTGAGAGGGTGCGCTTCACCTCCTCGGGGGTGAAGGGTTTCTTGATGAATCCTGCGGCCCCTTTCTTGAGTGCGGTGAGGGCGGTGCGTTCGTCGGAGAGCGCGCTTATGATGACGATGGCGGTGCGCGGGTCGAGTTGCTTCATGCGTTCGAGGCACAGGAGCCCGTCCGCCCGGGGCATGGTGATGTCGAGGGTGACCAGGTCGGGACGGATCCGCTGGAAGGCCACGATGGCCTCCTCTCCGTCGGCGGCGAAGCCCGCGACCTCTATCCCCATCTCCTCGAGGATTCCGGCGAGCAGGTTCCGGATGGTTCGGGAGTCGTCAACCACGAGCGCCTTCTTCATGGACACCTCCTGGGAAGCAGTATGCAAAAACGGGGCCAGGATCGAGGGGTTTCGCAACTCATGTGTCGGTAAGGAGATGGAGGGGAAGGGGTGCGGGGATGGGGGGTTTTTCTACAAAAATGCAGGTAATGCTTTGAGGTCCTACATGTTTGTAGGTCGTGCACGACGAACCCGGCACCGGAGAGGAGGGAGCCGGGGATGGTGCATCGCGCGAAGGGGAGGCCGGCCTCCCCTTCATTCCCCGATGATCTTCACGAGGACGCGTTTCGGCCGCCTGCCGTCGAACTCGCCGTAGAAGATCTGCTCCCACGGGCCGAAGTCGAGTCGTCCGTCGGTGATGGCGACCACCACCTCCCTCCCCATGATCTGGCGTTTGAGGTGGGCGTCGCCGTTATCTTCGCCAGTGCGGTTGTGCCGGTACCGGCTTGTGGGTTCGTGGGGTGCGAGCTCTTCGAGCCAGTCCCTGTAGTCCTGGTGGAGGCCCGGTTCGTCGTCGTTGATGAAGACGCTCGCGGTGATGTGCATGGCGTTCACCAGGCAGAGGCCTTCCTTCACCCCGCTCTCCCGTACGGCTTCTTCGATCTGGGGGGTGATGTTGATGAAGGCGACCCTGCTGGGGGTGTTGAACCAGAGTTCCTTGCGGTAGCTCTTCATGGTGCCTCCTCGTGTGATGTGTTCCATGGGCGGGCGGAGACGGCCTCCGGGGCCCATGGGTGTGGTTCCTTGGAAAGGGTACCAGAGAGCGGCCTAGTCTTCCAACAGGTCGCGGAGGTATGAGAGGAGGACGGGGGAGGGTGGGGGGCTGAGGCGGTTCGCGAGGCGTTGCAGGGCGGTGAGGGTGGCGCGGCGTGCAGCCGGGGTGAGGGGGAGGGGGATGCCGGTGTGGCCCTGGGCGGCCAGGGGGAGGTGGTAGAGGAGGAGTGTGCGGAGGTGGGGGGGGATGGGGAGGGGTTCCAGGTGCTCCATGATGCGAGAGGGGTTCCGGCCTTCTGCGAGGAGTACGCCGGCGAGGAGGAGCACGGCATCGAGGGAGGGGGTGTAGAGGGTTGTGAGGCGCGTGGCGAGAAAGGGGTGGCCCGCCTCGGGGAGTTCCACGCCGGTGACGGTGGAGGAGGGCTCGTCGATGTGGAGGAGGAGGTGGCGGGTGAGGGGGAAGGGGTCGAGGAGGTCCTCGACGGCGGGGCCGTCCAGGATGGCGCGCTGGAAGGTGAGGGTGAGGAGGGCGTGGCGGGTGCGGGGTGAGAGTGATGCGAGGACCTGCACGTCGTTCACGGTGAGGCAGATGGGGGAGGTGTGGGCCGGACGGATCATCTGGAGGAGGCGGGTGCGGGCGCCGGGAAGGCAGGGGAGGGTGTTGGTGGTGGGGAAGGCCTCGGGGAGGATGGTGTGCAGGATGGTGCGGCGGAGGGCGGCTTCCAGCAGGGGGGAGTGGGTGCTGCGGGGGGAGAGCAGGGTGTGCTGGGCGAAGGTGAGGGGGGCGTGGAGGCGGGTGAGGGTCCAGCCGTACCGACCGGAGTTGAGCGCGGCTTCGCAGTAGGGGCAGCGAGGGGAGTGGGGGCGTTCGGGGAGCGGTGTCTTGCAGGAGGGGCACCTCCCGCCGGCACCGGGGATCTGATCGGGCGCGGCCACGTGTTTGTGGAGGGACCAGATGGTGCGGGATGATTCCAGGAGGAGCGAGGACGTGGAGGCATCCGTGCGCTGCACCTTCCGGGAGAGGTCCATGATCCAGAAGGACCGTTCGGTGTCTCCCTCTCTTTTCCGCTCGAGGAGCGTGCTCCCCAGTATCCTGGTGTTGGAGAAGGAGGTGCGTCGCCCCAGGAGGCGATCGAGGAACACATCCACCTGGAGCTGATCCTGCATGTCGTCGGAGAGGAAGAAGACCGCAGGGGCCGGTTCCTGTCGGGTGTAGGCCTCCTCCAAGGCGAAGAGCATGTCTCTGAGGATCGGAGGACCGGTATCGTCGGAACCGCGGGGTGAGAGGATCCGTTCCAGGAGCACCTTCCCCCTCCTCCGACGGGCTTTCCGCACCACGAGGAGGGTTGAAGCGACAAGGAGAAGGATGCCTGCGGTGACGGCGAGCCATGGCAGGGTCACGTGTCCTCCTTGAACGAGGTGAAGACGTAGGCGGTCTTGTGGACGCCGGGCTGCGGGCGGATGTGTCTGGGACCTTCGACGACGACCTGTTCCTTCACCTCGTGATAGATCGAAGGAGAGATGAGGAGCTTCCCCCCCACGGCGGCGTCGGAGAGGAGGTGGGCCGTACGGGATGCCTCTCCCACGACCAGGGGGGGGAGGGTGGGAGAGGGGGCCAGGAGGCGTGCGTCACCCCGATGTAGTCCCATGCTTGGAGGAATCGCCCCTTCGTATCCCTCCGAGAGGCGTACGGCGATCCTGCAGGCCTCCAGTACGGGCGTGGTGCCGACGATCCACCCCTCGTCTCCCCTGAAGCTCACCACGAGGTGGGGGTATTCGATGAAGAGATCGTTCCAGAGGTCCTGCAGATGCACGAGGGTACGGTCCGCCTCTTCGGGAGAGAGCTGGAGTAGATTCTTGTAGCGGACATGGAGGACCCACCTCTGGAGTCCGCTCCCCTCGGCCACGGGGGAGGAGTGTCCGATCGTGGCTCTCCGGAGGGTGCGGGCTCTTCTCCGCCTCGTCCTCCCCGCGACGAACCCGGCGATGAGGGACGGGAAGGAGAAGAACAGGACGCGCGCCGTGTCGAGGGACTCGAAGGGCAGAGAGAGTGGCGGGAGGGGGATCACTCCCAGCCCCACTATAAAGGTGTACAGCATGCTCTTTTCCACCACGATGAGCATAAAAGAGTGGGGAACGGCCGTCAACATGAGTTCGACCCCGGTGTACTGCGGAATTGTGTCTTTCCCCTGTGTGTGGCATAGTTGGGACAAGGAGGCAACCATGGGAGACACAATATTCGACAAGATCGTGAGGAAGGAGATCCCCTCGGATGTCGTCTTCGAGGACGAGGTGGCCCTCGCATTCCGGGACATCAACCCTCAGGCCCCGGTCCATGTCCTGGTTCTCCCCAAGCGGAGAGCGGCCACGCTCACGGAGTTCACCGAGCAGGACCCCTCCTACCTCGGGGAGTTCCTCAAACGGGTGAGCATGGTGGCGAAGCAGCTCGGGCTCGAGGAGAACGGCTTCAGGGTGGTGATCAACCAGGGACGGCACGGGCAGCAGAGTGTGGCCTACCTGCACGTGCACATCCTGGGCGGCAGGCAGATGGAGTGGCCCCCCGGCTGATGGGGGCCTCCCCTCGGGGATGGCACGAAAAAGCCGCCCCTCTCAGGGCGGCGTCGAGGTGCTGTGGAGAGGACTTGAACCTCCACGGGCTTAACGCCCACTAGCCCCTCAAGCTAGCGTGTCTACCAATTCCACCACCACAGCACGATTCGGTGGATATAATACCGATACTCCTCTCCTTTGTCAATACCGAGCGGCACCTGTTTCGATCCCGTCTCACCCCGTGCGGTGCGCTTCGAGGAGGGAGAAGAACTCCGGAAAGGTCACCTCCGCCGCCTCCGCCCCCTCTATGGTGACCGGAGCCCGTGCCGCAAGAGCGCCCACGGCCAAGGCCATGGCCACCCGGTGGTCGTCGTGGCTCGAGGCGATTCCGCCGGTGAGCGGGCAGGGACCGTGGATGAGGAGCCCGTCGGGGAGCTCTTCCACGCGCGCTCCGAGGCGCGAAAGCTCCTGCGCCATCACCGCAATCCTGTCGGTCTCCTTGAGCCGCGTGTGGGCCGCGTTGTAGAGCCGTGTGGTGCCTTCCGCATAGCAGGCGGTCACGGCGAGTGCGGGGAGGGCGTCGGGGATGCGCGTCATGTCCACCTCGGTGGCGGAGAGCGATCCACCCGTGATGCGCACCGCGCGCTCCTCCGGGGACACCTCCACCCTGCAGCCCATACGCTCGAGGATCTCGAGCACCTCTCTGTCACCCTGGGGATCGTCCGGATACAGATTGGTGAGGGTGAGGGTGGAGCCGGTGACGGCCGCGGCGCACAGGAAGAACGTGGCCGAGGAGTAGTCGCCGGGTATGGTGAGGTCGAAGGCCCGGTAGGACTGTCCCCCGGGGATCCTGAATCGGTCATAGCCCTCCCGTTCCAGTGCCACTCCCTGGGCCTTCAACCACCAGAGCGTCATGTCGATGTAGGGATGTTCGTTGAGCTCCACCACCTCCACCAGCGACTCCCCCTTCCCCAACGGGCAGGCGAGGAGCAGTGCCGAGAGGTACTGGCTCGTGGGACACGCGATGGAGGTGCTGCCGCCCCGTAGAGGCCCTCCTATCACCAGGGGGGCGCACCCATTCCCACGCGTGCTCTCCGCCCTCGCACCCAGGTCTTGGAGACTCGCGAGGAGCGGACCCGCCGTCCTCCTCCGCAGCTGTGCATCCCCGGTGAAGACCGCCCGGCCCCCCTCTATGAGGGCGGCCATGGCCCCCGCCAAGTAGAGCGTGGTGCCTGAGTTCTCCACGTCTATCACATCCTCGGGCACCGAGAACCGTCCCCCGGTCCCCTCCACGAGGAGGTCCGCCCCCTCCTCCCTCACCACGGCGCCCAGGAGCGAGACCGCTCTCATGCAGGCCCTCGTGTCGCGCGAGAAGAGCGGGCTCCGGATGCGGCTCGTACCCCCTGCGGCTGCGGCTACGAGCAGGGCCCGGATGGTGTGCGATTTGGACGGCGGCACGGGGATGTGTCCGGAGAGCCGTCCCGGCTGGACGCTGACCTCCATAGGGCCACATCATAGGAAACGGACGCAGTTTTTTCCAGAGGCCTTTCCCACCAGGAGGGCCTGATCGGCCCGCTTTATGTACTCATAGACCGTGTGCGAGGTCTCGTCGAAGGTGGAGACCCCGAAGGTGAGGGTCACGTTGTGTTCCTTCCCCGCGAAGAGGAAGGGGGTCTCTCCCACACGGTTCCTCAGCTTCTCGGCCACCACGAGGGCGCCTTCCTTCCTCGTGTCCGGCAGGAGGATGAGGAACTCCTCTCCCCCCCATCGGGAGATCGAGTCCTGTCGTCTGAGGCTCTGCTTGAACAGCTGTGCGAGCTTCACCAGGATGTAGTCCCCGCAGTCATGGCCGTAGGTGTCGTTGAATGTCTTGAAGTTGTCGATGTCGGCCATGATGATGGAGAACGGCGAGCCCGTACGCAGGGCCCTCCCGATCTCGGCATCCAGTCGCTCCTCCATCTCCCTGCGGTTTCCCAGCCCGGTGAGTGGATCGGTGCGGGCCGACCGTTCGAGCTTCTTGTTGATGGCGAGGAGCTGCTCCTCCACCCGTTTGCGTCGCTCTATCTCCACCAGGGCGCGGTCCTTCATCTCCTTGTAGAGTTGTATACGCTTCACCAGATCGGTGACGTCCTGTACGGTGAACACGGCACAGGGAAGTCCCTCCAGGGATGCGGGGGCGATGGTGGTGAAGAAGAACCGTTCCTGGAGTGGGGCCTCGGGGTAGATGGGGGCGGGTACGTAGAGCTTCCTGTGGAGTTGGGGGGAGAGGATCACCGGTGCGCCGTCCGTAAAGACGATGCTGAGGAGCACCTGGTACTTTTCTTTCTTGAACTCGGGCAGGAACTCCCGAAGGTCTCTCCCCACCACGCGTTCCTCTTCTATACCGGTGAACTCCTGCATCCTGTGGTTCCAGGCGCGCACCTTCCATTCCTCGGTGAGGATCAGGAGCCCCACCGAAACCGCGTTGAAGAGTTCAGCCGGGAGGTGGAGGATCGTGGTGTCCCTTGTCTCTTCTCTGCTCATTTTTTCCGCACGATGCTCTCGTAGTGTGCGTCTATCTCCTTGAGGAGATGCTGGAACGGGGTCACCTCCATGAGGATGACGATGTCGCCTTCTATGTTGAGCGAGCTCACCGTAAACCTGGTCCTCGCGAGGAGGAACGAATACTCCTTGTGGGCCTTGGTGTAGTGTTGGAAGAGCTCTTCGGGCCGTGATTCGGTGTAGCTCGGCACGGTGTAATGAATGTGCGAGGAGAAGAAGTTGGAGAAGGTACCCATGATGGAGTTGAGGACGATGTTGCCGATCTCCGAGAGCGTGCCTGCCCTGATCTCGTCCAGGTCTTCATCCTCGTCCATCTCCTGGACGAGGAGACTGATGAGGTGCTGTGCACTCTGGGGAGGGAAGAGGAGGAAGGCGAGGCCGGTGAAGACCCCGTCGAAGGGGAGGAGCACCGAGGAGATACGATCCCCGGGAAAGGCCGAGAACTCCTTGAGGATCTCCGCCTTGGTGTATATGTAGATCTCCGGAACCTTGAGCTCGATGGGGGCGTTGAGGAGACTGCCGAGCACGCGGGCAGCCCTTCCCACCCCCATGTTCATGAGTTCCTTGAGGTAGTCCAGATGGACCTCGGATATCTTCATTGGGACACCTCTTGTAAGGCCTTTTTCAACTCCTCCTCGGTGAGCGGCTTGTTGAGAAACACCTTGGCTCCCAGCTGGATGCACCGCTGCTTCGTGCTCTCCTGGGTATCCGCGGACACCACGATGGTGGGCACGGAGACGCGCCTCTTTGCGAGTTCTTCCAGGACCTGGATGCCGTCCATCCCCGGCATGAGGAGATCGAGGAGGAGCACATCGGGGCGCTGGGCCTCCAGCATGGAGATGGCTTCCTGTCCGCCCTCCGCTTCCTCCACCTGATAGCCCTCTTTTTCGAGGATCTTTCGTGCGATCTTCCGGGCGAGAAGCGCATCGTCGACGACCAGTACCGTCTTCGCCATAGGGTACACTCCTGTGTGAATTCTCCTTTTAACTATAGTCGATTTATCGAAAACTGCAAGCATTTCCATTATAATGTAAACAAAGGCGGTGAATCTCCCGATTCAAAACCTATACTGCGAGTGAGGAGTGCGAATTGAAACTGTCCAAAGGGATGCGCGTGGGGGTATCGATTCTCGCGGCCGCGATGGTGCTCTCCGGCGCCCCCCATGTGGACGACCGCTGGGGATTCATCGTCGATCCACCCGAAGGGTGGCAGCTCTCTCCTTCCGAGAAAGGGGTCTCGGTGACGGATCCCTACCGGGTGGCTTCGTTCCAGGTGGCAGCCTTTCCAGGTCGACGCTTCTCCTCCGCCGTGGATATGGGTGAGGCGTTCTTCTCCTCCCTGGAGGCCGAGGGCGATGTGAGCGCCTTTGCTCCCTACGGAGGGATGCAGGCCATTCTCGCCGACGCCGCCTTCCCGGTGGAGAGCGGCACCGTGAGAGGATACTTCGTCTTCATCAACGGGGAAGAAGCCGACTACATCCTCATGGCCTATGCGCCCGAGGATGTGTACGAGACGTACCACGACTTCCTCCTGAGCGCCATCGACTCCTTCGCCCCTTCCGGCGACTGGTATCTCTACCCGGGCCCCATCGGCCAGTTCTACTACCCGGTGGAGGGACCCTCGCGCACCAGAGTGGACGTCCCGTTCGAGGGGGGGACGCTCGCGTTCCTCCTCGATCCCGGCGAGGAGGATGCCGCTCAGGTTCTCATAGAACGTGAGGCGAGGGTCCTCCTGGCCTACGGCGATCCGCCGTCGGTGGAGGCCTGGAGGCGCTACTACCGCATGGTGGTACGCGACGAGTACCCCAGGTTCAGGGAGGTCTCGGCGAAACTCTCCGAGCGGATGGGAGGAGGCGCGGGTGATGTGCCCTCGAGGCTCCTCTCCTGGTTCCAGGGCTTCGCCTTCGAGCGCACGGGCACGCTCTCCGACCTCAGGGCTCCCATATCGGCGGTGAGGCGCCACGCAGGCGACTGCGATGCACTCGCCCTCGCGTATCTGATCATCCTCCACCACCTGGGCTATGACGGTATCCTCATGGTCTCCTCGGTGTACCGGCACGCGATGGCCGCGGTGGATGTGCCGGGAGACGGTGCGCGTTTTCCTTTCAATGACCACACCTACCTGGTGGCCGAACTCACGGACGACGTGCCCATGGGAATGATCGCCCAGGACATGAGCACCGTGGAACACTGGATTGGGGTCGATCTCTTCCCCTGAGTCCTTGCCGGCCCTCCCTGCAGGATGAACCGACCGGACCCCCGACGAGGACGTCGGGGGTTGTCTTTTTCGGCAAGGAGAAGTAATCTTAAAAAAGGGGAAAATAGAGGAAAATAACCCCTTTTGGAGGATTTTTATGCTTGACGAATATCCTCCCATCCTCACCACCGAAGAAGTGGCGCGGATCCTCAGGCTCAGCGAACGCACGGTGCTCAAGTTCGCCCGTGAGGGGACCATCCCCGCCATGAAGGTGGGGGGACAGTTTCGTTTCAGCAGGGACAAGCTCGCCGAGTGGATCGAGAGACAGATGGCGGGCGGGGAGTTCGCCCTGTGGGAACGTCTTCCCCAGTGGCACGGAGGGGTGGCGGAACTCCTCTCGCCCGAGTGCGTGCTGACGGGATTCTCGGCGACAAGAGAAGAGGAAGCCTTCCAGAAGATGGTGGACGCGGCCTTCAGGGCCGGGAGGGTGAAGGATCCGGAGGAGCTCGTGCGCCTCGTGCTCATACGGGAGCGCCAGTGCTCCACGGTGATGCGGCCGGGGGTCGCCTTCCCGCACCCCCGTGCCGTGGGCCCCGAGGTGGTGCCGGAGTACGCGCTCGTGCTCGCCATAAGCCCCGAGGGTGTGCCTTTCAGCGATGCACCGGGGGACGGCGACGTACACTTCATCGTACTCTTCGCCATCCCCAGTCTGCAGCTTCACCTGAAGATCCTCGCGGCCCTGGGGGAACTCTTCTCCCATGAAGAAGTGCAGGAGAGGCTCCTCTCTGCACGCAGCCCCCAGGAGGTGATCTCCTATATCACCTCGTACGAGAAGGAGAGGGAGAAAGATGACGTTTAGCACGTATCTCTCACACGACAGGGTGGTCTTCCTGTCTGCGCGATCCAAGGACGAGGCCCTCAAAGCCCTCGTCTCCCGGCTCGCGGGTGCGGTCTCACCCTTCGAACCCGACGACCTCCTCGAGAGACTCCACGAACGTGAGGGCCTCATGAGTACGGGGATCGGCCTCGGTATAGGGGTCCCCCACCTCCGTTACAAGGGAGTGAAGGAACCCTGTATCGTCATAGGCCTGCAACCGCAGGGAATAGAGGACTACGAGAGCATGGACGGTGAGCCGGTGAAGATCCTGGTGCTCATCCTCGTAGGAGAGGGCCAGCACCGCGAGTATCTCCGCATCCTCTCGGGAGTGGTGAAGGCCCTCAAGAGAGAAGAGGTGCGGAAGGCCCTCCTTTCGGCCCGCTCCCCCGAGGAAGTGGTGGATATCCTGAAGCGGGAGGACGTCTGATGGAGGTGTTCCACGACCTGTTCTCACGTATCTCCGTCGAACAGCTCAACGTCCTCCTTCTTCTGGGCGTGGTCCTCTTCGGTGGTACCATCGGTTCGGTGTACTTCAAGAAGGCGCGAATCCCCCAGGTCATCGCCTACATCCTCCTGGGCATCCTCGTGGGGAAGAGCGGTCTGCGGCTCTTCTCCGAAGACTTCCTCTCCTCGTTCGAGCCGTTCAACTACCTCGCCTTGGGGCTCATCAGCTTCGCCCTGGGCGGCGAACTCGACCTCTCGCTCCTCAAGAAACACGGGAAGGTCCTCACCTGGGTCCTCTTCCTCGAGGCCTTCGGTGCCTTCATCATGGTGGGCATCGGCTTCTTCCTCCTTGGACGTCTCTTCTTCGATCCGGCGACCTCGTTGGTGATCGCCCTGCTCGCCGGGTCCATCTCTTCGGCCACGGCCGCAGCCGGCACCACCGACGTGGTGTGGGAATACCGGGCGAAAGGCGTGCTCACCACCACCCTCCTCGGAGTGATCGCCCTCGACGACGTCCTCGCCCTCCTCCTCTTCGCCGTCACCTCGAGCATCTCCTTTGCACTCATGGGCGTATCCACCAATGTGCTCGCTACGATAGGGCGGCCCCTCTATGAGATAGGGGGAGCGAGCCTCGTGGGATGGGGTGCGGCCTGGCTCCTCTCCCGCCAGCTCTCCCGCTATACCGAAGAAGAGCGCATCTTCGTCTTCACCACCGGCATGGTCGTGTTGGTCTTGGGCCTCTCCCTTGCCCTCGACCTCGACATGCTCATGGCCGCCACCGTGATGGGGTTTGCCCTGCGCCAGTATGCGCCGCGCAAGACCGAAGTCATCCTCCGGCTCCTCGAAAAGTTCGCAGGCCCCATCTACCTGCTCTTCTTCGTCTTCGTCGGTGCGAGCCTCGAGGTGGCGAGCATCTCCCTCTCGGCCCTTGTGTTCATCGCGGCCTTCCTGCTCTTCCGGATAGGGGGGAAGACGGTGGGCACACGCATGGGCGCCTGGATAAGCGGGGCACCCGAGAAGGTGGGACGCTACCTCCCCCTCTGTCTCTTGAGCCAGTCGGGCGTGGCGATCGGGCTGTCCCTCATCGCCTACCAGCGGTTTCCCGGCACCATAGGCCAGACCATCCTCGTGGTGGTCACCACCACGGTCTTTGTGGTCCAGCTTGTGGGACCTGCGCTCGTGAAGGTGGCGCTCGAGAAGGCCGGTGAGGCCGGGCTCAACGTGACGGAGGAGGACATCCTCACGCGTCACAGCGTCGCCGACGTGCTTCCCGCGGACAGGGCCGTGGTGCCCAACACGATCCGGCTCTCGGAGCTCCTCAGGCTCTATGCTGAACACGACTGGAACGTGTGGGCCGTGGTCGATGCCGAGGGGCGATACCGGGGTGTGGTGGGCTTCGAGAACCTGCGCGAGGCCCTCGCCGAGCCTGAGCTCCAGGAGTTCGTCATCGCCGAGGACATCCTCACCCCCTTCCCTGAGACCGTCCACCCCCACACCCCGCTCCATGAAGCCCTCCGCATCATGCGTCGCCGCAACGTGGACTTTCTTCCCGTCTTGGACGATCGAGGACACGTCCTGGGCATACTCGAGGAACGGATGGTGCGCCACTTCGTGAGACGGGAGCTCCTCAGCGCCCAGGCGAGGACAGGGCTCTGATCCCCTCCTCGATCACGGCAGCCGGCCGCACGGCCGGCTTTTTTTGTGGCAATTCTTATGGAACATTCGTCCGCTTCTCTATATACTGGGGAGTTGGAAGGGGGGAAAAAAGGAGGACGACGTGGCGCACCGTCGCGGTGAAGGCACCAAGACCACTCGGTTTTTCGACCTCATGAACCTCCTTTCCTCGGCGCCGAGGAGCAGGAGAGAGCTCGCGGAGCGGCTCGGTGTGAGCTTCTCCACCATCACCCGGTATCTCCAAGATCTCGAGCGGATGGGCTATCCCCTCGAGTACGGGAGGGGGAGTCGGGGTGAGGCCCTCGTGTCGCTCAAGAAAGTAGAACTCCCCTTCTCCCGCGAGGAGATCGTCTGGCTCTACAATGCCGCCCTCCTCATGGCCGCCCACCTCGACAGGGAGTGCGCCCTCGCAGCCGGCATGCTCGCCAAGATCGCCGAGCGCCTCACTGTGGCCCCCTCCTGGTTTCGGGCCCTCCTCAGGGAGGAGGCCGATCGCATGAGATCGCGCCGACCCTCTTCGCCTCCGGTGGACGAGATATTCAACACCGTCTCCCGGGCCTGGCTCGAAGGCACCATGATCGAGCTCACCTACCAGGCCCCTCACAAGCAGGAGAAGACCTACCTCTGCGGCATCCTCGGCATCAGGCCCAACCTGGTGGGGCGTAGCTACTACCTCATCACCTGGTGCCCCGAGCTCAACGACCTGCGCACCTTCAGGGTGGACAGGATCCGTCGGGTGCGCCAGCAGGGCCTTACCCGGTTCGAGCCCCCGCCCGGCATAGACCTCACCGTGCGCCTCTCCTCCGCCTGGAACGTGTGGTGGGGTGACAAGGAGGAAGAGGTGGTGCTCCGTTTTTCCAGGGACGTGGCCTACCGGGTGATGGAGACACAGTGGCACGAGCACGAGGAAAAAGCGCCTCAACCCGACGGCAGCATCATCTGGCGTGCCCGCATCAGCGAACCCCGCGAGATGCTCCCCTGGATACGCGGGTGGGGCAAAGACGTGGAAGTCCTCTCCCCCCCATGGCTCCGCACCCATCTCGCCGAGGAAGCAAAAGCCATGTACGAGCTGTATTGGGGAAAAAAGTGAGAGCGATTTGCAGGATTTGCAATGGAGAGTGGTATAATGAGTGAGTGAGAAAAGGAAGGCGCATAGTAAAGCGAAAGGATAAAAGGAGGTCTACATAGATGAAAGGAGGTCTACATAAAGGAGGAAAGGAGGTTCTACATGTTCTATGCTCACTCCCGTCCTGATCTGCCAAAGGATAAATGGCAGACACTTGAGGAGCATCTGGCGGAAGTCGGTTCTCTTGCAGGCATGTTTGCAAGGAAGTGGGATGCAGAGGTACTAGGAGTAATCGCAGGGAGGTATCATGATCTGGGAAAGGCTCAGGACGACTTTCTCAAACGACTGGAAGGCTCATCCACCCCGGTAGACCATTCCACACCCGGAGCCCTTTTCGTAAAAGAGCAGTTCTCCCAGCGTGGGAAGGATTTCGAACCGCTTGGTATGTTCCTTGCCTACCCGATCGCGGGGCACCATACCGGACTCCCCAATGGGAGAGACGCCTCGGACCACAACCTCTTTACTCGCCTTCAGAAGACCTCCCCTCTGCCTCCCCACAACCTCCAGCAGGTGGCACACCTCCTGGATATCTCCGAAGACGCCCTTGCACACCAGATAGAAAGGCTGAAGCGAGACCTGGGGAGGTATCTCTCAAAAACCCCTCCGGATCTCACCCGCGCAGGGATGTACCTTTATCTCTTTGTGAAGATGATCTACTCGGCCCTTGTGGATGCGGATTTTCTCGATACCGAGCGATTTATGGACCCCGAGAGATCGCGCCTCAGAGGCGCGTATCCTCCGATCGAGAGGCTCCATGCCCGCTTTTTCGACTCGATGGAGAGATTTTTGGAGGAGCGCACCTCCCATCCCTCTCCGGTTGATGCCATACGTGGAGAGATCTACCGGGCATGTCTCGATGCGGCCCGAGAGCCCCAGGGCTTCTTCTCCCTTACCGTCCCTACAGGCGGGGGGAAGACCCTTTCATCCTTTGCCTTTGCCCTTACACACGCGCTCACCCACCACCTCGAGAGAGTCATCTATGTCCTTCCCTACACGAGCATCATCGAGCAGAATGCGGATGTCCTCCGCCGCTTTGTAGGAGACGATGCGATCATAGAACATCACAGCAACTATGAGTCAAAGGAAGAAGTGCATGGTGGCGTAGCCTCTTCTGATACCTACTCCGAGGCCGAGCTGAAGCGACAGCTCGCCACCGAAAACTGGGACGCCCCCGTGATTGTCACCACGAGCGTCCAGTTTTTCGAATCGCTTTTCTCACATAGAACCTCGAAAAACAAGAAGCTTCACAACATTGCAAGGAGTGTGGTGATCTTTGACGAGGCCCAGACCATCCCGAGGGAGCACCTCCTCCCCATCCTCCGGGCATTGGAGGTGTTGGTGCATCACTTCGGTGTCACTGTGGTCTTCTGCACCGCCACTCAGCCCGCTCTCAACAAGAGGAACGATTTTGATGGTATAGAAGGGGTTCGCGAGATCATCCCTGATCCCCACGACCTTGCCCGACGTATGGAGCGGGTACATCCCCAGTACGTGGGACTCCTCTCGTATGAGACCCTTGTGGATTCGCTCGCAGAGGAGTCACAGGTGCTGTGTATTGTGGATACGAGAAAGAAAGCGAGGAACCTTTTTTCCTGCCTCGCCTCGAGGATATCGGAAGGGAGGTTCCACCTGAGTGCCGCGATGTGTCCCACACACCGTTCCGAAGTGCTCAGACGGATTCGGGAGACCCTCTCGCAAGGGAAATCGTGCCGGGTGGTGACCACCCAGCTCATCGAAGCAGGGGTGGATGTGGACTTTCCTGTGGTGTACCGCTCCATTGCAGGAATAGACTCACTCGCTCAGGCTGCGGGAAGGTGCAACAGAGAAGGGAAACTGGAAAAGGGACGTTTGCTGGTGTTCGAGCTCGAGGGCGAAGATGTCCCCAATATCGGCGACTTCAGGCCCCGTGCTGAGGTGGCCCGAGAGGTGATCAGAAAGGTGCTTAGAAACGGCCGGGAGGACGATCATTTTTTGAGCCTCAGATCCGTCCGTGAGTTTTTCGAACACTTCCTCTGGAGAATGTCCCATGCACTCGATAAGAGAGGAATTACTGAAAAACTCAAAGGTGTGTTACGAGACATCGATATTCCCTATGAAGACATAGGAAAGGGGTTCCACATTATCGATGAGCCGGTGATCTCCCTCTATATTCCGTATGATGAAAGGGCAACATCCCTCCTTCGTACTTTGAGGACCGAAGGTCCTTCCTCCAGGGTCATGCGATCCCTCCAGCGATATGTGGTCCAGGTCCACGACAAGGCCTTCCAGAAGTATGGAGAGATGGGAGTTGTGGAGGAAGTGTATGAGGGATTCTTTGCCCTCACGGAGTGGGGCAGGGAGCACTTCTATGATGCCGAGATGGGGCTGTTGCCCCCAACCGATACATTGCGAGCCGAGGACCTCATAGTGTGAGGTCTGCTCGTAGAGTTCTGCACAGGAGGTGGAGTGATGTATGGAGTTGCGCTCAAGGTGTGGGGTCCTCTTGCCTGCTTTACGAGGCCGGAGATGAAAGTGGAGCGGGTGAGTTACGATGTGATGACCCCTTCCGCTGCTCGAGGGATCCTCGAGGCCATCTACTGGAAACCGGTCATCGTATGGAGGATCGATCGTATTCATGTCCTAAAACCCATCCGCTTTGTGAGCATCATGCGGAACGAGGTGGGGTGTAAGATGTCTCATACCTCACCACGTCTTTTTGTCGAAGATAAACGCGAGCAGCGGCATAGTCTCATGCTCAGAGACGTGGCCTACATTATCGAAGCCCACTTTGAGCTCACGGCCCTCGCAGGGAAAGACGACCCCCACGATAAGGAACCGGAGAAGCACAGGGAAATCTTTATGCGGAGGGCCCAGAAAGGGCAGTGTTACCATCGGCCCTACTTGGGTACTCGGGAATGTGTCGCTGATTTCGAGTGGATAGAACCTCCTTTCCCCCCTACCGAGCTCCCGGAGGAAGACCGTCACAAAGATCTCGGTTGGATGCTCTACGACATCGACTTTGAGCACAACAAGGAGTCCCTCTTTTTTAGAGCCCGACTGGAAAACGGGGTGCTTCACGTGCCCCCAAAGGAGGAGGTGGTACGATGATACTCCAGAAACTATGTGAGTACTACGATGCACACCAGAAGGAGTTGCCGGATTATGGGTTTGAAATAGAATCAATTTCATTTTGCCTGGTAATTGATAAAGAAGGGTACTTGGTAGAAGTAGAGGATATAAGAGAACACACTGAGAAAAAACCTCGATCGATACGAATGATGGTGCCCGGCCATTCAAAGAAGCGTACCTCAGGAATAAGACCTCATCTATTGTGGGATAATGTAAAGTACGTGTTGGGCATTAATGACGAAAAGGGTTATTTTGAAAGTTTTAAAGATTTTCATGAACGTTTTAAAGATTCTACCAAAAATCCATTACTAGAGCCATTATGTAAATTCCTTGAACAATGGAATCCCCGCAACTGGAAATCAGCTGTACTCCGTGATGGAAAACCCCTTCCCTACAAAGAGGATCTTGTTCGTGGACCGAATGTGGTCTTTCGCCTTGAGGGAGAAAAAGAGTATCTTCATGAAAAAGAAGGAGTACGCGATCTTATATCCCTCGTATATGGACATGAAGAAGGAACGAAACCTCAGGAAGGAAGGTGCCTTATCACAGGAGAGCGTAAGCTTGTCCCGAATCGTCATCCCAAAATCAAGAACATAGAAGGAGCAAAAGCAGGGGGTAATCCTCTTGTGTCTTGCAATAGTGAGGCTTTCAATTCATATGGCAAGGAAGATGGCTTTAATGCTCCTGTAAGTATAGAAGCCGCTTTCAAATATACTGCTGCGACTTCTCACCTTGCAGCACAGGAGCCAAAGTTTCTCTTAGGGGATATCCAGGTACTCTTCTGGACTGACCAGCCCCTAAAGGAAATAGAACTCCTGTGGGGGTTTACTCTTAAGGGGGAAGAGGCGTTGAAGATTGAGGAGGAAAAGGAGAGAGAAAAATTTAAGCTCTTCTTTTCAGCAATACTTCAAGGAAAAATGCCGGAAACCTTTAATCTATCTCTCAAGTACTATGTGCTGGGTATTGCTCCTCACTCTGGACGACTCGCGGTGAGGTTTTGGGATACAAATACTATAGAAACATTACTTCATACAGTCCGGCAACATTATGCAGATATTTCACTGATAAAGCACACCGATAAAGTGGAGGACTTTCCCTCATTACATAAACTCATTTCTTCTCTTATACCTTTAAATCAACAAAAAAATAGAAACCAAAAGAATAAAAATAAAAATCCAATACCAGGCCCTCTTCGTGTCTCAGTATTTAGATCTTTTCTCTCTGGTCTTCCGTATCCCCCTGCGCTCCTCCAACTCGCATTGAACCGAATCCGAATAGAAAAGAAACCAAAAGATGAAGGACAGAAAGCTGAAGACTATCTTTTATTTGAATACTATCGGATGTGTCTAATAAAAGGCTATCTTGCCAGATGGCAAAGAATAAAAAATCACCAACAGGAGGTGACTATGGCCCTCGATCCTACACATCCAAATACTGCGTATCGACTGGGTCGCCTCTTTGCCGTGCTTGAAAAGGCACAGAAGGAGGCCTTGGGTGAGGTCAACTCAACTATCAAGGATCGTTTCTTCTCGTCAGCGTCTACCACACCCAAACGGGTCTTCCCTTATCTTATCCGGCTTTCGCAACACCACCTTGCCAAGGTAGGGCAGGCGAATGTTGGGAGGAAGGTGAACTTGGAGAAGACGATCCAAGAGATACTCCACGGAATCGATGACTTCCCCGCGTTTCTTCCGTTGGAAGAGCAGGGGATGTTTGCTCTGGGATACTATCACCAGAGACAGGCCCTATTTCAATCCAAAGAGTAAGGAGGATGCGCATGGCCATCACGAATCGGTATGATTTCCTCTACATCTTTGATGTGGAGAACGGCAATCCAAACGGTGATCCCGATGCGGGAAACATGCCTCGTATTGACCCCGAGACCAATCTTGGCTGGGTCACAGACGTGTGTCTCAAGCGCAAGGTGAGGAACTACGTACTCATCAAGCACAAGGACACGCCGCCCTACAAGATCTATGTGAAGGAAAAGGCCATCTTGAACCTTTTACATAAAGAGGCGCTCGAAGAGGTAGGAGCTGATCTCTCCTCTGATAAGGGACGAAAAGGATCTCGTGAAGAAGTTGAAAAAGCACGGAAGTGGATGTGCGAACACTACTATGACGTACGCACCTTTGGCGCGGTGATGAGCACAACGTATGACTGCGGCCAGGTGAGGGGCCCTGTACAGTTCTCGTTTGCGAGAAGCGTGGATCCCATTACCCCCGTGGAGGTCTCTATCACCCGTATGGCAGTAACGAGGGAAGAAGACGCAGAGAAACAACAGGGGGACAACCGAACGATGGGGCGTAAGCACGTGGTCCCCTACGGTCTCTATGTAGCCCGAGGGTTCGTTTCTGCGCCGCTGTCTCAGGATACCGGTTTTTCGGATGCCGACCTCGAGCTTCTCTGGGAGGCGCTCTGCAACATGTTTGAGCACGATAGGTCGGCCGCCCGAGGAGTGATGAGTGCCCGAAAGCTCATCGTGTTCAAGCACCAGAGCGAGTTGGGCAATGCCCCTGCACAGAAGCTGTTCGGTGCAGTCTCTATCTCCCGCAAAGACGAGACAGCACCTCCCCGGTCCTTTGAGGACTACACCATCTCTCTCAATAGGGAGGTGGTTCCAAAGGAGGTGGAGATAATTGAAATGCTATGAGGGATCCCTCGAAACCTGGGTGAGGAGGTGAGCTCCTCACCCTTTTTCCCTCTCATCCTTCCGAAGGATAGACTATGTTCCGGGAAGAAGACCTTATCCCCATCTCTTCCCTTCAGCACTACATATTTTGTCCTCGCCAGTGTGCCCTCATCCTCGTGGAGCAGCTATGGGAAGAGAACTATTTCACCGCAGAAGGAAGGGTGTTACACACAAGGGTACATGCAGGCCATGTCCGGCTAAGGGAGGAGGGCGTGCAGGTGTGCAGCATGCCCGTCCGATCACTCACGTATGGGATCTATGGGGTATGCGATGTCGTGGTGATAAATGACTACGAGTACCTTCCGGTGGAGTATAAAAGGGGCAGACCAAAGACCCATCATGCCGATGAAGTACAACTCTGTGCCCAGGTATTGTGTGTGGAGGAGATGAAGGATATTCACATCTCTAAGGCGTATCTCTATTACTACAAGATCCGGCATCGGGTGCTCGTAGAGATAAGCGATGAGCTGAGAGCCATGACCAAGGAGACAATTGAAAACGTACATGCCCTTATAGCTGCTCAAAAGGTGCCACCACCGGTGAACGATAAAACGCGTTGTACTCGATGCTCACTCAAAAGTGTGTGCCTTCCCTCTGTGAGTGGAAAGAAAAGAGTGGAAGCCTACCTTGCCTCAATCCTTGAAGAAGAACGAGATAAGGAGGGTGGCTCTTGAAACGACTCCTCAATACACTATTTATCACTACCGAAAAGCTCTATCTTAAAAAAGACCACGAGTGTGTGGCTGTCTTTCAAAAGAAGCGGCTTCTCACGCGCATCCCACTCATTCAGCTCTCCCAGATCGTCTGCTTCGGGAACGTGCTTGTGAGCCCGTTTCTCTTGGGACACTGTGGAAAGAACGGAATCTCCGTATCCTTTTTTTCACGGAACGGCCGTTTTTTGGCCAGGGCCACGGGCCCTACCCGGGGGAATGTGTTACTCAGGAGGGAACAGTATCGCATCGCGGACAGCGAAGAGCGGAGTCTTCCGATCGTTCGAGCGGTGATTCTGGCCAAGATTCATAACTCGAGACGCGTGCTTCAACGAGCCTTTCAGGATCATGGAGAGAAGATAGCAGATCCCAAAGGGTTTCAACGCGCTATCGGTCTTTTGCAGCGTCTTAAGGAGAGAGTAGCACAGATCCCAACGATCGAAGAGGTCCGAGGAATAGAAGGAGATGCCTCCCGCCTTTATTTCACCTTGTTCGATCAGTGCATTACGAGTCAGAAGGCCGACTTCTTTTTCCATGAGCGTTCCCGACGACCTCCACTCGATAGAATGAACGCCATTCTCTCGTTTTTGTATACGCTCCTCTACTGCGACATGATATCGGCACTTGAGGGGGTGGGCCTCGATCCCGCAGTGGGATTCCTCCACAAGGACAGGTCGGGAAGGGCGTCCCTCGCGTTGGATCTCATTGAAGAACTCAGGGCCTATCTCGGGGATAGGATAGCCCTTTCTCTTGTGAACTTGGGACAGATAAAAGCAGAAGATTTCGAACTTTTGGATAACGGTGCGGTCTTCCTCACCGAGAAGGGGAGAAAAAAGGTGCTTACTGCGTATCAGCAGAGGAAACAGGAGGAGATCACCCATCTATTCTTGGGAGAGAAGATCCCGATAGGTCTCTTGTTTTATGTACAAGGCCTGTTGCTCGCCCGATACATACGAGGCGACTTGGATGGGTATCCCGCCTTTTTCTGGAAGTAAGATGCAAGGGGGTGGTTCGAGATGATGGTAGTAGTGAGTTATGATGTTGGTCAGGATGAAGGAGGTCAAAAAAGACTTCGCAAAATGGCGAAGCTCTGTGAAGGGTTTGGACAGCGGGTTCAATACTCGGTCTTTGAGTGCCTTGTCGACCCCGCGCAATGGGTCAACCTGAAAGCGCACATCTCCTCGATCATCAATCCGGAGTACGATAGTGTGAGATTCTATTTCCTGGGTGCCAATTGGAAGCGACGCGTGGAGAGCCTGGGGAAACAGCGATCGTTTGAGCCCGATGAACCTATGATCATCTAGTACGGTCGCGAACCTGAAGGTGTGAGAAATCCTCGGGAGGTTCGTTCTTTGGTAACTGGAGAGAAGGGAAGAAAAAAGGGGAGAAGGGAGAGGGGGATGGCGTACAAGGGACTTGATTTCGGGGGAATGAGGATGTAAGCTATTGTCTTATAGAGAGAAAAAGGTATGCAGTCGCGCCCCCTGCGGGCGCGTGGATTGAAACTGTGACACGACTGACCTAGTAAAACAGCAACTTTTAGGGTCGCGCCCCCTGCGGGCGCGTGGATTGAAACACGACAAACTCTATGCGGCCATCCTCCTCTCTGCAGGTCGCGCCCCCTGCGGGCGCGTGGATTGAAACATGATTTGAGACAGGGAATTGAGTATACCGCAAAATTGTCGCGCCCCCTGCGGGCGCGTGGATTGAAACATCTTGATCCGACTAATTTTGAGTTGCCTCAACAAGTCGCGCCCCCTGCGGGCGCGTGGATTGAAACAATGATATTCTGAGTGCTGGTCTTAGGATTGTAGCGTCGCGCCCCCTGCGGGCGCGTGGATTGAAACCAGCAGGGGCAAGCGTCTGCACAATTACTATGAGGTCGCGCCCCCTGCGGGCGCGTGGATTGAAACAAATGGATGTCGCCTGACAGCGATGGCTTTGATGAGTCGCGCCCCCTGCGGGCGCGTGGATTGAAACCCCCCACCGGGGATGATGAAGCGTTCCCAGCCCCCGCGTCGCGCCCCCTGCGGGCGCGTGGATTGAAACAATTGCCTCACCTGCCTCACCCTTATTGGCTGTACGTCGCGCCCCCTGCGGGCGCGTGGATTGAAACACGCCCTCCAGAAGGAACCCCGGGTGCTTCTTCCGTCGCGCCCCCTGCGGGCGCGTGGATTGAAACATCTTGATCCGACTAATTTTGAGTTGCCTCAACAAGTCGCGCCCCCTGCGGGCGCGTGGATTGAAACTCCTTATGGACACTAAAACAGGTGATTACTTTTTACGTCGCGCCCCCTGCGGGCGCGTGGATTGAAACCATTGGATCCCTCCATATGCGTGATGTGTGATCTAGTCGCGCCCCCTGCGGGCGCGTGGATTGAAACCATCTCTCTTCTCGCTTCCATTGGATTACCTCCATCTTAGTCGCGCCCCCTGCGGGCGCGTGGATTGAAACAAACCACAAAAGAATATAAAACAATACAGGCAGTGAGGTCGCGCCCCCTGCGGGCGCGTGGATTGAAACCTTGGGGGTTTTTGTTTCTTACAGCCGGCAAAACACGTCGCGCCCCCTGCGGGCGCGTGGATTGAAACGTGTAAATATTTAGACTAGTTTTCATTCCTGCTTGGGTCGCGCCCCCTGCGGGCGCGTGGATTGAAACCGCGGCGGATATCGCGCAATTGTCGGTGCTGTCGTGAGTCGCGCCCCCTGCGGGCGCGTGGATTGAAACATTATAGTAGCGGCGGCAAGACACGCGGCACTGACTGTCGCGCCCCCTGCGGGCGCGTGGATTGAAACAGCCAACCTCTCCTGCCAGTCTGGCATCAATATCTCGTCGCGCCCCCTGCGGGCGCGTGGATTGAAACTTGGCGTATTCTCCATAGAGGAGCACTGTAATTGTGCCGATCCCTACGGGGTCGGTGGTCCCCGTTCGTTGGGTTTTCCGGCGAACGGGCTTTTATTTTGGGGGATTGCCTATTGCCCCTCACCTATGCTGGATGCTGAAAACCCACAGCGTGGGTGTCACGGCAGCATTGGGCATAGGGCGGTGTTCCCTCTACTTGTAAAGAACGAGAGTGGAGATATAATCAGTGGGGAGAATCTGTGTGATCTGCTGGTCGAGGCATCTAGAGAGCAGGGCGGTACACGGTCGATAGTCACCCTTGGTCCTTTTCGACACGGTGTACGACGGTATCCGTTGTGGGTGAATATATCTGAATATATCATAGACCAGGAGGGAGTATGGGCCTGAGCAGGTCGTTCGAACCCTGGAATCTTTTTGTGGGGGTGCTCCTCTCGAGCGAGGTGTACGCCCTGGATGTGCAGCGGGTGTTGGAAATGGAGTGGGGGCCTGTGGATTTCGTCTCCGACCTCATGCCGTTCAGGTATACGTCATATTACGATAAGGAGATGGGTGGGGGTATACTCAGGTGGTTCCTCTCGTTCGAACGGCTCGTCGATCCGTCTCGTCTGTGGGAATTCAAGGTGAGGTCGAATGAGTTGGAGGATCGGTGGAGGGAAGGAGGAAGGAGGAACGTGAATCTCGATCCAGGGCTCCTCAATCTGAGCAGGGTGGTGCTCGCGAGCACGAAGGATCACGCACACCGCATCCCGCTCCAGGAGGGTATCTACGCAGAGGTGACGCTTGTGTATCGGGAGAAGCGGTTTTCGACGCTCCCCTGGACGTATCCGGACTACAGGAGCAGGGAATACCAGGAGGTCTTCAAGCGGATGCGGCGCCTCTATGTGGAGAAGCGGAGGATGTGGTTGAAGCAGGGAGGCGGTGAAGCAGGAGGTTAGGTGCGGCTGTTGGGGGGATGGAGGCTGGTGTGAAGAGATGGTGGGTCGTCATCTGCTGGGTGGGAGTCGTAGGTGGGTGTGGGGCGCCCTTGGTGGTGATGCGGGTGGTCTTGCCGGAGGTGCCGGCAGGCTGGGGGGAGTGGGGGATGGAATGGCGGCTTGTCTGGAGTGGGGGAGAAGGGGGTGTGGTGGAGGGGGTGCGGCCGGGTGAGGTGGTGGAGGTGGTGGTGGAGCGAGGTATGGTGTGGGTGTGGGTGCTGGAGGGGGTGGTGCGGGGATGGGAGGGAGTGGTGAGGCCTGCGGGGGGAGTGGTGCTGTGGGGGGAGGGACGGGAAGGGGTTGTCTCGTGGGAGGACGGTGCCGCCTGCAGTCTGCTCTACGAGCTCCAGGCCGGAGGGTTCCCTCTGGAGGAGTTCAACGTGAGGAGGTTCGTGGAAGAGGTCCGGGTCCGTCTTGAGGATCCGTGGGAGCTCGACAGGGAGCGGGCAAGGGAGGCCATCATCGGACGGGACATCTCTGTCTACGATATCGCGTGCAAAGAGGTCTTCGATGTCACCCTTGCCTTCCCGCCTGGGATCTGGAGGAGTGGGAATCCGATGAGGGCAACGGAGGTCCTGTCCGGTACCTGTACCGTGAAGCTCTGCTCAGGGATCCACCACTTCCTCGATGAGGAGGCCGCCTCTCTCTTCTGTGTGTACGTGGATGAAAGAGGGAGGGCCCAGGGATTCCTGAGCCCTCTCGACTGATGGCTGCAGAGGGTGTGCTACACCACGATGTTCACGATCTTGTTCGGGACGGTGATGACCTTTTTCATCTCCTTCCCATCGATCCACTGGCGGATGCGCTCGTGGGAGAGTGCGCGTTTCTCGAGTTCCTCTTTGGGAAGGTCCCTCGGCACCTCGATCCTGGCCCGGACCTTGCCGTTCACCTGGATCACCACCGTGACGACCTCGTCGATGGTGAGGGCCTCGTCGTATGTGGGCCAGGGGTGGTAGGCGAGGGAGCCTTCATGGCCGAGTTTCTCCCACATCTCTTCGGCGATATGGGGTGCATAGGGGGCGATGATGAGGACGAATGGTTCCCACAGGGATCGAGGTACGCGCTCGAGCTTGTAGATCTCGTTGATGTAGGTCATCATCTGGGCGATGGCGGTGTTGAACCTGAGGTGCTCGGTGTCCTCCGTGACCTTCTTGATGGTCTTGTGGAGGAGCTTGAGGAGGTCGGGATCGGGTTCTTCGTCCGTGATCTCCCGTTCGCTTATGTCCCACACCCTGTTGAGGAAGCGGTGTACTCCCACGAGCCCCTTTGTCGACCAGGGCTTCGTGGCCTCGAGCGGTCCCATGAACATCTCGTACATCCTCAGGGAATCCGCGCCGTACTCCTCGATGATATCATCGGGGTTCACCACGTTCCCCCGGGACTTCGACATCTTCTCTCCGTCCTCGCCCAGGATCATGCCTTGGTTCACCAACCTCATGAACGGCTCGTCGGTGTTCACGAGCCCGAGATCGTAGAGCACCTTGTGCCAGAATCGGGCGTAGAGGAGGTGGAGTACCGCGTGTTCCGCCCCTCCCACGTAGAGGTCTACCGGCATCCAGTAGTCGATCTTCTCGCGCGATGCGAATTCCCGGTCATTGTGCGGGTCGAGGTACCGGAGGTAGTACCAGCACGATCCGGCCCACTGGGGCATGGTGTTGGTCTCCCGGTACGCCTTTCTCCCGGAGCCGTCGGGTGCCGAGGTCTCGACCCAGTCCCGTATGGTGGCGAGGGGCGACTCCCCGGTGCCCGTGGGTTTGTAGCTCTCCACCTCGGGGAGGGTGACAGGGAGCTGATCATAGGGAACAGGCTGCACCCCGTCTCCTTCCACGTGTACCACCGGGATGGGTTCCCCCCAGTAGCGTTGTCTGGAGAAGATCCAATCCCGCAGCCGGTAGTTGACGGCGCGCTTCCCGATTCCCTTTTCCTCCATGTAGGCGATGATCTTCTCTTTCATCTCCTTGGTGGGCAGGCCGCTGAAGGGGCCCGAGTTGATGCTGATGCCCTCCTCCACGAAGGCTTCGGTGAGCTCTTCTTCCTTGCCGTCCCTCGAGACCACCTGGACGATGGGAAGGTCGAACTTCTTCGCGAACTCCCAGTCACGCTCGTCGTGGGCCGGCACGGCCATGATGGCGCCCGTACCGTAGGTGATGAGGATGTAGTCGGAGATCCACACCGGAATCTCTTTTTCTGTGAAGGGGTTGACAGCGTAGGCCCCTGTAAATACACCTGTCTTCTCTTTGGCGAGGTCGGTCCGCTCGAGATCCGACTTGAGTTGCGCTTGGCGGACGTAGGCTTCCACCGCTTCCCGTTGCTCGGGTGTGGTGATCTCCTTCACGAGCGGGTGCTCCGGCGCGAGTACCATGTAGGTGGCCCCGAAGACCGTGTCGGGTCTGGTCGTGAAGACCTCGATATGGCCGTCGTGGTCTTTGAGGGGGAACCGGATGTCGGCCCCTTCGCTTCTGCCGATCCAGTTGCGCTGCATGGTCTTGATGGACTCGGGCCAGTCGAGCTTGTCGAGGCCTTCCAGGAGTCGGTCCGCATAGGCGGTGATCTTGAGCATCCACTGTCTGAGCGGTTTTCTGATGACGGGATGGTTCCCCCGCTCCGAGCGTGGGCCTTCGGGGGTCTGGATGACCTCCTCGTTGGCGAGCACGGTGCCGAGGGCCTCACAGAACCAGACAGGCACCTCCGCCATGTAGGCGAGTCCCATCTCGTACATCTTGAGGAACATCCACTGGGTCCACTTGTAGTACTCCGGCCTATGTGTGGCGATCTCTCTGTCCCAATCGTAGGAGAAGCCGAGGGATTGGATCTGTGTGCGGAAGCGTTCGATGTTCCTCTCGGTGGTGATCCGGGGATGTGTTCCCGTGGTGATGGCGTAGATCTCGGCAGGCAGGCCGAAGGAGTCGAATCCCATGGGGTGGAGGACCTGATAGCCTCTCATCCGGAGGTAGCGGCAGTAGATGTCGGTGGCGGTGTAGCCCTCCGGGTGTCCCACGTGGAGGCCCTCTGCCGAGGGGTAGGGGAACATGTCGAGGACGTATCTGCGTTTTTCCTTGGGGATAGACGGATCTTCCTTGACGGAGAAGGTCTTGTGTTCAAGCCAGTAGCGTTGCCATTTCTTTTCTATGTCTCTGAATGAGTAGCTCTTCATGGTGAAAGATGATACAGGAGGTTCGGGGTGAGGTCAATAGAGAAGCCGGAAGGTAAAAAAAGTCCCCCCAGGAAAGGAGGTAGAAACCTGGGGGGAACAAAGCGGGTAACTCTTCGAGCCCTTCTCGGGAAAGGAGGTGAAACCCGAGAAGGAACATCGTTCCATTACCTGATTCAGAATATACTACAGGTGGGGATGAAATGTCAAGAGGTATATCAAAAAATCTCTAAAATCTCCAAAATTTCCAACCCCTTCCCCTTGCCCGTGTGTCCGGGATCTGAGGTGAGGGGAAGGGCTTGTGGAAAACGTGTGAATATTGTGGAAAACCTCTGAATTTCCGGGTGAATTCCAGGGGTGTTTCCTCTTGATAATCCTGGGGAGATTCCTCGCAACCCCTTTCGGCATATGGGAAACAGTCCCGTTGCCACCTCGTGTCCTGTACACAGGCGGTCCGTGGCGGACGCGGCGGAGAGAGGGGCGTGTGAGAGGTCCGGAGATCCGAGTAAGCTTTTTTGCGCACCTTTTCGTCTAAAAAAGTTTACTTTGTTGAAAAACTGTTCATTTACAACAGGGATGCGAGGGGCCATCATAATGCTGATCACAAACGACCGGAGGTGTGGATGATTGAGATCAGATCTGTGGGGGAGGAGGCGGGATCCATCACCCCGTCCGGCTCCCCGTCGAGGGGGTCGGCCTCGTTCCTGACGACGCTCAAGAAGAACAGGCAGTTCCTCGTCATGCTCATTCCCGTGACTGTCTATCTTCTCGTCTTCAATTATGCGCCCATGGCGGGGCTCATCCTGGCATTCAAGCGCTACATTCCGGCGCTCGGTTTCTGGAAGAGTCCCTGGGCGGGGCTTTCCAACTTCAAGTTCCTCTTCGTCTCGGGGGCCTTCGGAAGGATTCTCTTCAACACAGTGTTCTACAACGTGATCTTCCTGGTCACGTGTCAGGCCCTGGGGATGATGGTGGCCATTCTCATCTCGGAGCTCCGCTTGAGGAAGCTCAACAACCTTCTCCATTCGCTCACCTTCTTTCCTTATTTCGTCTCGTACGTGGTGGTGGGGGCCATCGTGTACAACATCTTCAGCTACGAGTTCGGGGTGTTCAACAACCTCCTGGAGGCCTGGGGTGCCGAGCCGGTGAACGTGTACCAGATGCCGAACGTGTGGGTCTTCATCCTCACCTTCCTCAACTCGTGGAAGTGGGTGGGCTACACGAGTATCATCTACTATACCACCATCGTGGGGATCGACCCCGAACTCTACGAAGCGGCCGAGATCGATGGGGCTTCCACTCTCGCGAGGATATGGCACATCACCGTGCCGTACCTGAAGGTCACGCTCCTCACCATCGTGCTCTTCCAGTTGGGGAGTATTTTCAAGGGGCAGTTCGACCTCTTCTACAACGTGATAGGAAACAACGGTCAGCTTTTCGAGGCGACCGACGTGGTGGACACCTATGTCTTCAGGATGCTCATCACCAACTTCGACGTGGGGCTGGGGACCGCGGCAGGGCTTTTCCAGTCGTTCTTCGGTTTCCTGCTCATGATGATCGTGAACGGGGTGGTAAAGAAGGTACGCCCCCAGTACGCACTCTTCTAGGAGGATCTCATGCGGTTCGGAAGACCTATCTCCAGGGAAGGGCTTGTGTTCCAGTTCGTAGGATACGGCCTGCTGATCGTGGTGGTGATTCTGTGCGTGGCACCGCTTCTCCTCGTGGTGTCGGGATCGCTCTCTTCCGAGGAGTCCATCTATCAGCATGGGTTCTGGTTCATCCCACGGGAGTTCTCGCTCGATGCGTACCGCATCCTCTTCAAGGCGCCCAAGGATGTGCTTCAGGCCCTGTGGATAAGTGTGGTGGTGGCGGCACTGGGGACGATCACGAGTGTGTTCGTGGCGTGCATGGTGGCGTACGTGCTCATACAGCCGGAGTTCGCCTACAAGCGGTTCTTCTCGATCTTCATCTACTTCACGGCGATCTTCTCGGGTGGGCTCATCCCCACCTACATCCTCATGGTGCGGTACCTCCACCTGAAGAACACCCTCCTTGCCCTCATCCTCCCTCAATGGATCACGGCCTGGAACCTCTTCCTGCTCAGGAACTTCTTCACCGAGATACCCTATTCGGTGGTGGAGTCGGCGAGGATCGATGGGGCGAAGGAGTTCACGATCATGACGAGGCTGGTGATTCCCATGGCGATGCCGGGTATCACCACCATCGCGCTCTTCCAGATTCTCTACTACTGGAACGACTGGGTGCAGGCCATGCTCTACATCACGGACAAGGCCCTGTATCCCTTCCAGTACTATCTCTACACCATGCTCCACAACTTCCTCTCGGTGCAGAACGCCATTGCAAATGCGGGGATCGTGCTCCCCTCGGTGCCCACCGAGAGTTTCAAGATGGCGATGACCGTGATCGCGATTCTTCCGATCGCGATCATCTTCCCCTTCATCAAGCGGTTCTTCGTCACCGGCTTGAGCAAGGGGGCGATCAAGGGATGAATCCGGGTGTTACCCGGTGGAAGATATACTATACTGGTAAGGAGTGACGTATGAGGAATGTCGTAAAGGGCGTATGGCTCGGCCTCCTCATGGTGGTGCTCTCCTTCGGGCTCTGGGCGACCGGGGCTCAGGAAGAGGGAACTGCCGGCGGGGCGCAGGAACTCAAGCCCGTCGAGCTGGTGATGTGGCTCGTGGGCGACTCGGTGCCCGACTATGAGCTCATGCTCCAGGAGCTCAACAAGCTCACCAAGGAGGAGCTCAACGCCACCATCAAGGTGAACTTCACCACCTGGACCGACTGGAAGACCAAGTTGCGGCTCCTCCTCACCTCGGGTGAGGCCTTCGACCTGGTCCACATGGCGCCCTGGGGGATCTACCAGGAGGCATCCAAGCTGCGGCTCCTGCTTCCCCTGGAGGACCTGGCGCCGAAGTACGCGCCTGTGACCTGGGAGAGCTACTCGCCTGATGTGCTCAAGCAGGCCACGGTGAACGGGCACGTGTACATGCTCCCCTTCAACTACACCGATCCCTACGGGAACGGGTTCCTCTACCGGCTCGATCTCGCCGAGAAGTACGGACTCGGGAAGATCAGGAACATCGAGGACCTCGAGACCTACCTGGTGACCCTCGCCAAGAACGAGAAGGGTATCATCCCCTACAACGCGGGCGAGTTCGACCTCACCACCTATCCCGAGACGATCTGCGCCGCCATGCCCTCGTTCCCCAAGGCGGGAGGCGAGGATATCATCCAGGGGCTCATGCCCTACTTCTACGTGTTCTACGACGATCCGAACCCTGAACCCGTGTTCATCCTCGAGCATCCGTCCTTCAGGGAGGCGATCGAGTTCTCGCGGCGTCTGTACCGTGCCGGCGCGATTCCCAAGGGTGTACTCTCCAACCAGGTGGGGTCCCGCGAGGCGTTCATCAACGGGACGAGTGCGGTCACCCTGCTCAACCCCCTCAACGCGAACGAGGTCTACCAGCAGGTGGCAGCCAAGCACCCCGACTGGAAGCTCGACTACTGGAACCCCTACCTGGACCTCGATCATCCTACCAAGGCCCCCGCGATCAACAACGGGATGTCCGTACCGGCGAGCTCCCGGAATCCTCAGCGGGCCCTCATGTTCCTGGAGAAGCTCCACCAGGATCAGCGGTACCACGACCTCACGAGCTATGGTATCCGTGGGAAGCACTGGGATCTCGACGAGAACGGCCAGATCGTGCTTCCGGAGGGCGTGACGGTCGACAGCACCGGCTTCGCCTGGGACAGGCCGTGTCCGTGGGGATGGAGGGAGGAGAAGTTCTACCGCCTCAACCCGCTCAAGTTCGCCTCCACCTGGCAGGTGATAAAGGATTGGTACAGCGCGTACCTCGCAAAGGCGGTGGACAGGAAGTACGTGAGCTTCTACCTCGACAAGGAGCCGATCCTCGCCGAGTTCGCGGCCGTGGACAACCTGAAGACGCAGTACGTGGATCCGCTCCTCTGGGGTATCGCGGATCCGGCCACCTATCCTGAGGTGATGGACAAGTTCTACGCAGCAGGGCTCGGGAAGGTGAAGGACGAGATCCTCAAGCAGTGGAAGGCCTACATGGCCCAGTACTGACCGGTACCGAGAGGATGTGCCCGTCGGGTGTACCCTGGCGGGCCTCCCTTTTCTCTTTCACGATTGTTGTTCCATGAGGAGGAGGGTATGAGGAACGAGGGTTCACCATGGAAGCACGTGCTGAGGAGGACGCTCCTCTTCTTCTCGATCACCGCGGGGCTCACCATCATCGTGCTCACGGTGACGATCTACCTCTCCATCCAGCCCATCGTGGCCCGCAGGCTCTACCGGGTGGAGCGGCAGAACATCCACAACGCCGTCACCGGGATACGGCTCATGCAGAACCTGGCCACGAATCTCCTCATCCAGATCTACAACGATCCGCTGATCGTGCCGCTGCTGACCGTGCCGCCCGAGGATCCGCAGGAGGAGTACCTCGCCATCCAGAGCCTCAAGAAGTACTCCACCTTCGTTCCCTACCTCGACTCGGTCTACATCTACAACGATGCGACAGGGAGGTGCTACCTGAGCACCTCGGCCTCCACCAACCTCTCCCTCCCGGTGGAGGAGATGTACGACAGAGAGTTTCTCGAGCTCATGGAGGATGGACGCTGGATCAACAGCCCTGCGCCGATCTTCAGGTCGTACGAGGGCGACTTCCCCTTCGGCGGGCAGAGGAGGAGGGTGTTCACCTACCTCTACAACGTGATGGGGGTGCGCACCAGGCGTCCGAGCGTGGTGGCGATCAACATCTCGTACGAGTGGATTACCAGCATCATGGAGTCGCTCGACGCTTCCGAGGGGTATCCGGCCTTCATCCTCGATCGTGAGGGCTCCCTCATCGGTGCCTCGATGGAGGATGAGGACCTGGTGGGCCTCGTCCGCACCACGATCCAGGGACAGGGTTCGGAGGAAGGTCAGCCGCTGGTCACCACGGTGGCGACCCGCAGGGAGACCTATCTCCTGGTCTACGAGACCCTGCGTGATATGGGATGGGTGGTGGGGAAGGTGGTGCCTCTCTCCCAGGCGGTGAACGAGATCTTCGTGATACGGAGGGAGCTGCTCAAGATAGGGACGGCCTTTCTCGTGGCGGGGCTCCTCGTCTCGTTCCTGCTCTCCAACCGGCTCACCCGCCTCCTGAGGAGTCTCTCGAGGGGCCAGAATGGGGAGGTGCCGTACCGTTCGTTCTTCAAGACAAGGGTGCTCTCGGATCTCCTCCTCAAGGGGCCGGAGGGGGCTTCTGTGCGCGTGGAGGATGCCGGGGACCTGCTCGCCATTCGGGTCTCGCCCCATTCCTGGTATGCGCTCTTGGCGTGCGAGCGGGAGGGGGGGGATGAGATCCCCGCGGACTGGTACGCACACCTCCTCGAGGAGGTGGAGGGCTGGGAGGACGTGCGGTGGGAGTGGCTCCAGAGAGAGGACGAGTTCCTGCTCGTGGTGGAGACCGAGCGCGATCCGGGGCATTGTCAGGGAGAGATCTTCGGGGAGTGGCACCGCAGGTTGGAGCGGGCCCTGGGGACGTCGGTGCGACTCTATGTTGCGGGGTTTTCGAGGGGGGCGGCTTCGCTTCCCCGGCTCTACAACCAGATGAGTAGTCTGCTCGCCAACAGGAGGTTCCTCGATGGGAAGGACGTGTTCACCCAGGAGGATCTGGGCGTCCTCTCCCGCGGGCACTACGAGTATCCGCAGAACAAGGAGCACGAGTTTCTGGAGGCCCTGCACCACATGGATGCAGAGACCGCGGTCTCGGTGGCGCAGGAGGTGTTCCAGGGTACCAGGTCCTTCGGGTATCATGTGTTCCAGTCGGTGAAGTACCGGCTCTGCACGGCCTTCCTCAGGGCGGTGGAGCAGGAGAATCAGTTCCTGGTGTCGACGTTCGGCCTCGATCCTGTCCGGTTCCTCGAGGAGGTGGAACGGGCGCAAGGACCTGAAGAGGTTTCTGCGGTGTTCGAATCCGAGGTGAGGCGGTTCGTGCGGCACATGGAGGAGGACAGGACGAGCGACCACAAGAAGCTCGTCCAGGAGGTCTGCAGGATCATCGAGGAGGAGTACGACGACTTCAACCTGGGAGTGGCGACCCTGGCCGACAGGATAGGGCTCTCCCCGGGATACCTGGGACAGCTCTTCAAGAAGTACGTGGGTGTCTCGATGACGGACTACATCAACGAGGTGCGGGTGAGCCGGGCGATCCACTTCCTGGTGAACACCGAGGCGCCCGTGTACGAGATACCGCAGATGGTGGGGTACACGAACAAGCAGCACTTCCACGCGGTGTTCAAGAAGTATACCCGTCTGACGCCCAATGAGTTCAGGAAACAGGCCCGGCTCAAGCGGGCGCAGCGGAGGGACGAGATGGCCTCCTGAAGGGGGCGTGGGCTTCGGATACCGGGTCGGACCGTGGGTGCGGTGTTCCCATGGGTGATCCGGGCGGGAGGCTCCACTATCACGTGTGTGTGGAGGAACGGTATATGCAGCACAGGATTCTTCATGGTGCGGAGTACAATCCCGATCAGTGGCTCGAGGAGCCGGAGGTCCTCGAGCAGGATATTGCGCTCATGAGGGAGGCGCGGATCGATACGGTGACGTTGGGGACCTTTTCCTGGTCGCTCCTGGAGCCTGAGGAGGGGGTCTATTCGTTCGAGTGGATGGACGAGGTGATGGAGAGGCTGGAGAGGGCGGGGATCAGGGTGATCCTGGCGACGCCGTCCGGGGCCCGGCCCAGGTGGCTCGCGAGGAAGTATCCTGAGGTGCTCAGGGTGGGGCCGGACAGGAGGCGGCGCTTGTTCGGCGAGCGCCACAACCACTGTTTCACCTCGCCGGTGTTCCGGGAGAGGGTGTACGAGCTCGACAGGAGGCTCGCGGAGCGCTACGGCCGGAGGGAGCATGTGATCCTCTGGCACATCTCGAACGAGTTCTCGGGTGAGTGCCACTGCGAGCTGTGTCAGGAGGCCTTCAGGCGGTGGCTCTACGATCGGTATGACGGGGATCTCGAGGCCCTCAATCGGGCGTGGTGGACGGCCTTCTGGAGCCACAGGTACACGAGCTGGGAGGAGATCGCCTCTCCTTCGCCGCTGGGCGAGCCCAATCTGCACGGGCTCAACCTCGACTGGCGGCGGTTCGTGACGCATCAGACCGTGGACTTCATGCTGGTGGAGGTGCGGGCGTTGAGGGATGGGGGGCCGTCCCTCCCGGTGACGACCAATCTCATGGGGTTCCAGCGGGATCTCGACTACTTCCGGCTCGCTCGGCACCTGGATGTGGTCTCCTGGGACAGCTACCCGCTCTGGCATGGGCGGGGGCGGACGACGCCTCGGGTGGCTTGCGGGGAGCTCGACCACAACTGGGATCCGGAGGGAAGGGACTGGGTGCTCGCGAGCGGGGTGGCCTGGGCCCACGCCCTTCATCGGGGGCTCGGCGGCGGGAGGCCGTTTCTCCTCATGGAGAGTACGCCGAGCCACACGAACTGGCAGCCGTGGAGCAAGCCGAAGCGGCCGGGTATGCACGTGCTCTCCTCGCTCCATGCCGTGGCGCATGGGGCGGACTCGGTGCAGTACTTCCAGTGGCGGGCGGGGCGGGGTGGATCGGAGAAGTTCCACGGCGCGGTGGTGTACCACGATCGGCGTACGGACGGCAGGGTGTTCCAGGAGGTGAGGGAGCTCGGGGGGATCCTGGAGCGGCTCGGGGGGATGGAGGGGAGCCGGGTGGAGGCCGAGGTGGCGGTGGTGTTCGATTGGGAGAATCGGTGGGCGTTGGAGGATGCGCAGGGGCCGAGGAACGATGGGCGGCTCGACTACGTGGAGGAGTGTTGGAGGTGGTTCGATGCGTGGCACCGGCGTGGGGTGGGGTGCGATGTGGTGCACCCTGAGGGGGACTGGTCGGCCTACCGAGTGGTGGTGGCGCCGCTGTGGTATCTGGTGAAGGAGGAGTGGGCCGACAGGGTGGCGAGGTTCGTGGAGCAGGGTGGGGTCTTCGTGACGACGGTGTGGAGCGGGGTGGTGGAGGAGCACGACCTGTGCCACGTGGGCGGGTTTCCGGGGCCGTTGAGGGGGCTGGTGGGGGTGCGGAGCCGGGAGGTGGATGTGCTGGTGGAGGACGAGGTGCGCCGGGTGGCGGGGGTGTGGGGGGTGTGTGAGGGGAGGCTGCTGTGCGATGTGCTGGCGGTGGAGGATGAGGGGGTGGAGGTGCGGGCGGTGTATGCGGACGGGTTCTACGCGGGCAGTCCGGCGGCGACGCGGGTGAGGCGGGGGAGGGGGTGGGCCTACTACGTGGGGACCCTGCTCGCCCAGGAGGGTATCGACTGGCTGGTGGGGGAGCTCATGGGGGAGGCGGGGGTGGTGCCGGCGCTCAGGGTGGTGCCCGAGGGCGTGGATGTCTCGGTGCGGGTGACGGAGGAGGGAAGACGGTACCTATGGCTTCTCAACTTCAGGGAGCACGAGGTGGTGGTGGAGCTCCCCGAGGGGGTGTGGAGGGACGTGCTGGGGGGTGGGGAGCGGCGGGGGGTCCTGGTCCTGCCCGGGTACGGGTATGCGGTGCTGGAGTCGTGAGTGCCCCTCTGCTGGAAAGAGCCCCGGCCTGCCGGGGCTCTTTCCGTGCACGCTCCTCTCAGTAGCGCCGGTTGAGTTCCCAGTTCCACGCGGTCTTGATGATGTAGGCGAGGTCGTCCCTGGTGGGCTTCCAGCCCAGAATGGTCCTCATGCGTGAGGAGTCGGCCACCAGGGCAGGGGGATCACCGGCCCTCCGGTCCCCCTCGATGACCGGGAAGTCCCGGCCGGTGACCTTCTTCGCGGTCTCGATCACCTCCCTCACACTGTAGCCCCGGGAGTAGCCGCAGTTGAGGGCCTGGCTCTCACCCCCGTCCATGAGGTACTCGGCGGCGAGGAGATGGGCCTCGGCGAGATCGTCCACATGGATGTAGTCTCGTATGGCGGTCCCGTCCGGGGTGGGGAAGTCGGTGCCGAAGATGGTGATGTGCGGCCGCTCGCCCTTTGCAGCCTTGAGGATGAGGGGGATGAGGTGGGTCTCCGGGTCGTGGGCCTCTCCTATGGAACCGTCCTCTGCCGCTCCTGCGGCGTTGAAGTACCGTATCGCCACGTACCGGAAGGGGCTCCACTCCGAGAGGGACCGGAGGAACTCCTCGACCATCACCTTGCTGCTTCCGTAAGGGTTCACCGGTGTGAGCCGCGCATCCTCGGGTATGGGGATCTTCTCGGGATGGCCGTAGACCGCAGCGGTGGAGGAGAAGATGAAGTGGTGGACCCCTGTGTGCATCATGGTCTGGACGAGCCGGATGGTCCCCACGGTGTTGTTCTCGAAGAATTCGAGGGGCCGTTCCGTGGAGATCCCCACCTCGATGAATGCGGCGAAGTGCATGACCACATCGGGTTTGAAGGACAGAAGGACCTCGCGGAGTGTTTCGGTGTCGTGGAGGTCTCCGACCCTGAGGTCCGCGGGCTCCACGGCCTCCCTGTGTCCGTGGGAGAGATTGTCGTAGACCACGACTTCGTGACCTCGTTCCTTGAGGAGCCGGTACACGTGGCTCCCTATGTACCCTGCTCCGCCCGTGAGCACGAAACGCATGGATCCTCCTTCAAGGGTGGATTTCTTGATGAGTATAGCCGAAACGAGGGGCAGTGGAAATGAAGAGTTCGTACAAAAAGTAAAGAACTGCACGAAAAAAGGGGGCCTCGTGCCCCCTGTCGATCGATGCGCTTCGCCGGTCACACCGCTTCGGCGACCATGTCGCCCACTTCTTCGGTGTTGTATCCCATCTTGCCCGCAGAGAGGCTCTCGAGCTTCGTACAGGTGAGGGCCACCGCCTTCTCTATGGCCTTTGCAGCCTCGTGTTCACCGAGAAAGTCGAGCATCATTCTGCCTGCCTCGATGGCGGCGAGGGGGTTTATCATCTTCTTGCCGGTGTACTTGGGCGCCGAGCCTCCGATGGGTTCGAACATGGAGACGCCCTCCGGATTGATGTTCCCGCCTGCAGCGATTCCCATGCCGCCCTGGATCATGGCCCCCAGGTCGGTGATGATGTCGCCGAAGAGGTTCTCGGTGACCAGGACGTCGAACCACTCGGGGTTCTTCACGAACCACATGGTGGTGGCGTCCACGTGCATGTAGTCCCTGGGGATGTCGGGGTAGTCGTCAGCGCCCATCTCCTCGAAGGCCCGGTACCAGAGATCCCCGCAGTGGGTGAGGACGTTGCGCTTGTGGACCAGGTGGATGGGCTTGCTGCGGGACTTCTCGCTCTCTGCATTCCGCCGTTTTTTCAGTTCGAAGGCGAACTTGAGGCAGCGGTCCACCGTCCTCCGGTCGTAGACCATCACCTGGGTGGCGATCTCGTCAGGGGTGCCCTTCCGGGTGACACCGCCGTGTCCGGTGTAGATCCCGCCGGTGTTCTCGCGGACCACCACGAAGTCTATGTCCTCGGGCCCCTTGTCCTTGAGCGGACAATCGACGCCGGGGTAGAGCTTCACCGGTCTGAGGTTGATGTACTGATCGAGATCGAAGCGGATCTTGAGGAGGAGGCCGGTCTCGAGTATGCCGGGTTTCACGTCGGGGTGGCCTATGGCGCCGAGGTAGATGGCGTCGAAGTGCCTGAGCTCCTGCACTTCCTCGTCGGAGATGATCTTCCCGGTCTTGAGGTAGCGCTCACCGCCGTAGTCGAAGTAGGTGAGGTCGAGCTTGAATCCGTACGTTGCGGCCGCGGCCTTGAGGACCTTCACCCCCTCGGCCACCACCTCGGGACCCGTGCCGTCGCCGGGGATCACTGCGATCTTGTAGGTTTTCATGTCACCTCCAGGGCTTGTGAGTGTCGGCTGGATTGTTCAGGTGTAGAATAAATCGAGAAAAAAATCAACATGGACTTATGGAGAGAAACGGAGGAAGGAGAGGGGCGGAGCGCACACGCCCCGCCCCGGAGGGAGGTTCAGAACAGGCCGTCGATGCCCATGGTGGCCACGGCGTTATCGTCGAAGAGGGACCTTCGGGAGGCGTCGTCGTCGGGCCAGCCGGGGGCGCTGAGCCACTTCCAGGACTGGGCCCATGCGGCTCCCCAGTAGAAGACGCCCTTGACGTTGGAGTATGCGGAGACCGTGTTCTTGAGGGCCTGGAGGAACTGGTACTGGCCCTGTGGAGTCTGGGGATAGGGAACCTGGCTCCCTGAGTAGCCCTTTTCATTGGTGTCCCAGTAGTAGGCGGTCTCCACGATGTAGATCTCCTTGCCGAGCGTGTTGAGGTAGGAGAGGTTGTTCGAGAGGTCGCCGAGCGAGCCCTGCCACATGGTGTAGTAGGAGAGTCCGAAGGCGTCTACGTCCCACCACTGACCGTCGTTGTTCCGGAAGTTGGTGATCCAGTTCTGGGTGGTGGATCGGCTCCCGCCGGAATCGAGGTGGATCATGATCTTCGCGCTGCTTCCCGCGTCTTTCACCCCGTTGATGCCGGAGTTGATGAGCCACGCCATGTTCCGCCATGAACCGCCGGACCGATAGGGCCCGCCGAGGTCCCACAGCAGGCCGTTGGTGATCTCGTTGCCGATCTGGACCATGTCGGGTGCGGCCCCGGCGTTCCTGAGCTGGGTGATGGCGTCCTTGGTCCAGTTGTACACATAGGTGCAGAGGGTGTTGATGTTGTTCGTCTGCCAGGCAGATGGTGTCCACTGGTTACCCGGGTCTGCCCACCAGTGGGAGTAGTGGAAGTCGACGAGGAGCTTGAAGCCCTTGCTCTTGGCGATGGCGCCGAGCTGCTTTGCATAGGCGAGGTCGGTGAACATGGCGTAGTTGGGGTTGTCGGGGGGATCGACGTTGACGCGGACGCGGACCCAGGTGTAGCCGTGATCCTTGAAGATCTGGAAGACGTCCTTCACTTGGCCGTTGGTGTCCCTGTACTGGACACCGTGCTCCTGGGCGTAGAGGGCCTCGGAGAGGTCTACACCGATCTGGAGGGAATTTCCCGCTCTCGCCTCCAGCTCGTCGGCCGCATCGGTGGGTGAGCCGAAAATCTCTCCTTTGCACCCTCCGAGGAGGAGTGTGAGAAGGGTCGCTCCGAGGAGGAGCCACAAGTGGGAAAATCGCTTGTGTCGCATAGCGACCTCCATAGTAGTGAGGTGTATACTCTGCGCACCGCGCAGGTTGTACTCCAAAGATAGGGGGTGGGAAGGGATGCGGTAAATGTTCGAAAATTGAAAAAAGTAGCGAAACCTCGAAAATGGAGGAATTCTTACCGAAACATAGCAAAGCTCTTATATTGCCCGCACCCGGGGAGTCATAATTTCTTCAATAGGTAGACGTACTCACGGGATGAGATGCGGGGAAACTTGACAGATGAGGCCGTGGGTGCGATAAAGGAGGGGATCCGTACCAAGGAGGAACAGGTGAGGCTGTGTGGACTGCACGTGCAGGAAGGGCGTTTCGTCCATTCCTTCGAAGGAGGTTCTCTCTCGTTCCAGGTGGAACGCATGCCCCTCGGCTGGGTGGTGCGCGGGACCGTGGAGGGGAGGCCGGGCCGGCTCGAGGTGGTGCGTCTGCCGCTCCGGTTCCCCCTCCTGCTCCAGTCGTGGGAGTCGTGGGGGGCGTGCCCTCGGGTGGATGAGGGGTGGCGGTTCCCCTGGGGCGAGCGGCAGTACGAGGACTGGCGCTACACCGTCTCGCTCGTGCCCGAGCTGATGCGGGAGGGCGTGGTGAGCGACTACCTGGCCGCATGGGAGGGAGGGCTCGCGGGGTTTCTCACCTCCCGGTATGCTCACGGGTTCTTCACCGTGGAGGGGGAGGAACTGGTGGGCTACCTGGAGTTCTTCGATCGGGTCTTCGATGGGCCCGTACCCCTGGAGCCCCTCGTGGTGCTGGAGGGTGGGGAGATCTGGGACCTCCTCGAGGTGTACGCGACCATGGCGGGGAGGGAGAATCGGGCGCGGGTGCCTGCGCACTCGCCTCTCGGGTGGTGCAGCTGGTACCATTACTTCCTCGACCTCACCTGGGATGATGTTCGGAAGAACCTCGCCCTCGCGAAGGAGTGGCCGTTCGAGGTGTTCCAGGTGGACGATGCCTACGAGGCGGATATCGGTGACTGGCTCGAGCCGAAGGAGGGGTTTCCTCCGGTGGAGGAGATGGCCCGCACCATACGGGAGGCCGGCTTCACCCCCGGGATCTGGACCGCGCCGTTCTGCGCCTCTGCGACCTCGCGTCTGTTCAGAGAGCATCCCGAGTGGTTCGTGAAGGAAGGGGGGGTGCCGCTCGTGGCCTTCAGGAACTGGGGCAAGGACATCCATGCCCTCGACCTCTCGAATCCTGAGGTGCAGGCGCATCTCTCGAGGGTCTTCTCCTCGCTCAGGGCTGCGGGGTACGGGTACTTCAAGATAGACTTTCTCTTCGCGGGGGCGGTGCCGGGGGAGCGGGTGATGGCCGTAAGCCCGGTGGAGGCCTATCGGATGGGGCTCGAGACTATCCGTGCTGCGGTAGGGGATGCCTTCATCCTCGGATGTGGTGCCCCACTCCTCCCCTCTGTAGGGTTGGTGGATGGGATGCGGATCGGTCCGGACACCACCCCCTTCTGGGATCCGGCCGTGCCTGACAACGGCGCTCCTGCTATCCAGTATGCCCTCCGGAATGCGCTCTACCGCTCATTCATGCACCGTCGCTTCTGGCTCAACGATCCCGACTGTCTCCTCCTGAGGAAGGACCGGATCTCGCTCACCGAGGAGGAGCGGCGGACCTTCGCCCTCACCGCGGGGGCCCTCGACGGGATGCTCGTGGTGAGTGACGACCTCTCTCTGGTGGATGCGGCGGGGAGGGGACTCCTCGATGAGGCCCTCTCCCTCACGGGGGGGCGGCCGAGGGTGGGGGACCTCGGAGGGGGCTGCTACGAGGTGGTCTCGGAGGGGACGAGGAGCGGGAGGGTGCGCCTCGTGGTGAACCTGGGGGAGGAGGAGGCAGGAGGAGTGGCGCCTCACGGTGTGGTGCTGGAGAAGGAGGAGCAGGGTCTCGGGCTTTCCCGCAGGGTGGAGCTTCGGGAGGGTCGGAGGTTCACGTACTACCACAGGGAGGAGTAGGATGGAACTTCGCTACAACGTGCTCACCGGTGAGTGGGTGATCGTCTCGGGGGCCACGCAGCGCAGGCCGGTGCAGCCGGGTCAGTCTGAGTGTCCCATCTGTCCGGGCGGGCTCGAGCTTCCGGGCGACTACGATCTGGTGAGTTTCGAGAATCGCTTCCCTTCGCTCTCGCGTGAGGCCGAAGAGGTGGAGGATCTCTCGCCGGTGTTGAGGCGGGCGGCGGCGAGGGGGGTGTGTGAGGTGGTGGTGTACACCTCCCGACACGAGGGTGCGCTCCCCGACATGGAGATCGCCCAGGTGGAGAAGCTGGTGCACATGTGGTGTGATCGGATGAGGGAGCTCTCGTCGTTGTCGTTCGTGGAGTATGTGTTCATCTTCGAGAACAGGGGGAAGGAGGTGGGGGCCTCGCTCCCTCATCCGCATGGCCAGATCTATGCCTTTCCCTTTCTGCCTCCCAGGGTGAAGGCCAAGGTGGAGGCGGCGGCGGCCTTCGGCGAGGAGCACGGACGGTGTCCGGTGTGCGCGGTGCTCGAGGAGGAACGGGCCCGGGGCGAGCGGGTGATCCTCGAGGGGCGGCACTTCGTGGCCCTGGTGCCGTTCTACGCGCGGTTCCCCTATGAGGTGCACATCTATCCCGTGCGGCATGTGGACAACCTCATGTACTTCTCGTTCGAGGAGCGGGCCGAGTTCGCGTGGATGCTCAAGACCGTGACCGCGGCCTACGATCGGCTCTTCGGCGAGCCGTTTCCCTACATGATGATGTTCTTCCCGGCGCCCCTGAGGGTGGCTTCTCCCTTCTTTCACTTCCACGTGGAGTTCGATCCTCCCAAGCGGGACAAGGACAAGCTCAAGTGGATGGCGAGTGTGGAGACCGGGACAGGGGCGTTCATCAATCCCGTGCCGCCTGAGGAGGCGGCCGCACGACTTGCAGCATGTGTGAAGGAGGTTGAGGATGAGGTTCAGGGCGCCCGGTAGGGTGAATATCATAGGCGAGCACACCGACTACAACGATGGGTTCGTGTTGCCGTTTGCGATCGATCGGTGGATCGAGGTGGAGGTGGAGCCGTCGGATCGGTGGGTGGTGTGGTCGGAGCGGACAGGGGAGGAGGTGGTCTTCTCTCCGAGCGAGCGGAGGGGCGACTGGTCGGACTATGTGGCGGGGGTGGTGTGGGCCCTGGAGCGGCGGGGCCTGTCGCTCAGGCCCGCCCGGGTCCTGGTGCGGGCCACGCTTCCGGATGGTGCGGGGCTCTCGAGTTCGGCGGCGCTGGAGGTGGCAACCGGGGCGGCGGTGTGTGCATCGAGCGGGTACGATCCGGACAGGGATCTCCTGGTGGAGGCGGCGTGGGAGGCGGAGAACGAGTTCGTGGGGATGCGGTGCGGGATCATGGATCAGTTCGTGGTGGCGCATGGGCGGGAGGGGCATGCGTTGCTCCTCGATACGAGGACGCGGGAGTTCAGGTTGGTGCCGATCTCCCTTGAGGGGGCGGAGTTCTTCCTGGTGAACTCGGGGGTGAAGCACGAGCTGGCCTCCTCGGGCTACAATACGAGGCGCGCGGAGTGTGCGGCGGTGCTGGAGCGGCTGGGGAAGGGGAGCTTCAGGGAGGTGCGGCCGGAGGAGGTGGAGGGGCTGCCGGAGCCGCTTCGCAGGAGGGCGCGTCACGTGCTCTCGGAGAACGAGCGGGTGCTGCGCACGGTGGAGGCCCTCGAGCGGGGGGATGCGGCGGAGGTGGGGAGGTTGCTCTCTGCCTCGCACGCGAGTCTCCGGGACGACTACGAGGTCTCGTGCGAGGAGATCGACTGGTTGGTGGAGCGGCTGGGGCGCGTGGAGGGGGTGTACGGGGCGCGGATGGTGGGTGGGGGGTTCGGGGGTTCGGTGCTGGTGGTGGCACGGGAGGGGGTGGCGGAGGGGTTGGAGGGGGTGCTGGGGGAGTACGGGGCGTGGTGGGGGGCGGAGGCGGGGGTGCTGCGGGTGAGGAGCGCGGATGGGGTGGGGAGGGTGGGGTAGGGGCGCTCTCGAGAGCAATTTTGTCCAAGTCCATCACAAGATCCGCCAAGAAGGGTTTCCCGGATAGGTGTATACTCATACCCGTCGGCGTCTTTTTCGTTTCGACAGATCTCTTCAGGAGGCGTGATGAAGTTCACCGACGGGTATTGGCGGATGCGGAAGGGCGTCGTCCCCTTTTTTCCCCACACGGTGTGGGAGGTGATCCGAAGCGAGCGCGAGGTGAAGGCCCATGTCCTCTGTACCAGGGTGAGGCACAGGGGTGATACGCTCAACGTGCCGCTCCTCACCGTGCGAATCTGGTCGCCGAGGGAGGACGTCCTGGGCGTGGAGGTGGTACATCACCTGGGAGGGGTGCCCAAGGCCCCCGATCTCCTCCTCCTGGAGAGGAGGAGCCCCCTTCCCCTTCGGGTGGAGGAGGGTGAGGAGGCCCTGCTGGTCTCTTCCGGGCGTCTCGCGGCCCGCATCTCCACGAGCCGGTGGGGACTCGAGTTCCTGGGAGACGGGAGACTCCTCACGGACTCGAAGGAGAAGAACCTGGGGTATGTGCGCACCGCGGAAGGGGAGGCCTTCCTCCATGAGCAGCTCCGGCTCGGTGTGGAGGAGTTGATCTATGGTCTTGGCGAGCGCTTCACCCCGTTCGTCAAGAACGGCCAGGTGGTGGAGATATGGAACGGCGACGGGGGGACGAGCAGTGAGCTCGCCTACAAGAACGTGCCCTTCTATCTGAGTTCGAGAGGCTATGGGGTGTTCGTGAACGATGCAGGGCCGGTCTCGTTCGAGGTGGGTTCGGAGAAGGTTTCCAGGGTGCAGTTCAGCGTGCCGGGGGAGCGGCTGGAGTACTTCATCATATACGGACCGCACCCCATGGAGGTCCTCGAGAAGTACACCGATCTCACGGGAAAGCCGGCCCTCCCTCCCGCATGGTCGTTCGGCCTGTGGCTCACCACCTCCTTCATCACCGACTACGACGAGACGACGGTGCGGAGCTTTGTCACCGAGATGAAGGAGCGGGGGATCCCCTTGAGCGTGTTCCACTTCGACTGTTTCTGGATGAAGGGGCTCCACTGGACCAACTTTCTCTGGGACAGGGAGCGCTTCCCCGATCCTGAGGGTCTCCTCGCCTGGCTCAAGGAGCAGGGGGTGCGCTCGTGCGTGTGGATCAATCCCTACATCGCCCAGCAGTCCGAGATCTTCATGGAGGGGATGGAGAGGGGCTTCTTCCTCAGGCGGCCTGATGGCACGGTGTGGCAGACCGATGACTGGCAGGCGGGTATGGCGATCGTGGATTTCACCAACCCCGAGGCGCGGAGGTGGTTCGCCTCGAAGCTCGAACGCCTCCTGGAGATGGGGGTGGACTCCTTCAAGACCGATTTCGGGGAACGCATCCCTGTGGACGTGATCTACTACGACGGTTCGGATCCAATGAGGATGCACAACTACTATTCGTTCCTCTACAACCGGACGGTGTTCGAGGTCCTGGAGAGGAAGAGGGGGAGGGGGGAGGCGGTGTGCTTTGCCCGTGCGGCCACTGCAGGGGGGCAGCAGTTCCCGGTCCACTGGGGGGGCGACTGCGTCTCGACGTACGAGTCGATGGCGGAGAGCTTGAGGGGCGGGCTCTCCCTCATGCTCTCGGGCTTCGGGTTCTGGAGCCACGACATAGGAGGGTTCGAGAAGACCGCCACGCCCGACCTCTACAAGCGGTGGGTGGCCTTTGGCCTGCTCTCCTCGCACAGCAGGCTTCATGGGAACGAGTCCTACAGGGTGCCGTGGCTCTTCGACGAGGAGGCAGTGGAGGTCCTGCGGTTCTTTACCGCACTCAAACACCGGCTCATGCCCTATCTGTACACCGTGGCGGTGGAGGCCCACCGGAGGGGCGTGCCTGTGATGCGCCCCCTCATCCTCGAGTTCCCCGAAGATCCAGGGTGCCGCTATGTGGATAGGGAGTACCTCCTCGGTCCTGCCCTCCTCGTGGCGCCGGTCTTCGGTGAGGAGGGGGAGGTGGCCTTCTACCTCCCGCCGGGGCTGTGGAGACACCTCCTCGACGGGGAGGTGCTTGAGGGGCCTGGGTGGTTCGCGCGCCGGTACGACTACTTCTCGCTCCCCCTCTTCCAGCGGGAGGGCTCGGTCCTGGTGCTGGGAAAGGAGGATGCGGCGGTCTACGACTACACCAGGGGGGTGGTCTGCGAGGCCTTCCTCCCTCGGGAGGGACGCATCCTCTGGAGTCAGGTGGATGCGCGGGGAGAGCCGGCCGCCTCTCTCTCGCTCGAGAGGAGAGGGGACAGGGTGATCTTCGCCTGTGAGGGGTTCTCGGAGTCGAGGCTGGTGGTCCACGGGGGAGAGGGGGAGGGGAGGATGGAGTGCGGCCTCTCGGAGGAGGGAGAGGTGAGGATGGGGTGAGCCTCCCACGTAGGGCGGCCGGGTGGGGGCCGGGGTCGCCCGGTGCTTCGAGGGGTCCGTTCTGCGGCTGGATCCTTCCTTGAACGACGAAGGGCCGTAAGGGGAGTGAAGGGGACGGCGTGGCCGTCCCCTTCATAGTTACAGCGGGTGGCGATGAGAGCAATATCGTCCAACTTTTAGCCAATATCTTCCTAGCCAGGGTTCCGGGCGGGTGGTACAATCGTGTCACAGGATGCGATTGGTGAGGTGTCTGTGAGCAGAGAGGTGTCTCCCACAAGGGAACGATTCAGGGATCCAGACCTCCCCCTCGAGGAGCGGGTCTCGGACCTCATCTCGAGACTCACCCTGGAGGAGAAGCTCTCCCTCATCCCTGTGAGGCAGGCCGGTGTGCCGCGGTTGGGGATCGATCCCTACCCCATAGGTGGGGAGGCGGCGCACGGGGTGGCGTGGGTGGGGGAGGCCACGGTGTTTCCCCAGCCGGTGGGGCTCTCGTGTACCTGGGACAAGGACCTCCTCCGTCGGGTCGGTGAGGTGATAGGGGTGGAGGCAAGGGCCTACAGGGATATCCTGGGGACCGAGTTCGGCCTTACCCTCTGGGCCCCCACCGTGGACCTGGTGAGGGATCCCCGGTGGGGAAGGACCGAGGAGGCCTACGGCGAGGACCCCTGCCTTGCCTCGGAGCTCGCGGGAAGCCTGGTGAGGGGGATGCAGGGCGATCACCCCTTCTACCTCAGGATGGGGGCCACCCTCAAGCACTTCTTCGCGAACAACAACGAGACCGACAGGGGCATCTCCTCTTCGGAGATCCATCCCTGGCTCATGCACAACTACTACCTCGAGGTCTTCAGGCGGATCATCGAGAGGGCCCGGGTCACCTGTATCATGACCGCCTACAATGCGGTGAACGGTACCCCCTGTCTCCTGCATCCTGCGGTGAGGGAGCTCGTGAAGGAGCGGTGGGGCCTGCCGGGGTTCGTGGTGACCGATGCCGCCGACTTCGGGATGACCGTGGGTATGCACGCCTATTTCGAGGATCACGCCGAATCCATCGCCGCCACGCTTCGCGCCGGGGTGGATGCCCTTACCGAGGATGACCGCACCCTCGTGATCGAGTCCCTTCGGCGCGCCCTGGAGCGGGGGCTCCTCGAGGAAAAAGACCTCGATGCCGCGCTCCGGAACATCTTCCGGATACGGTTCAGGCTCGGCGAGTTCGATCCACCGGAGCGGAATCCCTATGCCGGGATCACGAGGGAGGCCTTGTGTGCCCCTTCCCACACCCGCCTCGCGCGGGAGGCGGCCCGGAAGAGCGTGGTCCTCCTCAAGAACGAGGGCATCCTCCCCCTGAGTGCCTCCTCTCTCCGGAGGGTGGCGGTGGTGGGCCCCCTCGCCGACGAGGTACACACCGACTGGTACAGCGGCACCCTCCCCTACGTGGTGACCCCGCTCCAGGCCCTCAAGGAGCGGCTCCCCGGGGTGGAGGTGTGGTACGAGGAAGGCTCCTCCAGGGTGCGGCTCCGCTCCGCAGCCTACGGGGGGTACCTTGCCGCGGACGAGGAGGGGAACCTCTTCCTCACCTGTCCGGGTCAGGCCCCGGGTACCGAGAGCCTCTGGGACTGGCTCGACTGGGGATGGGGAAGCCACATCTTCCGCTCTGTGCGGTCGGGCCGGTACCTCACGTGTGCCCCCGAGGGAACCGGCCTCTCGGCCACGGCCCGGCAGGTGAGGGGCTGGTTCGTCCAGGAGGTCTTCACCCTGGAAGAGCGGTGGGGAGGTCTCTGTGCCCTCCGTACCTGGCACGGGAAGTACCTCTCCTGTGATGCACAGGGTGGAGTCCACCTCTCCGACCGGGCCGAATCCATGCGGGAGCTCTTCGAGCTCGAGCCGATACGTTCTGGAGAGGAGCAGGTGCGGGCGTGTGCCGAAGCGGCCGACGTGGTCCTTGCCTTCATGGGGAACAATCCCTTCATCAACGGGAAGGAGACGGTGGACCGGCCCGATCTCGCCCTCCCCCCACTCCAGCACCGGCTGGTCCGTACGGCCTTCGAGGCGAACCCCCGTACCGTGCTCGTGCTCATCGGGAGCTACCCGTTCGCCGTTCCTTGGGAGGATGCGCACCTCCCGGCTCTCCTCTACTCCTCCCACGGCGGACAGGAGATGGGGCAGGCCCTCGTCGATGTGCTCCTCGGCGAGGTCTCTCCTGCCGGGAGGCTCAGCCTCACCTGGTATCGTTCCTCTTCCGTGCTCTCGAGCATATTCGACTACCAGATCCACAAAGGCCGAAAGTCCTACTGGTATGCCCGGGAGGAGGACGTGCTCTACCCCTTCGGCTACGGCCTCTCCTATACCACGTTCGAGTACACAGGCATGAGGTGCGCGCCCCTCCGGGCCACCCCCGAGACCGGGGTTGAGGTTTCCTTCAGGGTGAGGAACGTGGGGCCCGTGGCCTCCGACGAGGTGGTGCAGTGCTACCTCGTCCCCCCTGAGGGGCCGTTCTCTCCCAAAAAGGTACTCGTCCGGTTCGATCGATGCCACTTTGCCCCACGAGAGGAGAAGGAGATCTCCTGGCGTCTTACGGCGGAGGACTTCTCCTTCTGGCATCCCGTGGCCGAGGCCCGTCTCCCCCTTCCCGGGAGGTGGCGGATCCAGGTGGGCTCCTCTTCGCGTCACATCCACCTGGAAGAGGTGATCACCCTCGAGGCACCCCCCCTCCCTCACTGGACCCCGGGCCGGCGCATCCCGGTGGCCGGGGGTGAGGACGTGGAGGGGTGCGCCTATGTGGAAGGGGAGGGCCTCCATCCTGCTCTCCGGCCCCGGGGAGGGGGCCGGGCCCTCGTGCGGTGCGGGGTCCTCGAGTGCAGTGGGGACGTCCACGAGCTCCACGTCCTCGTGCGCAACGGTGCGGAGACCACCGACCTCGTGGTGCGCTGGGGCTCACACGAGGTGCGCTTCCCGAAGGCCCTTCCTTTCACCGGCGGCGAATGGAAGGAAGTCTCCCTGGAGTGCTCCCTCGCGCCGGGCAGACATGATCTCTCCATCTCCTGGAGAGGGGAGGCCGAGATCCTATGGATCCTCTTCACCTGAGGACGAGAGACGAGAGGGGTATACGCATGGAACCGATCCTTCACCCTGAGGACAAGGAAGACCGCAAGCACGGGACCGACGACTTTCCCTTCGCCCTCTATGACAACTACCTGCGGTATCCCTACTTCAGCCGCTACACCATAGACCCCCACTGGCACGAGGAGATGGAGTTCCTCCTGGTGGTGCGGGGCAACGCCAGGGTGCTCAGGGACGGTGAGTTCGTGGAGGTAGGCGAGGGAGAGGCCCTCTTCATCCCTCCCAGGACCTTTCACGCCGCCGAATCGCTCGACCACCAGCCCTTTCACTTCATCGCCCTGGTCTTCCATCTCGACCTCCTGGAGGGAGAGGTCCAGGACGTGTGCCACAAGCGGTACTTCACGGGCATCAAGAAGCGGCTCCTCTCCTTCCCCGGGGTGATCTCGCGCAAGACCCTCTGGGGAAAGGCCATCCTCCATGAGCTCATGGAGGTGGTGGATCTCGCAGACCACAAGGGACCGGGGTACGAGCTGGGTATCAAGGGCGCCCTGTTCAAGGTCTTCTCCCTCATCTTTTCGCACGGGGTGGTCCAGAAGTCCGAAGTGGCGGGCGATGTCTATGCGGTGGAGAAGATCCTCCCCGCGCTCGAGTACATCAAGGAACACTACCAGGAGAACCTCTCAGTGGATGACCTGGCGAGGCTGGTCTACCTCAGCAAGTACCACTTCATCAGGGAGTTCAAACGCCTCACGGGAAGGACCCCGGTGGAGTTCATCAACCGTTACCGGGTTCACAAGGCCATGGCCATGCTCATCGAAACCGACGAGAAGGTCCTCAACGTGGCCTACGAGTGCGGTTTCAACGATATGAGCTACTTCATCCGGCTCTTCCACAGGTTCACGGGCCTCACCCCGGCCCAGTACCGGCGGGCCTATGCACCACGGGGGGTGAAGACCGGCGGAAGGTGAGGGCACGGAGCGAGACCCCATGAAAGGAGATGAGTGATGCCTGCGAATGGAGCGCACCTCGTCAAGACTTCGTCCCTTAAAAAGCACACCTCCTGGTGGGCCACGGTGGTCAACCAGCGGTACCTCATCCTCATGTCGTTCCCCTTCGTGCTCTGGGTGATTGTCTTCAGGTACCTGCCCCTCTGGGGCTGGACCATGGCCTTTCAGGACTACAAACCGGGACTCCCCTTCTTCCAGCAGAAGTGGGTGGGACTCAAGTACTTCATCATCCTCTTCGAGGATCCCAAGTTCTGGGAGGTGATGAGGAACACCCTCGCCATGAGCCTCCTGGGCCTCGCCTTTGGCTTCACCCTCCCTATCGTGCTCGCCCTCTTCCTCAACGAGATACGGCACATGCTCTTCAAGCGGGTGATCCAGACCATTACCTACCTGCCGCACTTCCTCTCCTGGGTGATCGTGGCGAGTCTCGTCTTCCAGATGCTCGGTCCTTCGGGGCCCCTCAACGAGTTTCTCCTCTCCCTGGGGGTGGTGAAGGAGCCGGTCCCCTTCCTCACGAAGCCTCACTATTTCTGGTGGGTGGTGACCTTCGCCGATGTCTGGAAGGAGATAGGGTGGAACTCCATCATCTTCCTCGCGGCGATCGCCGGGATCGACCCTGAGCTCTACGAGGCGGCCACCATGGACGGGGCAGGGAGGTTCAGGAAGATGTGGCACATCACCCTCCCGGGGATCATGCCCACGGTGATCGTGATACTCATCATGAGTATCGGGAACCTCATCAACATCGGTTTCGAGAAGCAGTTCCTCCTGAGGACCCCCCTCACCAAGGAGTATGCGGACGTCCTCGACCTGTATGTGCTCGACTACGGGATAGGGAGCGGGAGGTACGCCCTGGGCACGGCCGCGGGGATCTTCAAGTCGGTGGTGAGCCTCATCCTCCTCTTCACGGTGAATCGCTTGAGCAAGAAGACCACAGGCATGCGGGTGCTGTAGGAGGTACGTGATGCGGTCAGTCGGGGTGAAGGACTACTACAGAAGGGCGAAGCTGGGTGATACGCTCTTCAATGCCTTCAACTATACGGCCATGATCCTCCTGGGGATCGCAACCCTCTATCCCTTCCTCAACGTCCTCGCCATATCCCTCAACGATTCGGTGGACACGGTGCGGGGAGGTATCACCATCTTTCCACGGAAGTTCACCCTGGAGAACTACGCCTACCTGTTCAGCTATCCGAGTGTGGTGAGGGGTGCAGTGATGTCCGTGCTGAGGACCGCAGTGGGGACGGTGACGGGCCTGGTCTCCACCGCGATGGTGGCCTATGCGATAAGCCGAAAGGACTTCTTCGCACGCAGGTTCGTCACCGGGATCTTCGTGATGACCATGTACATAAGCGCGGGGCTCATCCCGGACTACATGCTCATCCGATCGCTCGGGCTCATCAACAACTTCCTGGTGTACATCCTCCCCGGGCTCATCAGCGCCTTCAACGTGATCGTCCTGCGCTCGTACATCGAGGGACTGCCGTACGAGCTCCAGGAGTCGGCCAAGATCGATGGGGCCAACGACTTCGTGATCTTCTCCCGGGTGGTGATGCCCCTCTGCCTCCCCGTGCTCGCCACCATCGCCCTCTTCATCGCCGTGGGGCACTGGAACTCGTGGTTCGACACCTACCTCTACGCGAGCTCCAACAAGTACCTCACCACCCTCCAGTTCGAGCTCCAGAAGATCCTCACCAACGTCCAATCCCAGGCCGCAGCCTCGGCCCAGGATATCTACAGCTATGCCCTCACCGAGCAGGCCCGGAGGGTCTCCCCTGAGTCCATTCGCATGGCGATGACCATCGTGGCCACGGTGCCCATCCTCTGTGTGTACCCCTTCCTTCAGAAGTACTTCACCAGGGGACTGGTCCTTGGGGCCTTGAAACAGTAGGCGAGCCGCCCGTCGGGCGGAATGTATACCTTAACCAGGAGGTGTCTGATGAAGAGACTGCTGCCTCTCCTCCTCCTTATCCCCATGGTGCTGTCCGCCACGGGTCAGGGGGAGAAAGCCGCCGAGACTACGGTCGGCACCAAAACGCCGATCACGTTCACCATGTTCAACGCAGAGGTGAACCCCAACTGGGACGAGTTCCAGAGCCCGGTGGCCCAGGAGATCAAGAAGCGCACCGGGGTGACGCTCGAGATCGAGTTCGCGGTGGGCGATCCGAAACAGAAGCTCGCGGTGATGGCTGCGAGCGGCGACTACCCGGATCTGGTCTACGCCAAGGGGGATCTCAACCTGCTCAAGGATGCGGGGGGCATCCTCCAGCTCGACGAGCTCATCGATCAGTACGGTCCCAACCTCAAGAAGATGTACGGGCAGTTCTACGATCGCCTCAGGTGGAGCAAAGAGGACCCGCACATCTACTACGTGGGAAGCTATCCTGTCCATGACCCGATCATCGTGCCCAACGGACTCTTCTGGCTCCAGCACGCCGTGGTCCTCGAGCTGGGCTTCCCCCGCCTCGAGACCCTCAAGGATTTCGAGAATGCCATCAAGACCTACTATGCGAAGCATCCCACCATCAACGGACAGCCCACCATCCCCATGACCTTGCTTGCGGACGGATGGCGGTTCCTCATCTCGGTGACCAACCCGGCATGGGCCGCCACCGGTGGGTCCGATGATGGCGAGTGGTACGTGGATCAGGAGACCTTCAAGGCCGTGCGCCACCACACCAGACAGATCGAGCGGGAGTACTTCAGGTGGCTCAACCACATGTGGAACGAGGGGCTCCTCGACAGGGAGAGCTTCATCCAGAAGTACGACCAGTACAAGGCCAAGATCGCCTCGGGGAGGGTGCTCGCCCTCGCCGATGCCGCGTGGGAGATCTCGGAGCCGGTGACCGCGTTGCGACAGGCGGGGATGGAGGAACGGATGTACGGGCAGTACCCCGTGGTCATCAGTGAGGATGTGGTATGTAGGGTGAACCAGTCGCCTGGGTATTCGGGCGGATGGGGCGTCGCGCTCACCGTGGACTGCAAGGACCCCGCACGGGCCATCGAGTTCCTCGACTGGATGGCGACCGAGGAGGCCCAGATACTCACCCACTGGGGTATCGAGGGAGTGCACTGGAAGTACGACGAGAACGGCAAACGGGTCTTCCTCCCCGAGATCGACCGGATGCGGCGGACCGACCCCGCCTTCTCCAAGAAGACGGGCATAGGGAACTACAGCTATCCCTTCCCGCAGTGGGGCCGCATCAAGGACTCCACCGGAAACTACATCATGCCCGACAGCGAGCCCGAGGACCAGATCAAGAACTACACCGAGGTGGAGAAGAAGGTCCTCGCCGGCTACGGAGCCAGGATGTGGATGGATCTCTTCCCCGGTCCGGATGAGTTCCCGCCCAAACCCTATGGGGCTGCGTGGATGATCAGGATAGACGATCCCGATCTGGTGGCCATCGACAACAGGGTGCGTGACGATATAGGGATGAGGAGGATTCCAGAGGCCATCATGGCTCCGCCTGAGAAGTTCGACGAGATCTGGGACGCCTATCTCAAAGAGATGGAGGAGGCAGGTCTGCCCAGACTCACCGAGGAGTTCAACCGCCTCCTGAGGGAGCGTATAGAGCTCTGGAATCCGGGCTTCACCTTCCCGGAGTGATCCGGGGTACGGTACCTCCTGCCCTGCCGGTCTCCACCCGGCAGGGTTTTTTGTGGAATCGTGGTATATGGGCAGCGCAATTTTGTCATGATATTCCGCAACATATGCAAAGACCACATCTCCCTGGGGGCTCATAATAGAAGAGATCTCGGCGAGAATGAGGTGTCTATGAGGGGGCAGGGGGCTGGCATACCCAGTAGTGTGGAGTGACGATGTGTATCGCGGGTGACCGTCGGGTCTACGGACGGGTCTACACGGGCACCGACGGGAGGGGGATCGTCTACTGGGAGCTCGAACGGCTCCCGGGTCTGTAGAAGGCCACCTTCCGCCGTAGGCGGATGGATCATATGCCTTCTGGGAGGTGTTCATGAAACACACGAAACCCCTGTGGGGTGCAGCCCTCGCAGCACTCGTGCTGCTGGGAGGGTGCACCGAGGTCGTATCTCCCGGTGCAACCGGTGAGATCTCATCCCGAGCGGTATGGGAGTCCTGGGACCAGTGGGCAACGTGGACCGATGGGGAGTACACCCTCTACAACAATGTCTGGGGAAGCGGGGCAGGATCACAGAGGATATGGGCGAACGCCTACTACGACTGGGGAGTGTGGGCGGACCATCCGGATACAGGCGGGGTCAAGTCGTATCCCAACGTGAGCAGGATGATCAACATAAAGATAAGCGAGATTGATAGCCTCACCAGCTCCTTCACCATCGCCACCAGGCCCTCCGATGGTGCCTACAACTCCACCTACGATGTGTGGCTTGGAGACTACGCCTACGAGGTGATGCTCTGGATGAACCATGTGGGAGAGGTGAAACCCATCTCCTATGAGTGGGACAGTTCTGGTAATCCTGTGCCAGTCTACTCCGATGTCACGGTGGGCGGCCACACGTGGAATGTGTACAGGGGTACCAACGGTTCCCAGGAGGTCTTCTCGTTCGTGAGGACCTCTGCCCTGGATACAGGCACGGTGGACATAAAGGCAATCCTTGAGTGGCTTCGAGATGCGGGTTGGATAGGAGATGTGGAGGTGGATCAGCTGCAGTTCGGATGGGAGATCACTTCTTCGCCGGGGGGTCGTGACTTTGCCATAAGCGCGTACGAGGTGAACCTCTCCACCTCTGGGACAACGCCCACCCCAACTCCCACGTCCACCCCCACTCCTACCGCCACCCCTACGCCAACTTCCACTCCCACTCCGACCCCCACCCCGACCAGCGGTGAGTATCGTGAGATCGAGCTTCCCTTCACCTACGACGGGCCGGGGGAGTATTTCTGGAAGACCGATGACTTCTCAACTGAGGTGGACTGGGGGAGGTACGTGAACTCCTGGAATCTCGAACTTCTCGAGATCAATGGGAACGACTACACCAATAGGTGGGTGGCGCAACACCAGGTGCCTCCTGCAGCCGATGGCTACTGGTACATCCACTACAAGGGATCGTTTGACTGGTCCCATGTGGAGATGAAGTAGAGGGAAAAGGGGGTGCCTTGAGCACCCCCTTTCTCGAAGTGCGCCGAAGAGGGGCTGGGGCCTGATTTCTTTGAGAATAAAGATACCCGTAACATAATATTGAAAGGATTGAACTTTACAACAGCCCGAAAGGGGGTATAATGATATGTGATATATCACTTCCAGGAGGTTGCGTCATGAAAAGGTCATTCAGCGTTATCGTTTCGGCCCTGACTGTCATCTCCCTCGTGTTCCTTGCGGGAGGGTGCATGTCGGTTCCGCATGTCTCACTCGAGGGAAAGTCGGTGCTCTACCTCACCAAGGTCTCCTCGGGGGAGCTCACCGAGACGGACAAGACCATCATCGCCCATCTGGAATCCCTGGGGATGGTGGTCACACCCATGAACGCAAAGGAGTCGAAGGCCGACGATGCCCAGGGCTACGATCTCGTCTATGTGAGTGAGGTCGTCTCCTCCAGTCATGTGGGGAACAAGTTCAAGGACGTAGCGGTACCCATGGTCTCTACCGAGCACTACATCGCCGACGACATGGGATTTGCAGAGCCCGAAGAGGGTAAAGGGTATGGAAAGGCCGAGTATGCCTACAAGGAACTCGTGATCAAAGATCCCTCCCACCTCCTCGCGGCAGGGCTCTCCGGTACGGTACAGATCTATACCGACTATGGGAGCGTGGGTTTCTCCCGCCCCCAGGGTGAGGTACAGGTGGTTGCGGTGGCACCCGACGATGAATCCATGGTGCTCATCTACGGATACGAGAAGGGGAGCAAGGACATGCATGGTGATGTGGTCCCTGCACGGAGGGTGTTCAGCTTCCTCTTCGAGGGGATGGAATCCCTCCTCACTGATGAAGGATGGAAGCTCTTCGATGCGGCGTTCATGTGGGCCCTTGAAGGATCTGAGTGATTCACTTCGGATATGGGGCACAGAGATCTGTGCCCCATAAAAGTATGAGACAAGGAGGCGAAGGTATGAAGAAGAAATGGAGTGTCCCGATGTGTATCCTCTCTGTGCTCATGTTGCTTTTCTCTGGATGTGTCTCTTCGCCACAGGGAGGAGCCCGTGTCTCCGAGGAGGCGGAGATGCCCCAATCCATAGAGGAAGAGCTTGCGGCCCTGGGATATGAGTACCCGGTGGAGGACTTCAGCGACATCCCCGCAGCGGGGGAGAAGGTGTTTCCCAATGCGGTGGGGTTCGGAATCTACACCAGGGCCGGACGAGGAGGGAAGATCATACGGGTGACCACCCTCGAGTCGGACGGGCCCGGCTCCCTCAGGGCGGCACTCGAGGCAGAGGGTCCCCGCATCGTGGTCTTCGAAGTGGGGGGAGTGATCGATTTTGAGATGACCACCATCGAGATCACCTCACCGTTCCTCACGGTGGCAGGCCAGACTGCTCCCTCCCCCGGGATCACCATCATCCGAGGCGGGCTTGTCGTGAAGACCCATGACGTCCTCATCCAGCACATTCGAGTACGTCCGGGAGACGGTGCCGATCTGTCCTTCAGGGGCTGGGAGGTGGATGGTATCTCCACGTATGGGGAGGATGCTTATAACGTGGTGATCGACCATTGCTCGGTGTCATGGGCGACGGACGAGGGGATCAGCGTCTCAGGGCCGAGGCTCCCCCGTCCCAGGGCTACGTCCCATTTCGTCACGGTGAGCAATTGCATCATCGCGGAAAATCTCAACAATGCCACGCATTCCAAGGGAGCCCACTCGAAAGGGGCCCTCATCCACGATAACGTACAGTACGTTGCCTATATAGGGAATCTCTTTGCCCACAATGTGGACAGAAACCCCTATGCCAAGGCTTTCACCCTCTCTGTCGTGGCGAACAATCTCATCTACAACCCGGGGACCAATGCCATCAGGGTGGGCTATGTACCGTCCGAATGGACGGGTACTGGAGTGAACCCCCTTCCCGCCCGTATGACGGCGGTGGGGAACGTGCTCATACATGGGGAGAACACTCTTCCCCACCTCGCCCTCATCGGTACGGAGGGACTCGTATTCATGGAAGATAATCTTGCCTTCAAGAAGGACGGCTCTCCGGCCCGGCTCAGCATGGGCAAGGTGACCCTCCTGCATCATAAGCCGCTGTGGCCGGAGGGATTCATCCCTGTACCGGCCGAGGAGCTCGAGGAGCATATCGTGGCGAACGTAGGCGCCCGCCCGGCCGATCGGGACTCCGTTGACGAGCGGATCATCCGTGATCTCGTGGAACGGAAGGGGCGCATCATCGACAGTCAGGAAGAGGTGGGGGGATATCCTGCGTATGAACCGGTCTATCGCCCCCTCGAGATACCCGATGATGTGGAGGCGTGGCTCAATGAGCTCGCTGCCGAGGTAGAGGGACGGGCTTCACGCTGACTCACACCTTGCACACACGCGAAGAGGAGAGGGAGGGTGCGCCCCTCCCTCTCCTCTCGTGAGGGGGGATACGGGGGTCTTAGATCCCGGTGAGCCCTCCGGGAAGCCCTGTGCCCGGAGGGAAGGCCCCTGTCGTGGTCCAGATGACCCAGTCGTAGAGACTCGAGCAGTAGTCGTTTCCGCTCCCATCGCCGAATCTGAACTTCTTGTCGGAGTGACCGGTGGTGGAGACACCGCTCAGTAGCGGGGTGGGATCCTCGTCGATATACACGTCGATCGCGAGTCCCTCGTCCTTCTGGAGGAGTGTGATCCGCACCACGTGCCATGCGGTGGCATCGATGGTTGCGGACACTCCCGCCTTGTCGAGCTTGATGGTACCGTCTCCATAGGCCACGAGCCTGTCCCTGTACATTCCACATCGGAACTCGATGTCGAAGGCGATGGCATCGACGGCCTCGCCCTGGAGCTTTGCTCTGAAGACCACAGTCGCCGCCTTATTCGGGAGATCCCAGTCCATGGCCCAACAGAGCTTGTTGTCCTCTCCCGGAGGGGAGACGATGGAGAGGACCTTGTTCCCCGGGATTTCCGGATCGTCCACCACGGCGGTCTCGGCCTTCAGCCCCTTGATGTTGTCCGCATAGAAGGGAGGAACGGCTTGGTCGGGGAGCACGCTCGCATCGTACACCGTCCACGACGGTGTCTCCTGTACACCAACTGGTGGCTCTTCAGTGGGTTGAGGTTCGGGTGTCTCCTCGACGATCTTCCCTGATGACGTAGCACAGGCGCCAAGCAACAGCATGAGGGAGGCAAGGCAGAGAAGTCGCATTCCTCTCATGGTACACCTCCTGACGAGTTGTATGATGTAATATGATACCGTGCCCCTGAGTCGCGGTCAAGTTTTGTTTTTTGATTAAGTTTATTTTTGAAAAAGAATTGATAGTATATACGAAGTTTTGTGTAAAAACGGGCGTGCTGGATGGAAAAAACGCACTGCACCTGTTATACTTGATTCTGATATCACACGAGAGGGATGAGGGATGAATACGAATCTCACACATGGAGCGCCCAGGGGGTACCTGAGTCGCAGACTGGTCTTGCTCCTCTCGCTCATCATGGGGGCCTTCTTCATCGGTCTCTTCGTGTTCTGGGGACACCAGGCCTCCGAATATGTGCTCTCGCTTCAGCTTCAGGATATGCTCAATACCACGGATCAGGCGTCCGAGACCATAGAGTTGTTCATGGGAGGGCTGAGGATCCGTCTCGCCGAGGAGGCGGAGGATGACGAGGTGCAAGAGGCCTTTTCCGAAGGGGATGTGGAGGAGCTCCGGAAGATCGCCTCCGAGGTGATGGCGGAGGAGGGACGGTTTTTCGCGGACGTGGTGATCTACGGAGCCGATGCGACGCCCGTGGTCGGTGAGGCGAGGGGAGTGCGTTTCGATCCCCTGGAGATACGGAACCAGGCCTTGATAAAGAAGGAACCCATCCTCATCCCCGGGGCGGTGCTCCTCCAGGAAGGACGGCCGGGCATGATGCTCGTGACCCCCGTGTTACGTGACGGCGAGCTCCTGGGTTTCCTCGGGGCCTTCGTGGATCTCTCCAACTTCTACACGCTCTTCTTTTCGGAGAACGTGTTCGGAAGGACGGGCTACCTCTACATCGTCGACGGGGAGGGGAGGATCATCGCCCATCCGAACAGCGCCCTGCTCCTCTCGGACATCTCCCAGACCGAGCTCTTCCAGCAGCTCTATAAGCGGAACATAAAATCGGGTACCCTGCGGAGAGGGGGGGAGGCCATCGCCTACTCGTGGGTGCTCTACCACGACATCCCCTGGCTCGTAGTGGGGGTGGCCCGAAGCGCGGAACTCCTCGAAGGGATGTTCCGGATCCTCGCCCTGGGCGGGGTGGGGGCCCTGATCGCCCTGGCGGTGCAGGGGCTCCTCGTGGTGATGGTGCTCAGGCTCCTCGTGGTGAAACGGGTGCGCCTCCTTCAGCAGAGCATCGAGAAGGTCTCGCGGGGACATCTCGAGGTGCCGCCCAGGATCAGGGGGCGGGATGAGATGGCCTTCATGCTCAACCTCTTCTCCGGATTCGTGGAGCGGATACGCCGGACGGTGGGGAGGGTGCAGGAGGAGATGAGCCTCGTGGCCCGGAGCGGAGGGGCCCTCGCCCAGGCGGTGGACCACACCTCCCACGCCGTGGAGGACATACTCTCCCAGCTCGACCGTACCTCGTCGGATATCGAAGCACAGAATACGAGCATCGTGGAGACCTCTTCCGCGGTGGAGCAGATGGCCCGCAACATCGAGATGCTCTCCGAGGCCATCTCGCGGCAGTCGTCCTCGATCGAGGAGTCGGCCACCGCAGTGGAACAGATGGTGAAGAACGTGGAGGCCATCGGACGGATGGGTGAAGCCCTCTCGGACAACTTCACCACCCTCCAGAGTGCCTCCGAGGAGGGGAAGTCGGGGCTCCAGAACCTGGTGCAGCTCGCCGAGGTCATTCGCGACACGTCGAAACAGCTGGAAGAGGCGAACAGGATCATCTCCGGTGTGGCCTCCGAGACCAATATCCTGGCTCTCAACGCCGCCATAGAGGCCGCTCACGCGGGAGAGAAGGGCAAAGGGTTCGCCGTGGTGGCTGACGAGATCAGGAAGCTCGCCGAGCAGACCACCAACCACTCGAAGCGTATCCGGGAGAGCATACGGGACATCCGGAGGGCCATCGAGGAGATGGTGGGGCTTTCGCAGGCGAGTTTCAGCACCTTCGAGCTCATTCTCGAACGGCTCGAGGGAGTCGCGTCCTACATCCAGCAGGTGGGGAACGCGCTCCACGAACAGCGGGCGGGAGGTACCCAGATCCTCCAGGCCCTCGAGGAGATGAGATCCATCACCGCCCAGGTGAAGGACGGCTCACACCAGATGGCCGAGGGGAATGCCCACATCCTCGATGCGGCAGGCAGACTCAACGAGCTCACACAGCGGATCGAGCAGGCGATGAAAGCGATTGGGGGCCAGTCCGAGGAGATCGAAAAGGTGCTCGACGTCCTCCGGAAGGAGAACGCCGAGACCCAGCAGAGTATCGCCCGCGTGCAGGAGAGCCTCAGTTTCTTCGTGCTCGAGGACGACGAGGGCTAGATACTCTCCCTCGTCCGGTGGAACTCCACGCATCCCAGTATGAAGGCCCCCACACCGTGCAGGTCGTCGATGGAGCGGGGTCGCTCGAGGTAGTGCCGATAGTCTCCCACTCCGGTGCCTATGCAGATGTCGTGGATGTGGAGATAGCCCTCCGGGTCACGGGATGTCTTGCCCACGATTCCCTGGAAGGCCTTCCGGGCATGGGTGATATAGGGATCCACCGGCAGGCGGTGCGTGCGGATCCCCTTGGAGAGGGAGTAGAGGAAGAGGGCCGAGCAGGATGTCTCGAGCCAGTTGGAAGGGTCGTGCCCTTTGTCGAGGACCTGGAACCAGAGCCCCGTGGCCCTGTCCTGGACCCGCACGATGGGCCCCATGAGGTCACGGAACATCTCTTCGAGGACTCGGTAGCCGGTATGTGACGGGGGAAGGTGATCGAGGATGTCGAGGAGGGCTGCGGGGAACCAGCCGAGGGCCCGCCCCCATGCCTCCGGGGCTATGCCGGTGACCGGATCCGCCCAGGGGGCCTGCTTGCTGTAGTCGAAGGCATGTCTGAGGAGGCCCGTCTGCGGGTCGCGGGTGTGTCGCTCTATGAGGAGGGCCTGTTTCACGAACAAATCGTAGAGTTCAGGTCGTCCGAAGAGGGATGCGTAGTGTACGGAGAAGGGACCTGCCATGTAGAGCCCGTCGAGCCATTGCTGGTTGGGATACTTTTCCTTGTGCCAGAATCCTCCCTCGGGGGTGGTGTGGAATCCCTCGAGGAGACCGAGGATGTAGTCCATGGCTTTCTTGTAGCGGGCCTCTCCGTATCGTTCATGGAGGGGAAAGAGGAGGTTGCCGGCTTGCATGGCGTCGAGTTCCGTGGTCGCCAGCTCCAGGTTGCCTTGTTCGTCGACCAGTGCGTCCACGTAGGCCTTCACGTATTCGAGGTAGCGGTCCTCCCCCGTCTCTTCCCAGAGTTTGAGCATCCCGAAGAGGAAGACTCCCTGGTGGTAGTGCCACCTGTGAGCGGGCGGGAGCTCGGCTGGATCGGGATACCGGTGCATGAGAGATTCGGCCGCCTCCCGGGCGACAGAGAGCGGATCGATGGGTGTATGGCTCATGGTCGTCTCCTGCATGGAGATGAGATTCGGAATCCAGTATACGACAGGAAGATGGGAAGGTCAACATTTTAGTTCTCATAAACATTGTTGTCAGATTGACATGATTTCATGATGGGGGTAAGATTTTTCATGAGACCAAAATAACAGGAAGGAGATAAGTTATGATGGAAGTGAGGTATAGTATACATCCCGAACACGCGAAGGGGTTCGACACCGAGAGACTCCGGAACGAGTTCCTCGTCACCGACCTCTTTCGGGCCGACGTGATCAGGCTCGTCTACAGCCACAACGACAGGATCATCGTGGGAGGCCTCCATCCCGTGAAGGGCCGGCTCACCCTGGGTGCCTCCAAGGAGCTCGGCACCGAGTACTTCTTCGAGCGGAGGGAGGGGGGAGTGGTCAACATAGGAGGCCCCGGCGTGGTGACCATCGACGGCACGGCGTACGAGATTGCGAAGAACGAGGCCGTGTACATAGGCAAGGGGGCGCGTGAAGTCTCCTTCATGAGCAAGGAGGGGACGAGCCCTGCGAAGTTCTACTTCCTCTCTGCTCCGGCTCACAAGGAGTATCCCTCCAGGAGGATCACCCTCACGGATGCGAGGAAGCTCGAGCTCGGGAGCGACGAGAACTCCAATGCCCGCACCATCTACCAGCTCATCCATCCCGACGTGCTTGAGACGTGCCAGCTCTGCATGGGGGTCACCATCCTCAAGCCCCACAACGTGTGGAACACCATGCCCACCCACACCCATGAGCGCCGGATGGAAGTCTACTTCTACTACGAACTCCCCGCCGATCAGGTGGTGTTCCATCTCATGGGGCAGCCCCACGAGACGCGCCACATCGTGATGCGGAACGAGGAGGCCGTGCTCTCTCCCAGCTGGTCGATACACTCGGGTGTGGGGACCTCGAACTACGCCTTCATCTGGGGCATGATCGGCGAGAACCAGACCTATACCGATATGGATACCGTACCCATGGAGGTGCTCAGATGATTCTCGACATGTTCAAGCTCGACGGTAAGGTGGCCATCGTGACCGGATGCAGGAGGGGGATAGGTCGGGCGCTCGCCCTGGGCCTCGCGGAGGCGGGGGCCGATATCGTGGCAGTCATGCGCAGCGAGGAACCCGGGCTGGAGAGGGAGATCACCTCTCTCGGTCGGCGGTATCTCTGGGTGGAGGCCGATCTCTCTTCCATCGAGCCGGTGGAGAGGATCGTGGAGGAGGCGGTGAAGGCCTTCGGCAAGGTGGACATTCTGGTGAACAACGCAGGTATCATCCGGAGGGACGACATACTGGACTTCTCGGAGGAGGATTGGGACGAGGTGATGAACGTGAACCTCAAATCGGTGTTCTTCCTCTCGCAGGCGGTGGCGCGGAGGATGAAGGAACAGGGAACCGGGGGGAAGATCATCAACATCGCCTCGATGCTCTCCTTCCAGGGTGGTATCAGGGTCCCCTCGTATACCGCGAGCAAGAGCGGTGTGCTGGGGCTCACCCGGATACTGGGGAACGAGCTTGCGAAGTACGACATCCAGGTGAACGCGATCGCTCCCGGTTACATCGAGACCGACAATACCCGTGCCCTGCGCGAGGATCCTGTGCGGAACAAGGAGATCCTGGGGCGGATTCCCGCGGGACGGTGGGGCTCGCCCGACGACCTGAAGGGTGCGGTGGTCTTCCTCGCCTCTCCCGCGAGCGACTACATGACCGGATCGGTGGTGGCGGTGGACGGGGGGTGGCTCGCGCGGTAGCCACCTCCTCGATCCGTTTCGTACACACGGTGGGACACAAAGAGGGGAGCAGGACATCTGCTCCCCTCTCTTCTATGGCCGCCTCGATGTCACACCGTGTAGGTCCCCGAGGTGGTGGCCCCCCCTCTGCCGGTCCAGTTGGTGTGGAAGAACTGGCCCCGTGGCCTGTCTACCCGCTCGTAGGTGTGGGCACCGAAGTAGTCCCGCTGGGCCTGGATGAGGTTCGCGGGGAGCCTGGAGGTGCGGTAGCCGTCGAGGAAGGAGAGGGCCGAGGAGAGGGCGGGGGTGGGGATCCCGTGGGTCACTGCGGTGCTCACCACCCTGCGCCACGAGGCCTCGGCCTCGAGGATGGTCTCCTTGAAGTAGGGGGCCAGCAGGAGGTTGGAGAGTCCGGGTTCGTTCCTGTAGGCCTCCCGTATCGTGTCCAGGAACACGCTCCTTATGATGCATCCCGCGCGCCAGAGCGTGGCGATCTTCCCGAAGTCGAGGTCCCATCCATAGGTGTGCGAGGCCTCCCTCATGAGCATGAACCCCTGTGCATAGGAGACCATCTTCGCCGCGAGGAGGGCCTTCTCGAGGTCGTCTACGAGGCGGGCTCTCTCCTCTTCCGTGCCCTTCCAGGGCACGAGCGGTTCACCCAGGACCTCGGCGGCGTGCACCCTCTCGTCCTTGAATGAGGAGAGGGAACGGGCGAAGACCGCCTCCACGATGAGCGTGACGGGTACGCCGTGATCGAGGGCCTCGATGCCGGTCCACTTGCCGGTCCCCTTCTGGCCTGCTGCATCGAGGATCTTCTCCACGAGCGGGCCGCCGTCCTCATCCTTGAAGGCGAGGATGTCGCGGGTGATCTCGATGAGATAGGAGCCGAGCTTTCCCCGGTTCCAGCGGTCGAAGATCCCGCTCATCCTCTCGTGGGAGAGGCCGAGGAGGGACTTCATGATGTGGTAGACCTCGGCGATGAGCTGCATGTCGCCGTACTCGATCCCGTTGTGCACCATCTTCACGAAGTGACCGGCCCCCTCGGGCCCCACCCAATCGCAACAGGGCTGGCCGTCCGGGGTCTTCGCCGAGATGGCCTGGAAGATCTCCTTCACCAGGGGCCAGGCCTCCGGATTGCCTCCGGGCATCATCGAGGGGCCGTGACGGGCTCCCTCTTCCCCGCCCGAGATCCCCGTGCCGATGAAGAGGATGCCCTTCTCGGCGAGTTCCCTCGTGCGGCGGGTGGAATCGGAGAAGTGGGAGTTACCGCCGTCGATGATGAGGTCTCCCGGCTCCAGAAGGGGCAGGAGCTTCCGGATGAACTCGTCCACCACCGCGCCTGCCTTCACCATGAGGATGATCTTGCGCGGTCTGGAGAGGAGGGAGACGAACTCCTCGAGCGTGTGTGCCCCGTACACGGTCTCTCGTCCCCCGGCCGGTCCTGCGAGGAAGTCGTCCACCTTCTCCACGGTCCGGTTGAAGACCGCGATCCGGTATCCCTTGTCGTTGATGTTGAGGGCCAGGTTCTGACCCATGACCGCGAGTCCTATGAGTCCGATGTCTGCCTTCGTCATGGTATGCTCCTTCATGCGAAATATGCTATGATCTCATCCCTCTTCGAAACGCCTCCGCCAGGTCCAGAGCCCCACGGCGGGGTTGGGGATGAAGTAGTAGCGTTCCCCGTGGCGGTCCTTCCATCCCGTTCTCATGTCCTCCGGGAGGTAGCGGCGGAGGGCCTCCTCCACTTCCATGTAGGAGAAGCCCGCCCCCTCCACCTCTTCCCTCGAAAGACCGCCTGCGGCATAGGTGATCCCGAACCTCCCCTCGGAGGAGCCGTGGATGAGGTGGGCGGCGGCCCCGAGGTTCCCCTGCAGCTCGGGATCCCGCTGTACGGCTTCGAGGACGTAGTCGGTGCCCCGGTAGCCGTGGCGCCGCACGAGTCGATCGATGGTGGGGTCCTCTCCGAACTCCTTCACCCCCGGAGCGATGATCACGAGTTCCCCGCCGTCCGCGATGGCCATGCGGGTGCGGTAGATAGCCTTGTTCCCGAGCCAGGTGCTCCGGTACTCCTGAGGGTCGAGGTAGACCACCACCTTCTCGAGCGGTTCGTCGAGATAGGTGAGGTTGACCTGCTGGGAGAGCCGGGCGGCCTTCTCGAAGCAGGCGTCGTCGTCGCCGATGAAGAGGCCCCTCACCACCAGGGAGCCTTCCTCGTCGGGTGAGAGTACGGTGAGGACGTAGAGGATGGGAAGGTCGCGGCAGAAGCGGGAGGCCGCATACCCGAGCACCTTCCGCACCGGGGTATGGATGCGGCCCATGATGCGCTCCATGCCGTAGACCGCGCCCAGGTAGTGGCTCTTGTTGATCCCTTCGGCCCCGCCGGTGCCCACGAAGATGTTCTTGGTGTAGTTGGCGAGGCCGATCACCTCGTGGGGCACCACCTGGCCGATCGAGAGGATGAGGTCGTGACCTTCGAGGAGGTGGTAATTCACCTGGGCGGGCCAGGGGAAGCGGACCTTCCCCTCGGAGACCTCCTCCACGTAGTCCGCCGGGACTTCTCCGAGCGTGCGGATGTCGGTGCGCCAGTTGTGATCGATGAAGAGCTCCGCCGGGATGTCGGGGTACATGAGGGCCTTTTCCTCTGGGGTCATGGGGGCATGGGTCCCCAGCGCGGGGAGCACGCCTTTGCAGGCGCTTCCCAGGTAGCGGTAGGCCATGCACGAGAGTTCCCCCGCCCGGGAGTGGAGGCGGGTGATGTCGGGCGGGACGATGAGGGCGCGCTTCACCCTGCCCCACCGTTCCAGGGCCGTATAGAGGCCCTCCCTGAGGTCGTCGAGCGAGAGGCGTGCGGTGGGTCCTCCTGCCTCGAAGAGGATCATGTGGCCTCCCAGGGGGGTGTGGAGGGGAGGGAGCGCTCGAAGCGTTCGAGGAGCCGGTGTTGGTACTCGCCTTCGAACCTCCCTTCGAAGAAGCGGGGAAGGCCCTCACGGTGGAGCTCCTCCCAGGATGCCTCCTCCTGGCCGGGGATGATGGGGAAGAACAGGGCCTCGTTGGCCCGGGCAGCCTCGAGGTCGCCCGGGGCATCGCCGATCATGAGACGGTGGGAGGGGGGGTAGTGGTCGGCCACGGCCGCGGCGATCTGCCGGGCCTTGTTTCCCACTTCCTGTCCGGCGATGGCCTTCACGTAGGTGTGTATCCCCTGCTCGGTCCACTCCCGCTCGAGTGCCTCGAAGGGGGTCTGGCTCACCACCAGGGTGTCGGCCTTCTCCTGCATGAGGGCGAGGGATTCCTTCACGTAGGGGAAGGGGGGGATGCCGCCCTGTACCATCCGTGCGATGGCCTCGTTCACGCCCTGCGACCAGCGGTGCACGAGGGCCAGCTCGGGATCAGGGTTGCGCTCGAGCTCCTCGGTGAGGGTGTGCATGCCGAGCTTGGTCTCCCGCTGTACCCACCGGCGGAGGGCCGTGAGTGAGGGGAGGTGGGGGGATCGCTTCGAGGCCTCGGGGTGTGCGGCGAGAAGGTCGACTGCCCTGATGACTGCGAGGAATCGGTTGATCCCTCGGGTGGTGGAGTAGAGGTTCACGAACTCCCACACCTGTCGGGCATAGCGGGAGACGCTCTGGAGCGAGAAGTGATAGACGAATTCGGGACAGAAGCATTCCTTGTGCTTGAGTTCCATGGTGTCGAAGACGCACCCATCGGAGTCGATGCCGATGAAGAACTCCTTCTCACGGGTGAAGTGATCCATGGTTCGTGCAGCCATAGTCCTTCCTCATCTTGGGGTTGGTTTAACAGTACACATAACTCTCTAATCCGGTGATGAAAATATGATCCAACAAAATCGGTGATCTGTCAATTTGTCGTGGGGAGCAATTTCCTTCATCCGGATCGCAGGATGGGCCAAGACAGGGGGGGCGGTGTGGGGTAGTATGGGGGTGAGTCCCTGCGGGGCAGGTCAGCTCGATGCTCCTTGTGGGGCCGCATGAGGAGGTGTGTATGTCGGATCGGGCCGGGGGACGGCGTCTGTGGTCGGATCGTCCGGCCGGGGTGTGGCGGGATGGCTACCCGGTGGGGAACGGGAGACTGGCGGCGTTGGTGGTCGGGGGGCTGGGGGAGGAGCGGATCCATCTCAACCACGAGTGGCTCTGGCGTGGGCGGTATAGGGATCGGGTGGCGGAGGGGCGGGCGCACCTCCTGGGGTGGGTGCGTGAGGCCTTCTTTCGCGGGGACTGGGAGGAGGGGACGCGTCGGGCGAACGAGGCGTTCGGGGGTGGGGGAGGGGTGAGCGGAAGGCCGTGTAGGGTGGGGGCCTACCAGCCTGCGGGTACCCTGGTGCTGTGGTGGGAGGGAATGGATGGTGAGGGATACGAGCGAGAGTTGGACTTGGAGGAGGGGGTGGTGCGGGTGCGGAGGGGGAGGAGTGTGGAGGAGGTGATGGCGGTGATGGGGGGTGGGCCGGTGGGGGTGCGGGTGTCGGGGTGGGGGAGGGGGTGGGTGGGGCTCGAGCGGGAGGTGCAGGAGGGCGTGGCGGTGCGGGTGGGGGCCAAGGGGGGGATGGTGCGGCTCGAGGGGAGGTTCGAGGAGGGGATAGGGTGGGAGGTGCGGGCGGTGGTGAGGGGAGGGGTGTGCAGGGGGGAGGGGGGTCGGGTGTGGGTTGAGGGGGAGGAGGTGGTGGTGTGGGTGGTGGTGGATGTGTGGGAGGAGGTGGGGGGGAGTCGGCGGCGGCTTCCCTCGTACGGGCCGCCGGAGGTGCCGGGGGAGGGGTGGGAGGCGGTGCGGAGGCGTCACGTGGAGGCCTACGGGGGGCTCTTCGGCCGGGTGAGGCTCGTGGTGGAGGGGGAGGAGCCCCTCCTGCCCACGGGTCGGCGGAGGGAGGATCCCGATCCGCTCCTCCCTGCGCTCCTCTTCGACTACGGGCGTTACCTCCTCATCGCCTCTTCGGCGCCGGGGTGTGATCTTCCGGCCAACCTTCAGGGGAAGTGGAATCCTCTCCTCGAGCCGCCCTGGGATGCGGACTACCACATGGACATCAACCTCCAGATGAACTACTGGCTTGCCGAGGGGGCCGGGCTGGGTGAGTGCGTGAGGCCTCTGGTGCGCTACGTGCTCCGGATGGTGCCCTCGGCGCGGGAGGCGGCCCGGAGGCTCTTCGGGTGCAGGGGGATCTGGTTCCCCCTCACCTCGGATGCGTGGGCGCGGGCCACGCCCGAGGCGTACGGGTGGGACGTGTGGGTGGGGGCGGCGGCGTGGATGGCCCAGCACCTCGTGTGGCGGTACCTCTACGGCGGGGACGAGGGGTTCCTCCGGGAGACGGCGTATCCCTTCCTCAAGGAGGTGGCGCTCTTCTTCGAGGATTTCCTCGTGGAGGATGGGGAGGGGGTGTTGCAGGTGGTGCCGTCCCAGTCTCCGGAGCACAGGTGGGAGGGGCTCGAGGGCTTTCCGGTGGGGCTGTGCGTCTCCTCTGCGGTGGATGTGCAGCTCGTGCGATGGGTGTTGAGGATGGCGGTGGAGTTGGGTGGGCGGCTGGGGGACGAGCTGGGGAGGTGGCGCGAGATGGAGGGGCGGCTCGCGCGGCTGCGGGTGGGGGGGGATGGGGTGCTCCTGGAGTGGGGGAGGGAGCTCCCGGAGGCGGAGCCGGGGCACCGGCACCTCTCGCCGCTGTGGGGTTTTTTCCCGGGCGATGTCCTGTGGGATGAGGACCCGGAGGTCCGGGAGGGGGCGGTGCGGCTCCTGGAGCGCCGGGTGAGGCACGGGTGCGGCCAGACGGGGTGGAGCAGGGCGCACCTCGCGTGTCTGTGTGCGGCGTTGGGGAGGGCGGAGGAGGCGTGGGAGCACCTCCGCGTCCTCCTCGGGGAGTTCACCACCGAGAGCCTCCTTGGGCTCCACCCGGTGGACCTGTTCCAGGTGGATGCGGGGCTGGGGGGTGCGGCTGCGGTGCTTCTCATGCTGCTCCAGGTGCGGCCGGATGGGGTGCTGCGCCTGCTTCCTGCCCTCCCGCGGGCATGGGGTCGGGGGAGGGTGGAGGGGCTGCGGGCGCCGGGAGGGTGGTGTGTGGGGGTGTGGTGGGAGGGGGGGAAGGTGAGGGAGGCGTGGTTCGAGGGGGGTAGGGGGGTGTGTAGGGTGGAGGCGTGGGCAGAGGAGGGAGTGGTGCGGCACGGAGGGGAGGAGTGGGTGGTGAGGGCGAGGGAGGGGGTGTGGGAGGTGGGGGGACGGGGGGAGGGGCGGTACGCGGTGAGGGGATGTGCGGGGAAAGATGTCTCATCTTTTGTTTGACAAATCGGCGTCAATGTTTTAGAATATCAGGTATCAAATATATCAGATTGAGGAGGGTTCTATGCGAATGCACAGGATGATCATGCTTGTGCTGAGCGTTCTCCTCCTGTCGGCCCTTCCTCTCCTCGCCTCCGGAACCGGAGAAGGAGAGCAGGCCCAGGAGCAGTACGTACTCAAGTTCAACCACGTGCTCAGCCAGAATGACCCGTTCCACAAGGCGTTCCTGAACTGGGCCGAGAATGCGTACAGCCGGTCCAACGGACGCCTCAAGATCGAGGTCTTCCACAGCGCCCAGCTGGGGGTGGAGGAGGACATCATCGAGCAGATCCGTATGGGAGCCAATGTGGGTCAGAACACCGATTCCGCGCGTATGGGTAACTACGTACCCGACATCGCGGTGGTGAACGGGCCCTACTTCTTCGACAGCCTCGACGAGGTCTGGAAGCTCAACGAGTCTCCCACCATGCAGGCCTGGCTCAAGGAACTCGAGACCAAGTACGGGATCAAGGTGCTCTCGTTCAACTGGGTACAGGGGTGGAGAAACCTGCTCACCAACAAGCCCATAAAGAGCCCGGACGATCTCAGAGGCCTCAGGATCCGCGCTCCCGGTGCCCCCATCTGGATGGAGTCCATCCGTTCCCTCGGGGCCACTCCTGTGGCGATGGCCTTCAGCGAGATCTATTCCGGCATCCAGACCAAGGTGGTGGATGGCGCCGGCAACGTGAACGTGAACACCCTCAACACCCGCCTCTATGAGGTGGTGAAGTATCTCAACGAGACCAAGCACATCCTCCTCGTGAACTTCGAGGTGGTGAGCGCCAAGTGGTTCAACTCGCTTCCCGCGGATCTCCAGACCATCCTCCAGGAGGAGTGTGACAAGGCCGGGCGCCAGGTCTCCCTCGAGGTGGACAAGATCGGTGAGGAGGCCAAGGCGAAGCTTGCCGAGCAGGGTATGACGATCATCCCCTATGAGGAGATCGACATCGCCGCCTTCAAGCAGAACAGTATCAAGGCGTATGAGACGCTGGGTATCCTGGAAGCCCGTAACAAGATCTTCAAGGAACTGGGTAAGATGTAATGTTCCAAAGGGGGAAGGGGGATCCTCCCCTCCCCCCTCTTCGTGTGCGCATCTATCACCTCTGTCTCATCGAGAGGAACCATATGAACAACTTTTTGCAGAAGCTCTATAAAATCGAGGAATATGCAGCGGCCTCGCTCCTCAGCGCGGCCACGTTGCTCATCTTTGTCTCCGCGGTCACCAGGACCTTCGACCTGCCCTTGAACTGGGCCCTCGATCTCACGCTCTTCCTCTTCGCGTGGAGCGTCTTCCTGGGTGCCGATGTGGCCATGAGACGGAACAACCTGGTGAACGTCGACCTCCTCGTGGCGAGGCTTCCCGTTCCCGTCCAGAGGGCGTGTGCGGTCGTTTCCTATATCCTCATCCTGGTGTTCCTGGGGGCACTCACGGGCTATGGATTCTGGCTGAGCTATGCGAGCAGGGCCAGGGCGTTCCAGGGGATACCGTGGTTCAGCTACACCTGGGTGGCCCTGAGCGTCCCGGTGGGTTCCATCCTCATGATCATCACCACCATACGCCAGTTCAGGGCCTATCTCAAGGAGGCGAGGCCTCCTGCTGCAGAGGACGGGGAGGTCCTGTAGATCTCCCAGCATGTCGTTTGTGAGAGGAGTATCGTATGTTACTGGTGGCTATACTGTTTCTGCTCTTCCTCCTCATGGGGATGCCTGTGGCCTTCGCCATTGGAATCTCGGGGGTGGCCTTTTTCCTCCAGCATCCAGAGCTGCCCTTCTCCATGATAGTCCAGCTTCCCATATCGCAGACGCAGAACTTCCCCCTCCTCGCCGTGCCCTTATTCATCTTCGCGGGGAACATCATGAACAGCGCGGGAGTGACCCAGCGGCTCATCAAGCTCTCCACCCTCCTCACGGGGCACATGAGAGGAGGGCTCGCCCAGGTGAGCGTGGTCCTGAGCACCCTCATGGGTGGGGTTTCGGGGTCGGCCACGGCCGATGCGGCGATGGAGGCGAGGCTCCTGGGGCCGGGAATGCTGGAACGCGGCTACTCCAAAGGCTACATCGCCGCCGTGATAGGGTATACGTCCCTCATCACCGCGACCGTACCTCCCGGAGTGGGGATCATCATCTACGGTACCACGGGTGAGGTCTCCATCGGCCAGCTCTTCGCCGCGGGCCTGATGGTGGGGCTCATCATGATGGTGGCCCTCATGATCACGGTCGCCATCACCGCCCGGGTGAGGGGCTACAGGCCCGAGAGGGAGCGTCGGGCATCTCTCAAGGAGATCTTTTCCTCCCTCGGGGAGACCATCTGGGCACTCATCTTCCCCATCCTCCTCCTCGTGGGTCTCAGGATGGGCATCTACACCCCCTCGGAGGTGGGTGCGTTCGCCTGCGTATACGGGATCTTCGTGGGGGTCTTCGTCTACAAGGAGCTCACCTGGAAGAAGTTCCTCGAGACGCTCCGGACCACCGCCAACGATGTGGGCGCGGTGATGTACATCATCGCCCTCTCGGGGATCTTCCGGTACGGGATCCCCTTCGAGCACATACCCCAGGCCCTCACCTCCCTCATCACGGGATTCACCTCGAATGTGCACCTCCTGCTGATACTGGTGGTGGTCTTCCTCGTCTTCGTGGGGATGTTCATGGAGGGCTCGGTGGCGATCCTCCTGTTCACCCCGATTCTCCTTCCCATGGTGCAGGCGTTCGGTGTCGATCCGGTACACTTCGGGCTCGTGATGTGCACCACCATCACGATGGGACTCCTCACCCCCCCGGTGGGGATCTCCATGTACGCCCTCTCCAGCATCCTGGAGATGCCGATCTCCGAGTATCTCAAGGAGATGTGGCCGTTCCTCGGGGCCGTGGTCGCGGTGATCCTGTTCATGATCTTCTTCCCCGATGTGGTGCTCTTTCTCCCGAGGCTCCTGTTTGGATGATATGAGCGTTCGATGTTCAAGATAGAGATGAGGAGGAATTTCGATGAAACTGAAGGATAGAGTGGCATTGGTGACGGGATCGGCCCGGGGGATCGGCCGGGCCGTCGCCCTGCGGCTCGCCCAGGAAGGGGCGAGTGTGGGGATCATGGATCTCAAAGGCACCGAGGAGACCGCGCAGGAGTTCTCCTCCATGGGCCATAAGGCCGTGCCCCTCCACGCAGACGTGACCAGGTACGAGGAGGTCGCCTCTGCGGTGGAGAAACTGGTGGAGGCCTTCGGAAAGGTGGATATCCTCGTGAACAACGCGGGTATCATCGTACGGGGGCACGTGCTCGATCTTTCCCTCGAGGAGTGGCGCAAGGTGATCGACGTGAACCTCCACGGCACGTTCCACTGCTGCAAGGCCGTCCTGCCGTACATGGTGAAGCAGAACTATGGGCGTATCGTGAACATCACCTCCATCGCCGGGAAGGTGGGGGACATCACCGCGGCCCCTGCCTACGGAACCTCGAAGGGAGCGGTGAACACCCTCACCAAGTCCCTCGCACGCCAGCTCGCGGACTACGGGATCACCGTAAATGCGGTGGCACCCCATGCCATCGAGACCGACATGAGTGCCCAGTGGACGCCTGAACAGCGGAAGGCCGTGATAGATGCGATCCCCCTCAAGCGCCTGGGTAAGCCGGAGGAAGTGGCCGAGGCCGTGGTCTTCTTGGTGAGCGAAGGGGCTTCGTTCATCACAGGGGAGATACTCGACGTGAACGGCGGCTATCTCATGGACTAGTGCAGAAGGGGATCTCGAGCGATCGGTGCGGCAGGGTCATTCGTCCGGAAGCTGGGCGAAGCCCCTGCCTTTTATTATGTTCTTCCGGCTCTGCCGAAGGTGCTCTCGGATGATCCGTACGGCTTCCTTCGAGTGACTGCTGAGGGCATCCAGGAGGGTCCTGTGGTCCCGGTATGTCCGAGCCACGTCCGGAGGGGCCGCGATGTCGTAGATGAAGTGCATGTTGAGTTTGAGATTGATCTCCCTGTAGAACTTGTCCACGAGGGAGTTGTTGGCGAGTCTGCACAGCTGGGTGTGGTAGAGGTGCTCGAGCTGGATGTACTCCGAGAGGAGGAGGGGAAACCGAGGGCTGTCGTGGGCGTCGTCCTGGAGGAGGAGGGGAGCCACGTGTTCCATCCGTTCCACGATCTCGTGGAGTGGATGGAGGTCGTCTTGGTCCACTGAAGCGTAGACCTTTTCCACACAGAAGACCTCGAGAAGTTCTCTCATCTCCACGGTCTCGAGGATGTCTTTCTTGGTGGGGATGGTGATGATACAGGTGCTCCGTGGCTTGATGGTGACGAGCCCTTCCATCTCGAGGCGTTTGATGGCCTCCCGCACGGGCATGGTACTCACCTTGAGCTGCTGAGCGAGCTGCTTGATGTTGAGCACGTCGCCGTATTTGATCCGTCCTTCGATGATCTGGTCACAGAGGTACTGGTAGACCTGTTCGCTCAGACTCCTCACTTCGATCGGTTGTTTCTCCCTGGTCGGCATGTCTAACTCCCTGGATTGTTTACTGGGTAGAGGGGTCTCCCCTTGAGGAGGGTCTCCTTCACGTTGAGTGCAGCCTTGCGCTTGAGATCCACGAGGGACTCCTCACTGTAGTAGGCACTGTGATCCGAGAGCACCACGTTTTCGAGATCTCGGAGGGGACTGTCCTTCGGGAGGGGTTCCTCCTCGAAGACGTCGAGCCCGGCGCCGAGGATGCGGTGCTCCTCGAGTGCCCGTTGGAGGGCCTGCTGGTCTATGATGGCCCCTCTCGAGGTGTTCACGATCACGGCGGTGGGTTTCATCATGCCTATCTCCCTCTCTCCGATGAGGTGCCGGGTCTCCTTCGTGAGGGGCGCGTGTATGGAGATGTAGTCGGCCTCGCGAAGGAGGGTGAAGAGATCCGCCGCCTCTCCTCCCGCCCGGCTGATTTCCTCGGAGGGGATGTAGGGGTCGTAGACGAGGGTCCGGGCAAACCCGAATCCCTTCATCTTCCGGTGGAAGGCACGGGCGATCCGTCCATACCCCACGATCCCCAGCACCTTGCCGTGGAGCCTGAACGCCTTGAGACCCGCAGTGTGGTTCCATTTCCCTACGCGGATCCCCCTATCTTTTACCATGATGAGCCGGGCGCAGGCAAGGAGGAGAGCGGCTGCATGGTCCGAGACCTCCTCTATGCCGTAATCCGGCACGTTGCTCACCCAGATGCCGGCCGCCGTAGCGGCCTCCACGTCCACGTTGTCCACGCCGATCCCGTATCGGGAGATGATCCTGCACCGTCTGAGATGAGAGATCGTCTCTTCCGGTATGGGCCTGAGGTTGACGAGGAGTGCGTCCGCCTCCTGCGCGATGGAGAGGAACTCCTGGGGCGGCATATCTTCCCTGCAGACGACGAATTCGTACTCAAGCCCGGAGAGGGCCTCTCGCTCCTGTTCGTAGTTGCCGTTGAACCTGTCGTCGGCCACCACGATCCTGTACGGGTTCATGTATCCTCCAGATCCTTCGTAATATAATATATAATATATCAGAGTTTATCGAATGCGCAAGCGAAAACTTCCGCCGTGGCCCGCCAAGTTTCATGAAATAGGGGAGACGTCATATTTACATATCCGACAAATCGTTGTTATAGTATCGAAAGATATGGCAAACCTCAGGGGTGATGCATGGAGTACGCGGAACTCATGGGTACGGACATCCGGATCTCCAGGATAGGGATGGGATGTTGGGGTATCGCAGGCGGCCGGACCTGGGGAGAGAGGGATGATCGGCGGTCGATCGACACACTGCGTGCCGCCTACGACCGCGGTATCTCTTTCTTCGACACGGCCTATTCCTACGGCAATGGCTACTCGGAAGAGCTCGTGGGGAAGGCGCTCGGACCCCTGGGAGACCGGGTGGTGATCGCCACGAAGGTCGGGACCGAACTCTCCTCTCCTTCCGAGGTGGAACGGCACTGCGAGGAGAGCCTCAGGAGGCTCAGGCGCGACTGGATCGATCTCTACCAGCTGCATTGGCACCTTCCGGGCATGCCTCCGCTCCCCGAGATCATCGAGGCCATGTGGCGGTTGGTGGAAAGCGGCAAGGTGAGGGCCATAGGTGTGTGCAATCTGGGGAAGGGGCAGCTCGCCCTACTCCCCCCCGAGATACCGGTGGTGACCAATCAGCTTCCCTACAGCCTCCTCTGGCGCGCCATCGAATACGAGGTGATGCCCGCCTCCCTCGAGAGGGGGATGGGCATACTCGCCTACAGTCCGCTCATGCAGGGCCTTCTCACCGGGAAGTTCTCTTCACCCGAGGAAGTCCCCGAGGGGAGGGCCCGTTCCAGGCACTTCTCTTCCTCCCGGCCTCAGGCCATCCATGGCGAAGAAGGGGCGGAGGAACTCACCTTCGAGACCATACACAGGCTCTCCGACCTCGCTCGGGATCTCGATATCCCCCTCGCCCACCTCGCGATCGCGTGGGTTCTCCAACGGGAGGGGGTTGCATCGGTTCTCGTGGGGGCGCGGACTCCCGATCAGGTCGACGCGAATGTGGGAGCCCTGGCGGTGCGGCTCTCCGAGGAAGTGCTCGCCGAACTCGATACGATCACCACTCCCCTCAAGGAGAGGCTCGGACCGAACCCCGACATGTGGCAGACCTCGGGGAGGATATGGTGAGAGGTGGGTCGAGTTCGGATGGCTCCGTGCATCTCTACCACCATGAGCGCGCGCTCATGGTGGGGGCCTATCGACTCAGGCGGGCGGACGTGTCTTCCCCCACGGCGTTCCATTCGTGGCGGGAAGCCCTCATCCCATCCCTGCGGGAGGCTCTGGGTGTGAGCGCAGCCTTCCCGCCTCCGGCTCCCCGCTGGACGGTACTCGACGGGCGCGAGGACGACGGTGTGGTACGGCGTCTCCTCCACGTGGAGATCGCCCCTTCCCTGGTGATGCCCGTGTACGTGCTCCACCGGGCGGGCCTCTCCTCCCCTCGCAGGGCGGTCGTGGCCCTCCATGGTCACGGCGGCGGGGGAAAGGATGCCGTCGCCGGTGTCATGGATCTGCCCGAGGTGGAGGGAGCGGTGGGCCGATACCGGTACGACTACGGGAAGGCGCTCGCACGGAGGGGATACGTGGTCTTCTGTCCCGACCTCCGGGGGTTCGGACGGAGGCGCCTCTTCCCGGGAGACGACCTCCTGGGGAGCGACTGCCTCGCGCTCCAGGGTGGGGCGATCTCGCAAGGGCGAAGCCTCCTCGGTGAATGGATCCACGACCTCGTCCTCCTCGCACGCGTGATCGGGGAGGTGCCTCCGGCCGGCCCGGGGGGGATCGGCGTGTGTGGGTTCTCCGGGGGAGGGCTCGCGGCCTTGTTCTTCGGAATCTTCGAGGAGAAGGTGGAAGCGGTGGTGGTGAGCGGGTATTTCCACAGCTTCAGGGATGCGGCTTACAGGACCAACCTCTGTGCCTGTAACATGCTTCCCCGGGTATGGCGATGGGTGGAGATGGGGGATCTCGGTGCCCTTCTCGCCCCCAGGCTCTTCATCGTGGAATCGGGTACCGAGGATCCCCTCAACGGTCCGCGAGGGATCGCGGATGTGTACGAGCAGGTGGAGTACACGAAGGCTGCCTACAGGCTCATTGGGATGGAGGAGAAGTTCCATCATGTGATATTCGAGGGGGGACATCGGTGGGATGGTGACGGTGTCTATCCCCTCCTCATGGAATGGTTTCCGCCCGAGGTGTCATGAGGACATCGTATCTCTCTCCGGAAGAACGTCATGAGGGCTTGAGAGCCTTTCTCGCCTTCAATGCCTTCAACGGCGTGGGGTTCGGCCTCCTCGCCGAGACGATCGTGTATCTCCTCGCCTTGCAGTACGGTGCCACCAACCTCCAGCTGGGCTATATCTCCTCCCTCATCCACCTCACGGGTTTCCTCCTCATCCTGTTCCCTCATGTCCTGAAGGGCGCTCCACTCGTTCTGGTCTATTTCGGGGCGTGGCTGGGGAGGGGACTCGTGGCCCTCCTCTACTGGCTCACCCTTCTCGTATCCCCTTCCGCAGCGATCTGGGTGATCCTCGCCACCTACACCCTGTTCTGCATGCTCAGGACCGTGGGAGTCGCCCTCTACCGGCCCGTACAGAAGATGCTCTCCACCCCCTCCACGCTGGGCTCGGTCATGGTGCAGGCGAATCTGGCCTACAGCCTCACCATGATCATCGGCCAGCTTCTGAGTTTCCTCTTCCTCTCTTCGCCTCTCACGTCTGGACCGAGAGGGTTGCTGTCGCTCATACTGGGGGGTGTTCTCTTCAACTCCGTGGCCTCCCTTTTCCTCCTCAAGATACCCTCCCGTGAACGCATCGCCTCCTCAGGGGATGAGCACATCGTCGGCGTGCTCCTCGAAGCCATGAGGAACCCCCGGATACGCTATCCGGTACTCCTCCACTGGATCCACCTGGGGACCACGATCCTTCTGGGCTTCAGCACCGCACTCCTCAAGCGGGGACTCGGACTCCCCGAGAATCTGGTGGTCCTCTATACCATGACCACCTACGTGGGGCTCGTGGCGGCCGGTTTCGTCAACCGGCCCTTCGTGGACAGACTCCCCGCCCGTCCCCTCCTCCTCCTCTCCTTCGGCCTCGAGATTCCCCTCTTCCTCGTGTTCGCCTTCCTGCGGCCCGGTGCAGCCTTCGGCATGCTCCTCATCCTTGGGTTCGCGCTTGGATTCGTGAAGGGGACCATCGCCGCACATGTCGGAAGGACCCTGGTAGACGCCTATCCCGACGACAGGAAGTTCAGCTACAACGCGATGGTGAACTTCGTCACGTCCTTCCTCGCCCTCGGGTTCGGCATGGCAGGAGGGGCTCTCGCCGATCTGGGTGTGGGCGTCGCCGCATCCCTCCCCTTCCTGAACGAGTATTCCCTGGTCTTCGCTGCGGGAACCGTGCTCGTGTTCGTGAGCATGGTGATCTCCCTGGGCGTCAGAGACGACCGCAGGATGGAGGTGCGGGAGCTCCTGGGAGTGTTCCTGAGTCCCGAGCACCTCACGGCCATGCTCGGTTCTTACCGGCTCGAGTCCACCAGGGACGAGAGGAAGCGGCGCCTCATCCTCAACTCGCTCATGGAGTGCTCTTCCCCCCTCGCCGAACGGGAGATCGAACGCATCCTGCGTCATCCGTTCTCCGTGGAATCCAAGTTCGTCCTCAACCGTCTGTTCGTGAATCCGAAACCGGCCCTTCTCCCCCGTGTCCTCACCCTCGCGGGAGAGGAGGGGTACGTGCACCGGGAGCGGGCGATCTTCGCCCTGGGAGCCTATCGGGGGCCGGAAGTGGAACGGGTCCTCCGTACGGCTCTCGACGACCCCGATCCGGCGGTGAGGGGGGCGGCCGCGAAATCGCTGGTACGGGCAGGTTATCCCGTGGATCCCGCCGACCTCTTCCGCCGATTCCTCCACGCGCCCGTGGTGAGGGAGGAGGTGGACTACCTCATCGCCCTCGGTCTTGCCGAAGAAGAGGAATTCCTCTTCCGCCGTATCTTCACCTTCGCCGAGAAGAGGGAAGGACCGTACTACAGGATGACCGTCTACAGTGCGATCTCCTCTGCCTTGGGCACCGCCCCCCTTCTGGGTGATCTCTTCATGGAGGAGGAATCCGGGAGAGGGAAGGGTGTCTCCCGGTTCCTCGAGGAGGCGGTGCGATTCGTACCCTTCTGGCGGGAGAGGGACAGGATAGGGCGGTCCATGCGTGAGGAGAAGTGGGAAGACATCCTCCTGTGGGTGGAGGAATGCATCCGAGGGATCTCCGCGAACGAGGGAGTACGAGGGGTTATCCATGCCTTCGGCTCGGCGCTCAGGGAGAAGCTCTCCGGTGCACCTGTGCGGGAAGACGCGATGGCCGCCCTCTATTTCTTCTATGCCCTCCTCGACAGGAATCCGGAGCAAAGATAGCAAAATTTTACCTTTACAAACTCCAAAAACAGCTTATGATATTATATTAGATATTAGGGATTCCCATCGCTGGATGGGGAACTGGTGTATGAAGAGAGTGGAGTGTCAACATCCTGTTTGGGAGGTTCCCGCATGGCTGAACATGTCGCAGGAGGATCGGCAAAAGGATTCTCCCTCTTTCCCCCGGAGGTGAAGAGGAACATCCGAAAGTACAAAGTGTTCTATCTCTTCCTCCTCCCCGGTTTCCTCTACTTCGTGGTCTTCCACTACCTGCCCATGTTGGGCTTGCGTTGGTCATTCTATGAATTCGACCTGAGGGGAGTGGGGGAGTTCATCGGACTCGAACACTTCAAGACGGCCCTCGCGAGCGAGGGATTCAGGAGGGCCTTCTGGAACACCCTCATCCTGAGCAGTGCGAACATCGTCATCCAGATGACCGCTTCCATTATCATCTCGCTCCTCCTCAACGAGGTGACCAATCAGCTCTTCAAGCGAGGGGTGCAGACCATCATCTACCTCCCTCATTTCCTCTCCTGGCCGGTGGTGGCCTCGGTCTTCGTGCTCATCTTTTCGCAGGGCGGCATGGTGAACGCATTCGTCCAGAAGCTGGGAGGGGAGCCCATCTATTTCTTTGGTGATCCGGTGTGGTGGCGGCGAGTATATCTCTTCGCCCTCGCCTGGAGAGAGGTGGGGTGGGCCAGCGTCGTCTACCTCGCGGCCCTCTCCGGTGTCGATCCACAGCTCTATGAGGCGGCGTGGATCGACGGTGCGGGTCGCATCCGCCAGGCCATCCACATCACACTTCCGAGCCTTGTCCCTGTGATCGTCATCGTCCTGGTGATGAACCTCTCGAAGATCTTCAATCTCTTCGAGTCGGTCCTGGTCATGTACAACCCCCTGGTGTACAGCGTGGCCGACGTGCTCCAGACCTATGTGTACAGGACCGGTATCGTGGAGTTCAGATACGGGTACGCCACCGCGGTGGGGCTCTTCAGGTCGCTGATCGCATTTGCCCTGGTGATGGCCTCGAACTGGATCGTGAAGCGGATCCGTGGCGAAGCCGTGGTGTGATCTACATATGGAGGATGAAGCATGACACTTGTACAACGGTTCAACAGAGCCAATCTTCCCAGAACGGTGTTCGTGATAGTCAACACCCTCTTCCTCCTCTTCATCGTGATGCTCATCGTCATCCCCCTGCTCAAGGTCTTCGTGGACTCCGTGGACGCACGAGCGGCGGAGACGATCTTTCGATTCCTTCCGGAGAAGTTCACCCTGGACGCCTACAGGAACCTGCTCTCGAGACCTGCGCTCTATCGCCCGTTCCTGGTGAGCCTCTACACCACCACTCTGGGCACCATCATCGCCCTCATGACCACCGCCCTCTTCGCCTACGCCCTGGCCCAGGACAACCTGCCGGGCAAGGGGTTTTTCCTCATGGTGGCCCTGATCACCATGGTCTTCAGGGCCGGGATGATCCCGCTCTTCCTGGTGGTGAGGGACATAGGGCTCCTCAACAACGTGTGGGCGGTGATCCTCTCCCGGTGCGTGGATGCGTACTACCTGTTGTTGCTCCGCAACTTCTTCAAGACCATTCCCACGAGCATCATGGAGGCCGCGGAGATCGACGGCTGTAAGCCCTTCACGGTGTTTTGGCGGATCGTGCTCCCCTTGTCGAAGCCGGGCCTCGCGGCGATCGGTCTCTTCTACCTCGTGATGTACTGGAGTCAGTTCTTCGAGTACATCCTCTTCCTCCCCACGAAGCCGCAGTGGCACAACTTCCAGGTGTTCCTCCGAAACGTGGTGATCGAGTCGGAGACCCAGGGATTCGAGGGGTTCGCCTTCGCCACGCAGAGCCTCAAGAATGCGGTGGTGGTGGCCTCGATGATCCCCGTGCTCATCGCCTATCCCTTCGTACAGAAGTACTTCGTGAAGGGGATCAACATCGGGGCGGTGAAGGGATGATGATTCCGGGGCGTTGCCCTGGTGAACATATACCATACCTATGAGGAGGGAAGTATGAGAAAACTCGTGTGTGCAGCGCTGTGTCTGCTCGTGGCCGCCACCGTATGGGCGGGACCACAGGCGGAGCAGCAGGCGGGAGCCGCGCAGATCAAGGAGATCGACATCGTCCTCGACCGGATACTCATGCCCGAGGACGGGCTCGATCAGTGGGTTGCCGAGTATGAGAAGCTTTTCGGCATAAAGCTCAACGTGACCAAACCCCCGCACAACCAGTATTCTCAGATCCTCGGTACCATGTTCGCGGCGAACGATCTCCCCGACATCTGCGAGATCCAGACGGCCGACTATGTGCCTTATGCGAAATCGGGAAAGCTGGTTCCCCTCGAGGACTTCATCAAAGCCTCTCCGGTGGTGAAATCGATCGATAGTCAGTACTACGAGGCCTACAGACTCAAGGACGGGCACATCTACGGCTTCCCCACCTACAAGGGCGGCGGGTGCGTGGGTTACATCCGCAAGGACTGGCTCGACAAGCTGGGGCTCAAAGTGCCCACCACATGGGACGAGTTTGTGACCGTATTGAAGGCCTTCACCTTCAATGATCCCGACGGCGATGGCCAGGACGACACAGTGGGTATGACGCTGCCGTTCCAGGTGCCCGTGAACGAGTTCGACTACTACAACCGGTTCATCATGCAGGGCGCCTACTTCGATTTCCAGAAGAAGAACGGCAAGTGGGTGGATGGTTTCACCCAGCCCGAGATGAAGGCCGCCCTCCAGCGCTTCCAGCAGCTCTACTCCGAGGGGCTCCTGGACAGGGAGTTCTTCACCAACAAGACCTCCACGGCCCGCACCAAGATCTATGAGGGGCAGGCCGGTTTCATGGAGTACTGGGCCGGTACCTGGGGCACGAGGATGGATGCGAGCGCGAAATCGTCGAATCCCAACGCCGAAGTCATCGCCGTTCCACCTATCAAGGGTGCTCACTACGTGAGCAGGGTGGGCCCGGTGTTCGGTATCACCACTGCCGCGAAGAACCCCAAAGCGGTCTTCGATGCGATCATCGGCACCATGTGGGACAAGGGGAAGGGCCAGATGCTCTGGACCTTCGGAGTGGAAGGCCTGCACTACAAGACCGTGGGCGAGAACAAGATCGAGATGCTCCCGCAGCCGTCCAATCCTTCTACTCCCATGCAAAAGTCCTTCATCGATCCTCACCTGACCCTCAACGACTGGGCCTTGCCCATCGAGTTCGAGGAGAAGATGAAGCTCTCGGTGGATATCCACAACACGTATGCGGTGCAGCTCGGGATTCCCGAGGGTGGAGACCTCTTCTCCAGATACGTGGGTGAGATCAGGACACTCAAGCAGGAGATCTTCTCCAAGATCGTGACCGGTGAGTACTCGGTGGACGAGGGGCTCAAGATGTACCAGCAGAAGGCGAAGGAACTCCACATCGACGAGGTCCTCGCGGAACTCAACGGCTGATGGCGGAAGCGATCCATGTCGAGGTGCCCTCCGGGGCACCTCGTTTTTTGCTCCACAGGACGAATGAAGGGAGGTTCAGATGCACGTGGATGTCACGACCCTCGGCGCCGATCCCACCGGTCTGAGGGAGAGCACGGACGCCTTCCGGGAGGCTCTCTCCAGGATAGAAGCGGCGGGAGGGGGGCGCCTCCACGTCCCGCCGGGGGACTACCTGGTCGGTCCCCTCCGGCTCTGTTCACACCTCGAGTTCGAAGTGGCACGGGGGGCGAGGATCCGTTTCGTCCAGGACCCCGACCGCTATCCTGTGGTCTTCACGAGGTGGGAAGGGGTCGAGTGCCACGCCTATGCTCCCATGCTCTTCGTGGAGGGTGCCGAGGACGTACGGATCAGCGGGGGAGGGGTGATCGATGGCCAGGGAGCGTCCTGGTGGAGGATGTATCGAGACTACCGGGAGGGGCGGCTCACCCGTTTTCCTTTCTCGTCGGTGGAGGAGATCGCGAGGAGGAACGCCCACCTGTCCACGAAGGCCTCCGGAGGAGGGGGGAGGGAATCCCACTTCCTCAGACCGCCCCTCCTCCAGGTGAAGGATTCCCGGCGGGTGGTGATAGAGGGGATCGTCCTGCGGAACTCTGCCTTCTGGAATACCCACATCCTCTATTCCGACGAGGTGTGGATACGGGGCGTCTCTTTCGAGAACCCTCCCGACGCTCCCAACACGGACGGGCTCAATGTGGATTCCAGCAGGAACGTGCGCATCGAGGACTGTACGTTCGACGTGGGGGACGACTGTCTGGGCCTCAAGTCGGGCATCGACGAGGACGGGAGGCGGGTGGGCAGACCCACCGAGCACGTGGTGATCCGGGGATGCATCATGCGCCGCGGCCACGGTGGGATCGTGTGCGGCTCGGAGATCGCGGGGGGAGTGAGGAACGTGGTGGTCACGGGGTGTATCTTCCAGGACACCGATCGTGGGATACGGATCAAGTCCCGAAGGGGAAGGGGCGGCTTCGTGGAGAACGTGATGATTCATCAGATCGTCATGGAACGCGTGCTGGTTCCCCTGGTCGTCAACCTCTACTACCGGTGTGGGATAGATCCCGGGGAGGAGGAGATCGTCTCCCGGCTCGCGTCCCTCCTACCCCTCCCCGTGGACGAGACCACGCCCGCGGTACGGAACATCTCCATAAGTCAGGTGCTCGCCACCGGGGTGAAGTCCTCGGCCGGATTCCTCCTCGGGCTCCCGGAGCGGCCCATAGAAGGGCTGGTGCTGAGCGATTATCGGGTGTTCATGGACGAGGAAGGCCAGGAGGGGGAACCGGCCATGGCGTTCTTCCCCACCGCCACGCGTCGGGGAGGATTCCGAGGGAAGTATCTCAAGGATGCGGAGTTCAGGGGTGTACGGATCGAAGGGGCGGAGGAGCCTGCCTTCCTGGTGGAAGATTCTTGTTCGGTACGCCGCCTCGATTGAGGGGATGGAGACGGGGCGATCCCCCTAGCCCGGCCTGTCGGGCTGCGAGTATAGACGATGGAGGGGAAGCCTGCGCTCCCCCTCCATTTATTATCCGGAACAGGCTTCAGCGTTCCACACGCGCCGACCCACCTTTGACGATCTTCTCCACCTCGGCCTTGGAGGCCATGGAGGTGTCGCCCGGCGTGGTCATGGCGAGGGCGCCGTGTGCCGCCCCGTAGTTCACGCACGTCTGGGGATCGAAGCCCTCGAGGAATCCGTAGATGAGTCCAGAGGCAAAGCTGTCCCCGCCTCCCACTCTGTCGAGGATTTCCAGGTTCTCCCAGCCTATGGAATGGTAGAATTGTCCCTGATAGTAGAGGAGGGCGCTCCAGCCGTTGATGGTGGCGGTCTTCACCTCCCGCAGGGTGGTGGCGATGGCCTTCAGGTTGGGGTAGGTCTTCGCCACTTCCTGCACCATCTCTTTGTAGCTCTCGACATTGAGCCCCACCACTTCCTTGCCGACCCCCTTCACCTCGAACCCGAGGGCCGCGATGAAGTCCTCCTCGTTTCCGATGAGCACGTCGAGATGGGGGACGATCATCTTGTTGATCCTCTGGGCCTCCTTCTCTCCGCCGCGGGACTTCCAGAGGGAGGGGCGGTAGTTGAGGTCGTAGCTCACCACCGTGCCCGCTTCCTTTGCGGCCTTCACCGCCTCCACGGTGAGTTCCGCAGTGGTCTCGGAGAGGGCGGCGAAGATGCCCCCTGTGTGGAACCACCTCACTCCCTCCTCCTGGAAGAGTTTCTTCCAGTCCACATCCCCGGGCTTGAGGGCCGAGGCGGCGCTGTGGGCCCTGTCCGAGACTCCCTTCGCCCCTCTGATGCCGAATCCCCTCTCGGTGAAGTTGAGGGCCTGGCGGTGCTGTCTCCCGATCCCGTCATAGGGGAGCCAGATGCAGTGGGAGGAGTCCACCCCCCCCGCGCCGATGAGGCTCTCGAGGAGATACCCCAGGTCGTTGTCGGGGATGGCGGTGACGACCGTGGTCTTGAGCCCGAAGCACCGGCGAAGGCCCCGCACCACGTTGTACTCCCCGCCACCTTCCCACACGGTGAAGGTGCGGGCGGTGCGGATACGACCCTCACCCGGATCCAGCCTGAGCATGATCTCTCCCAGCGCCGCCGCATCCCACATGCACGATCCCTTCGGTTTCACGACGATCGGTTCCATCACGTTCCTCCTCGTTCACTTCGAATCTTTGCGATGAGGGCCTTCACCCTCTTCACGTCCTCGGCGATGGCATCGAAGTCCCCGTGCTTCACCCGTTCCTTGGTGATGAGCTTGGAGCCTATACCCACCGCCACGACCCCCGCTTCGAACCACGCCCTGAGGGACTCCTCGGTGGTGTCCACCCCGCCGGTGGGCATGATCTCGGTCCAGGGGCAGGGGCCGAGTACGGATTTCACGAAGCCCGGGCCTCCCACTTCCTTCCCCGGGAAGACCTTGCAGATCTCGGCTCCGTACTTCTCGGCCTCGTGGATCTCCGTGGCACTCCCGCACCCGGGGATGTAGGGGACCTTCCTGCTGTTGCACAGGAGGGCGATCTCCCTGTCGAAGACCGGCCCCACCACGAACTTGGCGCCCTCGGCGATGTAGATCCCGGCAGTGTAGGGGTCGACCACCGACCCCACCCCGAGGATGAGATCCGGATGGTGCTCCCGGCAGAAGGCCACCAGCTCCCTGAAGACGGCCACCGCGTTCTCACCGCGGTTGGTCATCTCGATACAGCGCGCCCCGCCCTTCGCGCAGGCATCCACGATCTTCTTCGCCACTTCAGGGTCGGGGTTGAAGAAGACGGGAATGAGTCCCTCTTCCACCATGATACGATAGATCTCTCTTCTGGGAATCATAGGGGTACATCCTCCGTTCTGATGGTTTCGAACGCTTCCGTCAGAAACCCGTATGTGAGATCTATTATATCAGATGAAATGTTCTCTGCCAACATGTGTATGTAGGGTTTTTTGGCGAGGATCATCCTGAAGAGGCGTCTGAAGTCCATCACCCCGTGGCCGGGGGGTACGGCCCGCTTCTTCCCCTCTTCCACCACGAAGTCTTTCACATGTACGGCCACCACGTCGTCTCCGAGGAGCTCGAAGGCGGAGGACACGATCGTCTCGTGGCGTTCCCACTCCGCGGCAGGGACGATGTTCACGGGGTCAAAGAGCACCTTGAGGTGGTCGGATGAGACCATGTCGAGAAGGCGTTTCATCTTGGAGGCGGAATCGATGGTGTGGACATCGGCCACCGGTTCGATGGCCACCAGTACCCCGTATCGCTCGGCGGCCTCCACCAGCCTGCCCACGGTGGAGAGGAGGAGGGAGAAACTCTCCTCGCTTCGCGTCTCGGGGTGGAAGGAACAATCGGGTGCCCTGGATCCTGTCTCGGTGGCCACGATGGAGCAGCCGAAGTCCCTCGCATAGCGGATGTGCTCCAGGAACCGCTGGATGTGTATCTCCCTCACCCGGGGGTCGGGGTGGATGGGATTGATGTAGCACCCCAGCACCGCGATCTCCAGACCGTACTCTTCGAAGGTGCGGCGGATGAAGCGGGCGAACCCGGGACTCAGGAGACCAGGCTCGGGGGGAAACCCCTCGAAGGCCTTGTGCAGGGCGAGGTGCACGGTGCAGTATCCCGCCCGTGAGGCGCGTGCCGCCAGTTCCCTGGGCGAGCCCCTTCCCACGTCGTGGAGCCGGATCCCCAGGTTGAGTCGTTCCTGCCTCATGGGATGTCTCCCGGGAAGAGCGGGATGATGTGCCGTTCGAGGAGGTTCCGGGTGACCCTCGCGGCTATCACCTCCCGGTGTGCCTCGAGGGCCTGGTGGAATCGCTCGCCCATCTGGGCGGCCACCTTGTATCCCACGTGGATGAGCTGCCTGAAATCGCGGTTGTAGGAGGGGTTCGAAGGATCGTGTTCGAGCGCCTCCACGAACCTGCCGGACGACCACTCCTCGATCTCACCGGGGGAGGGAAGCCTTTCGGGATCGATGTCGATCACCGCGGCGTACGGGGCGCACAGTTCCTCGATCATGGAATAGCAGGTGAGGGCGATCTCCTTTGCGAGCGCGAGGGCCTCTCCTCCCGCCTCTGCGAGCCCCGCGACCTCTTCGAGCCAGGTGGTGCCTGCGGTCTTGAGGTGGACTCCTTCCTGGGGATGACGTGAGAGGATCTCCCTGACGAGGGGGTAGAGGGAGAATTTGTCGCTTCCGGAGTGCACACTGAGCTTGAGTCCCTCGGGGAGAGCGAATTGCTCCCGGGCGTACCTCACCACGCAGAGATCGTCTTCGAACTCACGGGCAAAGGTGTGTGGATCGCCCACGTAGTCCACCCCCTTGTAGAAGGCGCCCGAAAACTTGGGGGCTATGGTACGGGCCGGGATCCCGGCCTTCCGTATCATCGCCAGGATGAGCAGGAGTTCGGGTGGGCGCTGGGGCTCGTCGGTCTCGTCCATGGAGACTTCCACCACGAAGGGGCGGGAGGCCCCCTGCTCGATCCTCCGGTAGATCCGGGCCGCCTCGCGAACCGCGGGCCAGTAGGCGCGGATGGTTCCACGCGCCGTCTCCTCCGAGATCGCAAGCGGGCTGGAGAGCCCCGGGATGGCGAGCTCGCGGTTCAGCAGGTCGCCGAGTGAGGCGAGCAGGTCCTCTTCCTCCTGAGGGCTGACCTCTCCCTTTCCTATGGCCTCGGCCACGTCGATGGTGAAGAAGTCCGCCGAATCCAGGAAGAGGTCCACGGTCTTCGTGGTGATGTGATCCGCATCCACGAAGTATGGTCCCTCCCATCCCAGGGAGGAGACGGCCCTGTCCGCCATACGTCTGACGTCCTCGGGGCGGGAGCCTATGATGGTGTGCTCACGGTACGACTTGTTCCACACGATACCCAATGCTCTGCCGAGGCGTCCAGCCTCGATGACCGCACGAAGCTGGGCCTCGGCCTCGTGGCCGAAGCGGTCTCCCGTGCCGATCGAATACCGGGGGAACGAAAGGGAACCGGGGGTAGCCATACTGCCTCCTCATAAGGTGTCTACCCCCTAGTTTATGGAAAAAACCCCTTGAGCGCAATATGAAGAAATTTCTTTTCTACATAAAGAGATCATTGCTTGAGATGGGTGCCCGTAGAGTTCGGACGGCTACATCCCCTCCGATCCCATCCGCTCGAGGAGCGCCTGCACCTTCTCTCCGTACTTGTCGGGAGCGAGGGTCTGCGCTTTCACGAGATAGGTCCGCGCTTCCTCCATCCGGTCGGCCGCGAACGCGTTGAGGCCGAGGGCATAGGTGGTGGCGGCCTCCTCCGCTCCCCGTTCGAGGGCCGTGGTGTAGTAGTATTCGGCGAGCGAGTGGGTACCACGGGTGTAGGCGATGAGACCGAGGTAGTAGTAGGGCGCATAGTGGTCGGGATCCAGCTTCGAGGCCCGCGTGAAGGCCTCTTCGGCCTTCTGGAGGTCGCCCGACCGGTAGGCCTCGATCCCCTCCTCGAGGAGGACCCTGAACGACTTCTTCCCCTCGAGATAGCTGAGGAGACGGTCCTTCATCTGATCGATGTCGTACCAGGAGAAGACCCGTGCATCGAGGGTCTCGAGATTCTCCTCGTAGGTGGCCGAGGGGGAGAGAAGTCGGATCGTGTCCCAGAGGATGCGGTTGTACTCCTTGTCCCACTCGTAGACCAGGAACGACACGAAGCCCCAGGCCTGCGGGTAGTAGAGCTCGAGGTTCCGGGAGGCGGCCTCGAGGTCCATGTGGAGGAACTCTGAGAGGGGGATGAGCCCTCCCGTCTGGGAGGCGAGCGTCCTCAGGGGGTCGAGCCAGGTGAGGTTCTCCCGGTAGATCATGGAGGACGTCTCGGGATCGTACTCGCAGGCCTCGAAGAACACGGCCATCCCCTCCTGAAGCCAGAGGGGCGGGTTGTTCACGAAGGCCCTGAGGAACTGGATGGATCCCTGGTGAAGGAGCTGACGGTTCAGTTCGGTCTCGTCATCGAGGAGGTACCCGACCAGTTCCCGCTTTGCCGGATTCTGGTAGTGGAGGTAGATGAAGCTCTCTCGGGTGGTGCCGGTCTTCTTTCGGAGGTAGGCGTCGTAGTCCGCCTTGGAGGAGAAGATCCTCACGGTGAGGGGGGCGGGAAGGGCCTCGGGATCGAACCGGTAGTAGCGGTTGAAGAGGTGGAATGCGGCCTCCATCCTCGAGGCGAGGGACTGCGCACGCTCCTCCGGGGTGTCGGTACGTACGAGGTAGTGTTCGCTCGAGTACTCGGTGAGCGCCTCGGTGGGGGCGGTTTCTTGGGCATCGATCAGCGTCATCGCCCCTGTGACGAGCATGAAGAGGACCGCATAGCGCTTCATCGTGACCTCCCCTTTCATAGTAAGCCCTCCTCGAGCGGGTGTCAAATCGTTTTTCCTATCCCTCGACGGGTTTCGTTATCTTATCGACAACCATGTGCAATTCTTCCACTATTATGCCGGTATACCGCTCGAGGTTGGTGATGATGTAGCGGTGGAGCTCGTGGAGCGGGGAGGCCAGTTCCTTGCCGAAGGGCACGGAGAGGTAGATGGTGATGTGGTAGGCCCCCCCCTCGGTGGTGATCTGAGCCCTGAGGAGCCGGAGGTCGGGATCGTACTCGGCGAGGCAGTGGAGGATGAGCTCGGTGAGGGCGCTCTCGGAGATGGTGACCGTGCCCTTCTGGGCAAAAGTGGGCCTCACCACCGCCTTTTCCACCACCTGCTCCTTCTTGAAGAATCCGAAACCGCGCTTGATGATGAGCCTCAGGGAATCCGCGAGGATCTGGGGGTAGGTCCGCTTCACCTCCAGGGAGGGTACGGGGATCACGTGCTTGCCCTGGGTCCTCCGGTAGTGTCGCGCGATCTCTATCTCTTCGGGGGTGGCCACCTCCTCGATGGTGATGTACTTGTGGACAGGCGGGAGGTCGAGGGTGCGTGCGATCTTGTCGGCCATCTTCTTCGAGGTGGCGAGGATGAGGATCTTGTTGAACTCCTCTTTCCTGAGGGCCTGGATGACGGCCCTCCTGTGCGATTCCTTCTGGAAGAGGGCCACCTTGACCGCACCCAGGTATGTCGTCTCCTTTTTTGCGGACTCACCTGCGAGGATCTTTTCCCCCTTGATGAGGAGTCCGTCGTCCACGATGAGGGGAATACCGTACTTGTCCGCCACGAGGCGGGCGCGGAAGCTCTTTCCCGTACCGCTCTTCCCGATGAGGGCGTAGACTTTCACGCCCTTGAAGATCCATCCGAGATTGCGGAAGAGTGACCTCATGGTGGGATTCTACCCGAGGGATGGTGGGGGGGCAATACTGTCGTCACCCACCTCAGGGGAGGGCATCCTCCCATCCGGGGAGGATGCGGGAGAGGATGGTCTCGCTCTCGTCCGGGAGGGGGGCCTGTAGCCCATCCGCAGGGAAGAGGGGGGAGGGAGAGAGGGGTCTGAGCCTCCAGGCATGGAGTACGGGACGGATGCGCCGGGTGCTTCCATAGGCGGTGTCGCCGAGAAGGGGGTGCCCGCGGAGGGCCGCCTGGACGCGTATCTGATGCATCCGCCCGGTGTGGATGATGCAGAGGGCGAGGGTGGCTGTGGGGGCAGCGAGGAGGGGGCGCACGTCGGTGAGTGCGGGCCTCCCGTGGGGTGAAGGCCTGCTCCGCCGTCCCTCCCGGGTGAGGAGATCCTCCCATCTGGCGGGTTCGGCAAGGGTTCCCTCCAGAAGGGCGAGGTAGGTCTTCTCGATCCCGCCTTCCCTGAGGGCCCGGGTGAACCATCGCGCGCCGTGGATGCTGCGGGAGAAGACGAGGATTCCCGAGGTGAGCCTGTCGAGCCTGTGGAGGGGGGAGGGGGTGAAGGCGAGCGAGGGGGGGATGCGGTCTTTCAGGTAGGACCGTACCTGATCGGTGAGGGATCCGGGGCCGTGGACCACGGCGCCGGGTGGTTTGTTGAGGATGAGGAGGTGATCGGTTTCCAGGAGGATGGGAAGTGCGCGGGGTTCCCACTTCTGCCGAGGTTCCCGCTCGGGGAGGAGGGAACGGTGGATGTGAATGCGAGCTCCTCTCGAGACCCGTGTGGAAGGGGGGACGCGTTTCCCCTCGAGGAGTATCTCCCCGGTTCGGAGGGCCCTGAAGACCCGCGAGAGGGGGATGTGGGAGAGGAGCGTGCGGACGATACGATCGAGCCGCTTCCCGTGGTCGTCCGGTCCTGACTCGAAGACCTGGTAGTCTTCCATGTCCCATGGGTATACGGCGGCTCACCTGCGTGTCAAGGAGAGGGGACCTGTCTTCTCTTGACAAATCCCCCCACTAATAAGAGACTATTCACTACACCATCATAAGGAAGTAGGTACGATGGGAAACGGTCTCGTTCGCGTGCTCTCTCATCCGGTGTTCCTGTCCGGTTTCTTGAGTTGGTTCTGTGCGCAGGTGATCAAGCTCCTGGTGGAGGCGTTGAAGCGGAGGCGGAGGCTCGCCTCTCCCCTGCTCCCTGTGGTCCTCTGGAAGACGGGTGGGATGCCCTCGAGCCATTCGGCGCTGGTGACCGCCCTCGCGACTTCGATCGGGTTTCATGATGGGGCTGATTCCTCGCTCTTCTTCCTGAGCGTCTTCTACGCCGCCATCATCATAAGGGATGCGGTGGGGGTGCGGAAGGCGGCGGGTCAGCAGGCACAGGTCCTCAATCGTCTCGGTGAGGGCGTGCAGGAGAGGCTGGGGGTGGAGTTCACGCCGGTGAAGGAGGTGACCCACGGCCACACCTTCCCTGAGGTGGGGGTTGGTATGGTCCTCGGTTTCTCCATCGCCCTGGTGGTGAGTCTTCTCTCGTAGGAGGGATCCGGTGCCCAGGAGGGAGGTGCAGGAGGTACGTGCGTACTGGAGTGGGGTCGGAGGGGGCGTGCTCTTCGTGGGGGCCCTCGTGCTCATGATCTTCCTGTCGGGCGGGTCGGGCGGCTGGGAGGGGGTCCAGGTGCTGGGGATACGAGAGAGCGTGGCTCCGGAGGTGGTGGTGGAGGCGCTCGAGAGGAGGGGCCTGGGGCCGGTGGTGTGGGAGGGGAGCCAGGAGGTGGAGCTGTGGGAGGGACGGGAGCTGGGGCGGTACAGGCTCAGGGATCTCCCTTCGAGACTCGATCCGGCCGATCCGAGGTACGATCCCTACCTCTCATGGTTGCCTTCGATGTTCGAGGGGAGGGTGGGTGAAGAGGTCGTCTCCCTCCTCTACGTGCCGCAACGACACGGCGCCCTCTGGTTCCTCTTCGAGGTCCTCCCGGTGCTCCGGGCCTTTCCCGGAAAGGTGGTGCTCATGGGGCAGGGGTGGCCGGTGAGGCTCTTCCTCGCCGGGGTGTTCCTGGGGCTCCTTGTGTGGTGGGCCTGGGGGAGATGGGGTGTGTGGGCCGTGGCGGGCGGGGTGGGCTGGGTGGTGTCGGTGGGGACCGGGGGGGTGGGGATGGTGCCCGCCGCCGCCTCAGGGATGGTGAGTTTTCTGCTCCTCCTGCCGCCGGTTGCCGAGATGTTGGAGAGAGGGGTCCTGTGGGGATGGAGGTGGGAGGAGTGGGGCGGGGTCGTGTGGTGGGGAGTGATCCATCTCACGGTGGTGGTGGGATGGGCGGTCTTCCTCGGGAGCTGGGAGGTGGCGGCGGCCCTGCTGGTGGAGTGCGGAGTGGTGGGGATGATGGTCGCCTACTTCACGTGGTGGCGGAGCCGGCTCTCACACCGGGTCTTTCGTCCGGTGCCCCTCAGAAGACGCACCCGCACCGACGCCGGCAGAAGCCTTTCCCGCTGGGGATGGGGGCTCTTCCTCCTGGTATGCGCCACGGTCGCTGCCGGGGCGGGGCTCGCGGGAGGCGAAGTCCGGATCCCCCTTCCCGGGGAGGGGCCGTGGTGGCAGGGGGCCGGCGGGTACCTCGCACACCGGGCCTTCCAGGAGGGCTTCCTGTTCAACGTGCCGTTCGAGATGCCCATGAGGGGAGATGCGGTGATCCTCCCCCGTTTACGGATAGAGGGCGACGAGGTGGTGAGGGAGGATGAGGTGGTCCTCAGGTTCGACGAGGCCTGGTTCCGCAGGGTGGAGGATCTCCCTCCACACAGGATCGAGCGGTTGTTCCTTCAGGCCGGTGTGGAGACCTCCTTCGTGGGTTCTCCGACGAGGGTGCAGTGGCGTTGGCCTGTGCAGGCGGCGGGACTCCTCGTCCTTCTGCTTCTGCTGCTGCCCGAGGTTCTCAAGAGGGGGGCGGGTTTGACTTTTGAAACCAGGTATGGTATGAGAGCAGCCATCCGGAAGGAGGGGAGGCAGGTCGCATGAGGTCGCTCCTTGCCGGCCGCATGAGAGGCGGTCTGGAGTTCCGTTCCTATGTACAGACGGTGGATCGTCGGGTGGTGAACGCATCCCTTCCCAAGGTGGTGGTGATCCCCCTCGCATGGGGAATGATGGAGGCTTCCCATCCTGTGGTGAAGCCGGGCGACGAGGTGAAGGAGGGGCAGTTGCTCGCGAAACCGGCGAGCGTCATGGGGGCGCCCCTCTACTCCTCGGTGCCGGGGAGGGTGCGGGACATCGTCCCTGTCTCCCTCCCGGAGGGTGAACGGGAGGCCGTGATCTTGGATCTCGCCGGGACCTTCGAGCGTCGCGCGAAGGTCCGGACCTCCGACTGGGCGGACATGACGCCGGAGAAGCTCTGGAAGCGGCTCTTCTCGTCGGGGGTGATCCGGCACGGGAACGTCCCCCTTCCGATCGGGAGGTTCCTCCCGCCGCCGGGGCGTAAGGCCGAGGCCTTGGTCTGCGCCTGTTTCTCTGCGGAGCCGTGGCGGTATACCGAGGAGCTGCTCCTCGATCTCCGGCGCGAGGCCGTGGCCGAGGGGCTCCGCATCCTCGTGCGCACCGTGATGCCCAAGGAGGTGCATCTGGTCGTTCCCGAAGAGGAACGGACGATCTCCCGCCTCCTCGTGAGGGACCTGGGGGATCCGGGTATCCCCGTGCGGGTCCACCATGTCGCGAGACGGTATCCCTTCACCTCGGACGAGATGCTCCTCGAGCTGGTGGGAGGGGCCCGTCTCACCTGGGGCAGGCTTCCCGTGGACGAGGGATTCGTGATCGCAGAACCCTCCACTCTCCTCGCGGTGAGGGATGCGGTCGTCGGGGGGAGGCCTGTGCTCGAACAGGTGGTCCTGGTGGGCGGGGATGCGGTGCAGCGCCCCGTCCTCGTGAAGGTCCGGCTGGGTATGCCCGTATTCGATCTCCTCTCCCAGGAGGGGACGATGCTCGGTCCCGATGCGGATCCGAGGGTCTTCCTGGGAGGACCTCTCTCCGGCAGGGAGGTCTCATGGCTCGGGGCACCGCTGCTTCCCGGCGTGGATGTGGTGACGCTCCTCGGGAGAGGGGCGACGGGGGGGGAGGAACCGTGCATCCACTGCAGCCGATGTGCCCAGGTCTGTCCGAGGGGGCTCGAGCCCTGGCTCCTCCACGAGGCCCTCGGAAGGGGGGACGGGCGGCTCCTCACCGGAGGGGCGATCGAGGGGTGTATAGGCTGCAACCTCTGCAGTTTCGTCTGTCCCTCGGCCATTCCCCTCGCCGACCGGTTCAGGGACTATCTCGAGAAGGAGAGGGAAGGTCATGGAGAGGGTTGACGGTGGGCGCCTCGTCCTGGGTTCCAGGCAGGTCTATGAGCGGAAGAAGGTGCTCGCCCTGCTCCCGGTGGTGGGGGGTATGGCGGTGCTCTTCGGTCCGGAGGGGCTCCTGACGACCGCGTCTACGGTGGTGGGGAGCCTCGGTGCGGACCTCCTCATGGCGCAGCTCCTCTCCCGGAAGGCACGGCCCTCGTGGGATGCGGTGGGGCTCGGGCTCCTCGTGGGGCTCTTCCTGCCTCCCGGACTCCATCCCGTTGCCGGGTTCCTCGCCGCGGTCTTCGGTCAGGTGGTGGCGCGCTGGACCTTCGGCGGCCCTGCTCGCGCCTGGTTCCACCCCGCGGTGGCGGCCGTGCTCTTCGCCGTGGTCTCCTTTCCCTTCGATGCGGGAAGCTATCTTCCGCCGCTCTTCGGGGATAGGGTGCAGGGACTCCCGCTCTTCGTCGAAGCAAAGCGTCTCCTCTCGGGGCTCAGGGGGGGGAGCATCCTCCAGGTGGTGGGTCTCACCCCGAGCGCGATCGACGTGCGGGTCACGGGTGTGCTCAACGATGTGATCTTCGTGCCCCTTCGTTCGTACCTTCCCGACGGATACGTGGATCTCGCATTGGGGAACGTGCCGGGTGCGGTGGGGGCGCAGATGGGGCTCTTCGTCTTCCTCGGTGCCCTGTTCCTCGTGTACGAGGAGGTGGTGCGGGTGGACCTCCCCTTCCTCTTCCTGGGGGCCTACACCCTCCTCGTCTTCGTCGCGGGGAGGGGGCCGGAGGGAGGGGCCGACGTGCTCTTCTATCTGGGGGCGACCGATGTGGTGCTCGCCGCGTTCTTCCTCATTCCCGATGAGGTCTCCCGGCCTTCCAGGGCGGGACTCCTCCCCTGGTATGCGGTTGCGGGAGGTCTCCTGGCCGGGTTCTTCGCCCTGGGTGGGGTCTTCCCCTATCCCGGGCTCCTTTGCGCCGCGGTGCTCAACCTCACGGTCCCGCTCGTGGATCACCTTTCCGTAGCCCGTGTGGGAGGGCGCGCATGAGGCACGTGCTCGATCAACGCTTCGATGTGGGGCTGGTGGTGCTTTTCTTCCTCTCGACGCTCGCGCTGATAGGGAGCGGCTATGTCTTCCTGGGTGGGAGGCTGGAGGACCGGGATGCGGGAGGGGTGCGTCTCGTGCTCGGCGGGGAGGGGCTGCAGGTGGAGGAGATGGGGCTTCCTCTTTCCGCAGGGAGCGTGTATCGGGTTTCGGGCGATGGGGAGGCGGTGTGGGCTGTGTCGCTTCCGGTGTTGTGGCGCGAGGCGGGCCTCGTGGTGGTGCTCTATGATGGAACGGGCGCGGTCGTGGATGTGCGGTTCCCCTACGGGCTCGAGGCGGGAGGGGACGATCCGTACGATACGGATCGTCTCAGGCGGCTCCTCCTGGATCGGAGTGCCCGTCGTCTGTGGCACGAGGTGAAAGGGGTCGATCCTCTCCTGCTCCGGAAGGTGGAGGAGGCGGTGCGCCTCGGACGATCGCTCCTCGAGGAAGGAGGTCTCCTCTAGATGGAAAGGGCGGGTTTCTTTCACGGCAACATCCTCCTGGTCGCAGGGTGCGGGCTCGCCCCGGCGCTCGCACTCACCACGAGGTTCGGTTACGGTCTCCTCCTCGGACTCGTGGCCTGGGGCCTGCTCCTCTTCCTCTCGCTCCTCTTCTCCTCGTTCAGGGAGTACCTGCGCAACCGCGAGATGCAGCTCGCGGTCTTCTTCATCGTGGGGGGAACCACGGTGAGTCTCATGGAGCTCGGTTTCAGGGCCTGGGCACCGGAGGTGCTCAGGGTGCTCGGGTTGTACCTGCCGGTCCTGGTGGTGGGTTCGCTCGTGTGGGGCTACGGGGTGGCCTACGGTCTCTCCTATCGTCCCAAGCGCACGTTCCGGATGGCGATGCGTGTGGGCGGGGGGTATGCGGCGGCCGTGGTGGTGATGGCCTTCGTGAGGGAGCTCCTGGGCTACGGTGCTCTCAGCCTGGTGCCCTTCGCCGATGCGGCCTTGGTGGTGCCGGGGCTCGGGGACCTGCCCCTGCGGGCGGCGGTGGCCCCTGCGGGCGCCTTCTTCGTCTTCGGTTACCTCGCCGCCCTGGTGCGGCTCGCAGGGAGGGATGGTGATGCCCGCTGATGCGCTCCTCTATCTCGGACCTTCACACCTCGCGTTCGCCTTCTTCCTGGGGCTCTCACTCCTGTTCTCGGGTGTCTCCCGTGTGAGGGATGCGCTCTTCCTGGGCGGGGTGGTGACGGGTCTCCTGCTCCTCGCCGGGCTCTACCAGTACGTCCTCGAGCGGTGGGTCCTCTCGGTCCTGGATGTGCGGGCCTTCAGGTTCATGGGGTTCCTCCTCGGGTTCGGAGGCGTGCTCGTCCTCCTCTTCCTGCTCCTCCGGCGGGTCGCGCCGGGAGAGGACGGTCGGTGGCTCGAGCTGGTGAGGCGGGGCGATCTCGTGGCGCTGGTGCTGGGCGGGGTGCTCGTGGTGCTCGAGGGCGAGGGGTCGCTCGGCTGGTCGCTCTGGGGGCTCCTCTGGGCGGGTGTGGGGTTCACCGCAGGGCTCCTCTTCTTCGTGGGGATCCTCCACCGGGTGGAGGGGCCGGAGGTGCCCGGGCCGCTCAGGGGGCTTCCGGTGCGGACGGTCTGTGCGGGCCTCGTTGCCTTGGTGGTCGAGGTGACGGGGTACGCCCTGTACCCCCTGTTCGTATAGGAGGCTGGTGTGGCGGAGCGTGATGTGGTGTTCATGAGGCGGGCGCTCGCCCTCGCACGGAGGGCCGAGGGGCGGACGTCGCCCAATCCCATGGTGGGTGCCGTGGTCGTGAAGGATGGGCGCGTGGTGGGCGAGGGGTTCCACGAGCGGGCCGGGCTCCCGCATGCCGAGGTGGCGGCCCTCTCCGAGGCGGGGGAGGAGGCGCGGGGTGCGGAGATGTACGTGACCCTCGAGCCGTGCTGTCACTGGGGGAGGACCCCGCCGTGTACGGATGCGATCCTCAAGGCCGGGGTGCGGAGGGTGGTGGTGGCGTGCAGGGACCCGAATCCGCAGGTGGCGGGAAAGGGGCTTTCGATCCTCGCCGAAGCGGGGGTGGAGGTGGAGGTGGGGGTGCTCTCCCGGGAGGCGCGGTGGCTCAACAGGGGGTTCATCTCGAGGATGGAGCGGGGAAGGCCGTGGGTGGTGGCCAAGGTGGCCGCCTCTCTCGATGGCAGGATCGCCCTGCCGGATGGACGTTCGAAGTGGATCACGGGCGAGGAGGCGCGTTGGGAGGTGCACCGCTTGCGCGCGGGGAGCGATGTGCTCGTCACCGGGATCGGCACGGTGCTGGCCGACGATCCGGCCTTCACGGTGCGGGTTCCGGGGGGGGAGGGGAGGGATCCTGGGGTGGTGGTCTTGGATACACGGGGGAGGCTGCCGGTGGGGGCCCGGGTCGTACGGGAGGGTACGGTGGTGATGGTGGGGCCGGGGGTGGATGCGGGGTGGCGCGGGGAGGTGGAAAGGCGGGGGGTGCGGGTGGTGGAGGTGGGGATCAGGGATGGGAAGGTGGATGTACAGGCGGTGTCGAGGTGGTTGGGGGAGGAGGGGGTGAATGTCGCGATGGTGGAGGCGGGGGCGGGGGTGACGGGGGCGTTCCTCGAGGCGGGGATGGTGGACGAGCTGGTGGTGTTCGTGGCGCCGAGGGTCCTGGGAGAGGGGAGGGGTTGGGTGGAGGGGCGCGTGGTGGAGGGGTTGGGGGAACGGGAGTGGGAGGTGCGTGAGGTGAGGAGGGTGGGTGAGGATGTGATGGTCCGGTGCGTGCGGCGGGGGTGGGTGTAGGAGTCTTGTACGAGGAGGGATACGGTGTTCACGGGTATCGTTCGTGAGATCGGTGTGGTGCGTGAGGTGAGGAAGGAGGGGGGAGGGCTGGTGGTGCGGGTGGAGGGGCCCGGGGTCGTGGGTGTGCTGGAGGTGGGGGCGAGTGTGGCGGTGGACGGGGTGTGCCTCACGGTCACGGCCCTGGATGAGCGCACCTTCCTTGCGGATGTGAGCTATGAGACGGCGGCGCGGAGTACGCTGGGGGGGGTGCGGGTGGGGCGGCGGGTGAACCTGGAGCCGGCGCTGGCGGTGGGTGAGCGGTTGGGAGGGCACCTGGTGTCGGGGCACGTGGATGGTGTGGGGCGGGTGATGGTGCGGGAGCGACGGAGCGGGGGCGAGTACTTCGCCTTCTGGGTACCGCCGGAGCTGAGGAAGTACATCGCGTCCAAGGCCTCGGTGGCGGTCGACGGGGTCAGCCTCACCGTCGCAGAGAAGCTTCCGGAGGGCTTCAGCGTGGTCGTCATCCCTCATACCCTCGCGGTGACCACCCTCGCCGATCGCCGCCGGGCAGACATGGTGAACCTCGAGTGCGACATCCTCGCCAAGTACGTGGAGAGCCTCCTCCTCGAGGGGGGCCCGGGCACGGGCGACCTCACCATCGAACGGCTCCGCGATCTCGGGTTCTAGACGTGCCTCCCTTTTCGATACAAAAGGATTGGAGTATTATAGACGACAGAACGAGAGAAGTGAGGGATGGACATGGCGAATGAAGAGACGCATGACATATTCGCCTCGATCGAGGAGGCCATAGAGGAATTCCGGGCGGGTCGCCCCCTCGTAGTGGTCGACGACGAGGAACGGGAGAACGAGGGCGACGTGATCGTGGCGGCCGAAAAGATCACCCCCGAGCTCGTCAACTTCATGGCCAAGGAGGCCCGGGGCCTCATCTGCGTGGCCATCACGGAGGAGCGTGCGAGGGAGCTCGACCTCGAGCCCATGACCCCTGAGAACCAGGATACCCTGGAGACGGCCTTCACCGTGTCGGTCGACGCCGTGGGTACGGGCACCGGGATCTCCGCTCATGACAGGGCCCTCACCACACGGAAGCTTGTGGACCCCGAGGCCAGGCCGGAGGACTTCCGCCGTCCCGGACACGTCTTCCCGCTCCGGGCCAAACCCGGCGGGGTGTTGCGGCGCGCCGGACACACCGAGGCGGCCGTGGACCTCGCCCGGCTCGCGGGGCTCTATCCCGCGGGAGTCATCTGCGAGATCATGAAGGACGACGGCTCCATGGCCCGGCTTCCCGACCTCGTGGACTACTGCAGGAGACACGGCCTCAAGCTCATAAGCATCGCCCAGCTCATCGACTACCGGAGACGCCAGGAGAAACTGGTCCGAAGAGAGGCCGAGGCCCTCCTCCCCACGAAGTGGGGCGAGTTCCGTGCCATCGCCTACACCGAAGTGCTCACGGGGGAGACGCACCTGGCCCTGGTGAAAGGGGACGTCGCGGGCAAGCAAGACGTCCTCGTGCGGGTCCACTCCGAGTGCCTCACGGGAGATACGCTCGGTTCTCTCCGGTGCGACTGCGGGCAGCAGCTCGCGGCCGCACTCGAGCGCATAGAGAAGGAAGGCCTGGGTGTGCTTCTCTACATGCGTCAGGAGGGGAGGGGCATAGGCCTCGCCAACAAGATCAAGGCCTACGCGCTCCAGGACCAGGGCCACGACACCGTCCAGGCGAACATCGCCCTGGGGTTCCCGCCCGATCTCCGAGACTACGGGATAGGAGCGCAGATCCTCGTCGATCTGGGTCTCTCCTCGATCCGCCTCATGACCAATAATCCCAAGAAGATCGCGGGTCTCTCGGGGTACGGCCTCAAGGTGACGAAACGGGAATCTATCGAGGTGCCACCGAATCCCCGCAACCAATACTATCTTGAGACGAAGAAGATAAAGATGGGACACCTCCTGGCGGTGGTGCAGGGGAAGGACGCCTCGTCCGAACCCCTTCACCAGGGAAACGTGCGGACCGGAGGTGACCCCCACGAGGAGGAACGATGAATCCAGGGAAGATCGTGGAAGGGAAACTCATAGGCAAGGGCCTCTCGTTCGCCATCGTGGCGAGCAGGTTCAACGAGTTCATCACCACCAAGCTCATCGAAGGGGCGATGGACGCCCTGGTTCGACATGATGTGGACCCTGCACAGGTGGATCTCGTGTGGGTGCCGGGTTCGTTCGAGATCCCCCTCACCGCCAAGCGGCTCGCCGCCTCGGGGAAGTACCATGCCGTGATCTGCCTCGGTGCGGTGATCAGGGGCGCCACCCCCCACTTCGACTACGTGGCGGCCGAGGTCGCCAAAGGCGTGGCACTCGCAGGCCTCGAGACCGGGCTGCCCGTGATCTTCGGAGTCCTCACCACCGACACGATCGAGCAGGCCGTCGAGCGTGCGGGCACCAAGGCGGGAAACAAGGGATGGGACGCCGCCGTGAGCGCCATAGAAATGGCCAACCTCTTCTCCCAGCTGTGATCCCCTGGGTGTATCGAGTAGTCCCGTAGTGGCGACCGTCCGGTGGAGCAAGGGCGAGGCGGCTAGGAGGGACGCCGCCTCGCCGCCTTCCTGAGCCGGTCCATCACCGCCCTTCCCAGCCCCACCTCCGGCACCGCTTCCGCATAGATCCGCGCCACCCCCGCCTCCTCCAGCCGGTGCAGCCCCTCGAACAGCCGGGCAGCCGCTTCCTGCAGATCCCCGCGCGGCGAGAGCACCTCCACCGCCCGGAACGCTGGCCGCGCCGGCACCTCTCTCCACGCCAGCAGCCCCGCCTCGCGCGCCTCCTCGGCCCCCGGCATCGCTCCCCCCTCCAGCACCACCACCGGCACCGAAGGCGCATAGTGCCAGGGCAGCATCCCCGGCGCCTCCTGCGCCCCTTCCCGCTCCGGTCCCCCTACCACCACCGCACCCCGGCCCACCGCCTCCTCCAGCGCCTCCACCGCCACCCCGCCCGGCCGGAGCACCCGCACCCTCCCCCCCTCCACCCGCACCACCGTCGACTCCACCCCCACCTCGCACGCCCCCCCGTCCAGCACCAACGCCACCCTTCCCCCGAGCTGACCCGCCACGTGCCCCGCCCTCGTGGGACTCAGCGACCCGAAACGGTTCGCGCTCGGCGCGGCGATCGGCACCCCTGCCCGCTCGATGAGCCTCCGCGCCACGGGATGCGCCGGCATCCGGACCCCCACCGTGGGGAGCCCTGCGGTCACGATCCCCGGCACCCGCTCCCCCTTCGGCAACACCAGCGTGAGCGGACCCGGCCAGAACCGCGCCATGAGCCTCCTCGCGATCGAAGGCACCTCCCGCACCACCTCTTTCAGCATCCCCTCCTCCGCGATGTGGACGATGAGCGGATCGAAGAGGGGCCGTTCCTTTATCTCGAAGATCCTCGCCACCGCAACCGCATCCAGGGCATTCGCCCCGAGCCCGTAGACCGTCTCGGTGGGAAAGGCCACCGCCTCCCCCTCGCGCAGGAGGCGCGCCGCCTCCTCTATCGCCTCATCCGTGGCGGGCAACACCCTTGTCTCTCTCACCCTACGAACTCCCCTATCACGCGGAGCACCTCGGAAAGCGGCCGCACCCTGAACCACTCCCTCCCCGTCAGCTCGTTCGCATAGGCCATGTACATCTCCGAGATCGCCTGGGCGAACTCCCGAGGGAGCGGCGGCGGCTCCATACCCACCCGCTCCTTCCAGTGGACCCTGTCCTCCTGCTTCGCCTCCTCCACCCGCCGGTACCACTCCGTCCTACGATAGAAGATCCGCGCCACCTCCTTGCTCACCGGGATCCCCCGGTAGGTGAAGCGACACTCGTCCAGGGTCCCCAGGGCATCCACCAGGACGAGCCGCCTCCCCTCGTCGAAGGCGTACTCGACCTTGCCATCCTCGTGATCGAGCCCCAGCCTCCTCGTCTCCTCTGTGATGAGCCTATCCAGGAAGCGCGTGCGTTCCTTGAGTGCCGAGACCTCCTCCTCCGAAAGCCCTGCGATCCGCTGCGCCTCCTCCCACGAGAGGTAGCGGTCGGTCTCCTCGAGCTTGGTCGACACATCCAGCATGGGAGGATCGAGCCGCATCCCCGGCTCAGGCGGGCCGGCAAGCCCCAGATCCTCGTGCGTGAGCGCCCCCGAGGCGAGCCGCCTGAACACCGAAGATCCCGGCGGGAGGCTGTTCCGGTAGATCACCTCGAGCGGGATGAGGAAGTTGCCGGAAAGGCCGGCGAAGATCCCGTAGTCGTACTCGCCATTCCTGCGGGACGGCCGCACCACCCGAAAGAGTCGGCAGGCGAGCTCCCTCACCGGCCCCCTCGCCTCGGAGAGACGCACCACCCTCCCGTCCTCCACCACACCCAGATAGTGGGAGGGGATCCCCTCTTCGGCGAGCCGCTCGAAGAAGTAGGCCGTGGCGATACAGATCGCAGCCCCCTTGTGGGCGATGTCGTCCGGCATCTTGCCCCAATCGAAGACCGAGTACCTGTCCGAGAACCTGAACCGGCCTTCTCCCGGCTCCCGGTCGCTCGGGGCTTTCACCACCTCGAGATCCTTCACGCTCCCCATGACGTCTCCTTTCGATGAGGTACGCAGTGTATAGCATAAACATGCAAAAAAGGAAACCTGGTACGGTAAAACCCGAACGAGGGGCCCGTGTTTTCGATAAATATGCAATCTCGTGTGGGCTATCGATAGACGCGTGCTGATCCCGATGGGCCCAGGCGGACGAAGCGGTTGCCGATACCTCGATGTCCTCATACATGACAGAAGCACAGAATCGTTCTATACTCATGGAAACCCGAAAGGAGGTGTTGCATGAGAGTCCCTCTCTTCCTCTCCATTGTAGTTCTCGCAGCCGGGTGTGTGACCACCTCCGGCGAGGACGCGGTTCGGACCGCGGAGCCTGCGGCACGCCCTGTGTCCGCTCTTCCCGCCGGCAGACCCTCCTCCCCGGGGCACATCGAGCCTCCTGTGCTCACCCCGACCGAGCGAGAGGAGATCCGGCAGGCCCATCTCGCCGCGCTCGCGCAGGAGATCGCCCGACTCGAGACCCTCCTCTCGGGAGACCGGCAGGAAGACGACGCCATCGCAACCTTCATCTCGCGCCTTTCCGAGGAGAAGGCCCGACTCGAGCGGGAGGATCCGGCTTCCTACACCCCTTCCTCCTGGGTGGACCTCGAAGGCTCGTTCACAGGCCCGTTCGAGTTCGGACAGCTCTTCTACTACGAGGGTATGACCCGCTCCGGGCCCTTCTACCACCTCGCCGGCCTGAAGGACGGCGCACTCTCGGCCCTCCGGGAGGAGAGGCCCTACCGCATCCTTGCCGCAGTCCTGTGCAGGAGGTACTACCCCTTTCCATCCTCGTACATATTCGTGTACCGCTGGGAAGCGCTTCGCTGATCTCCTCTTGCGTTTCCGCTGCCGCTGGTTCACACTGATGGTATGCACCGCATACTCTTCCTCACCGTGGGGGTGGGAGGGGGCCACATCGCCCCTGCACGGGCCATGGCGTCGGCCCTCGAAGCCCGATTCCCCGACCGACTGGCCGTCGAGGTGGTGGACCTCCCCCGCGCCGCCGGTGCCTCCCGGATCGACGAGCGGCTCAACCGGGCGTGGATCCAGGCCGCCCGACACCCTGCGCCCATGCGCATCCTCTACTGGCTCCTCACACGCCTTCCCCGTACCGGCCTCGAGTTCGCCCGTTGGCACTACCGGGAGCTCTTCGAGGCAGGCATCCCCTACCTCGTCTCCAGGAGCCCCGACCTGGTGGTCTCCACGCACCCGCTCTGTTCCATGGTGGCCCTCGAGGCCCGCGCGGATCACGGCCTTCGATTCCCCCTCCTCACCTATGTGGTCGACCCCTTCGACGCCTATCCCTGGTGGGCCGCCCGAGGCGTTGACCTTTTCCTCGTGGCGAGCGAGGAGGCGAGGGAGGGCCTCGTCCGCTATGACATCGATCCCTCCAGGATCCGCATCGCCCCCTTCCCCGTGCGACCCGAGATCCTCACCCCCTCCGCGACGAGGGAAGAGGTCTGCCTCTCGTTGGGACTCGGCCCTGACCTCCCCGTCCTCCTGTGCACCGGGGGCGGGATGGGTCTGGGAAAGATCGGCCGCTATGTCGAAGCCCTTGTACGCGCCCGACTCCCTCTCAACATCGTACTCCTCACGGGGAGGAACAGAGCCCTCTACGAGCGGATGCGGCCCCTCTCAGGCCCCGGCTCCCGCCTCGCGGTGGTCGAGTTCACCGACCGCATGGCCGATCTCTACCACACGGCCGACCTCGTGGTGGGCAAGGCAGGCGCTTCCACCGCCATGGAGGCCCTCGTGGTCGGTCGACCCATGCTCTTCACCGAGTGGATCGCGCAGAACGACTACGCGATCATCCGCTACTTCCTCGACCACGGATACGGGTGGTACATCCCCGGGGTGAGGGATTCGCTCCGTTTCCTCTCGAGGGCCGATCTCCCCGCGCGAGTGGCGCACGCCAGAGCCCGCATCCAGGAGGCCGGTTTCACCACGGGAGTGTACCAGATCGCCGACCTCATCGCCTCGATCCTGGAAGGGGGCGGGGAGCCGCTCCCTAGCGCTTGAGGGGAGAGGTCTCCCTCACCATGGTCCCGGTCTTGAGCACCTCCATGATCTTGTACGTACCGTACTTGCGGGCCTTGAGAAACCCGTCCCAGGCCGACTCGGCCAGCCTCCCTTCCTCGAGCAGGATCCAGAGCCACTGGTCCGTGTAGGCCGGATCCTCCTGGGGGATCCCCGCCTGTATCTCCATGAGCCAGGCCTTGTTGTAGCGCTCCTGCGCACCGATCTCGGGCGCCATGATGATGGGGATGCCGAGACCCGCATAGAAGGAAAGCTCGCTCGGCTTGGTCCACAACACGTCGGTGCGGCGGATGACCTGGGCGAACCTGGCGAAGTACGCTTCCTTCGTGGGAGCGTAGACCACCTGCACGAGGGGGGAGTCGGGCGCCCACCGCGCCTTCTCCTCTTCGAAGATCCGGCGCACCTCCTCCCGCACCCCGGCCACCAGGTTGAGCATCACCTCGCCTGCAGCGATCCTCTTGCGCAACGACTTGAGGATCGCGCACCCTATCTCCACCTGGGCCCCTGCGCCCCCCACGGCGAACGTCACGGTGAAGACCCTCTCTTTTCGCCACTTGAGGTTGGATCGTCCGAGGAAATGGCGTACGTTCATCTCGTGGAGCGGCCAGAACCGGTTGTTGGGGTCGAGGTAGTGGAGCCGCTGTCCCATGTCCTGCGTGAGCGTGCTCAGGTTCTCGTCGCCGAGCACCTCGAGCGGGAGAGGGAAGCCCGTGAGGAAGATCCGCTCGTCGGGTACACCGTAGAGCTTGAGGCGCCTCAGGGCCCTCCCGCAGGGGACCATGTAGTGGATCCTGCTCTCCCTGGGGTTTTCCGCCACCCAGGCGCGGCTCACCTCGGCGTCGCACACGATGCAGTAGACCCTCGGGAATCCCGCCATGTCGGCGGCGAGCGCCGGTGCGGGGTGCGTGGCGAGGATGGGGAGCGGCTTCTCCTTCACCTTCTCGATCATCCCCTTGCAGAGCCCCTTTCTGATGAGGGAGGAAAGGAGCTTCACCTGGTAGGAAGGGGCCGACATGTCCCTGAAGGGGTAGAGGGGGGGTATGTTCTGCAAGGCATCGAGGATCCCGAAGAGGGGAGGCCCGATCACCGGCACGCTCCTCACGCGGGAGAGGAACTCGTACGTGCGCTGCATCCTGAGCCATAGGGCCCGTTCGCTCTGATCGGTGGCCGAGATGCTTCCCACCGTGATGATCCCTTCCTCTGCGATGGGGGCGAAGGGGGCGGCGGCCCGCTGATGCCCGAGCCCCATGTCCACCGTGACCACCCACGCGCTGAGGTTATCGTCGTTCGCAGGACGATCGTATCCAGCCATATGTCCTCCTCATCTATAGCATGCACCGTCGGGGGTGGATATTCCAGCAGTAGCTCGTTTTTTTCTCGTCTCTCCGGCGGGAGTTGCCGTGTGGAATCGTGATTGGTACCTTTAAGGATGTGAGGGAGCACGAACGACTGCTGAGGAAGGCGGTGCGCCATCTTGCGCGGCACAGAACGAGGGAGGCCCTCTCCCTCCTCAAGCGATGCGTCACGCTCTGTCCGTCGGAAGAGAAGTCGTTCCTGGGACGGGCCTTCCACCTCCTGGGGATCTCCCTCCGCCGGATGGGGGCGTGCGGCCCCGCGCTCCGCGCCTGGCTCGCCGCATATCGCATCCGGAAGGGACCGCGCCTCCGCCGCAGGATCCTCTCCAGCCTCAACGAGTACGGCATGCTGAAGCAGGACACCCCCGAGCAGGACGACTGGAAGGCGTTCTACGCCATCCAGGTGCGGCGGTATCTCTCCTCGAAGCGGAGCGCCCACTTTTCCTCGCGCGCCGAGAAGGACATGATCGACCAGCTCATCTGGGAGTACTGGAGGGATGTCCGCCGGATGTACGACCTTTCCTCGCTCTCCACGGCTCAGAAGCTGCAGGTCTTCCACGACGTCGAGATCGTGTTCCCCTGGATGGTCTTCATTCCCCCCGAGGCTACACCTCTGGATGTCCCGACCCCCGGTTGCACGCCCGGCCGGAAGTGTACGTGTGGGAGTGGCCTCCCGTTCACGCTCTGCTGCGGGCGCACGAAAAACCCCGACGAGCTCTGGATCGGGTCATTTTGACACGGTTTTTCCGCCCGCCGGAGACTCGTGCATAAAATCGACACAGCAACCCGGATACATCGATCGACGAGGAAACGCGTCTTTTGTCTATCTTCTTTCAGAGTAAAAAGATGACAAGGGTGCGTTTGGTGGCATGGATTTTGCTAGTATAGCGGCGGAGGAAGCCATGGAAACTGTCAAGCGAAAGAAGAAAAGACGAGTGCAGGATTCAGGGGATGCGAATGTGCTCTCCCTGTATCTCAAGGAGATCAACAGGATACCCCTCCTCACCCGGGAGGAAGAGGACCACTACGCCCGCCTCGCGGCACAGGGTGATCAGCATGCCAAGGAAAAACTCGTCACCGCCAACCTCAGGTTCGTGGTGAACGTGGCGAAGAAGTACCAGAATCAGGGGCTTCCTCTCGCCGACCTCATAAGCGAAGGGAACATAGGCCTCTTGAACGCCATAGAACGGTTCGATCCCGACAAAGGCTACCACTTCATTTCGTACGCGGTCTGGTGGATCAGGCAGGCCATCCTCAAGGCCATAAGCGAGAAATCCAGGATGATCCGGCTCCCGCTCAACAGGGCGAACGAGCTGGTACAGATCGAGAAGGCGCGGAAGCTCGTGCAGACCGAGAGCGGAGAACACAATGAGATAAAGAAGGTCGCGGAGACCCTGGACTACGACGAGGATCACGTGGCGAACCTCCTCAACCTCTCGAAGGAGTACGTCTCCCTCGACACGCCGGTCTACGAGGATCGGGACTCCGCGATGTTGGGCGACTACCTCAAAGACGAGGCCTCTCGTCCCCCCGAGGACGTGGTCCTCGAGAAGACCCTCCAGGAGGAGATCCAGGAGGTGCTCGCCACGCTCACGGAGAAGGAAGCCGAGATCATCCAGTACCGGTTCGGTCTCAACGGCAGGCATCCCATGTCGCTCAAGGAGATAGGGGACCTGTACAACCTCACCAAGGAGCGCATACGCCAGATAGAGAAGAAGGCGCTCAAGAAGATACAGCAGTCGGAAAAGGCGAAGATCCTCGAGACGTACCTCGCTTCATGAGAGACCCCGGCCTGTCGTTCCGCGGACGGCAGGCCGGTTCACCATATACCCTCGTCCGATTGTCCGGGGTACGGGGAGGCCGGGCGGCCGACCCCGGGAGTGAACGCCTGTTCTAATTCCTGATCTATTAGAAAAGTTTAATTTGTCTTGTGTGTTTGCCCTTTCCATGCTAATATAATCCGGTACACAGATGAATATAATCGGAATTGTTATCTCAACGTATTGAGGGGGAAAGATGAGTCCTAAGTACGTGTACTTTTTCGGTCAGGGAAAGGCGGAAGGCTCCGCCAAGATGCGCGATCTTCTGGGTGGAAAGGGGGCGAACCTCGCGGAGATGACCTCGATAGGGATCCCCGTGCCGCCGGGGTTCACGATCTCTACCGAGGTGTGTGAGCTCTACTATAAGAACGACAAACAGTATCCTCCCGAAGTGAGGGAACAGGTGGAGGAGGCTCTCGCCAAGCTCGAGAAGGCCATGGGACGGAAGCTGGGGGATCCTGAGAATCCACTTTTCGTCTCGGTGCGCTCTGGTGCTGCGATCTCCATGCCGGGGATGATGGAGACCATCCTCAACCTTGGGATGAACGATCAGACCGTTGAGGGCTTCGCCCGGCAGACGGGAAACCCCCGTGTGGCCTGGGACTCCTACCGGCGATTCATCCAGATGTTCGGGAGCGTGGTGAAGGGCATCCCTCACGAGGAGTTCGAGAAGGTCCTCGAGGGCCTGAAGCAGGAACGTGGTGTGGAGCTCGATACCGAACTCACCGCGGATGACCTCAAGGAGCTCGTCTCCCGTTACATGAAACTCTACAAGGAAAAGGTGGGTGAGGAGTTCCCCCAGGATGTGAAGGCCCAGCTGTGGGCCGCCATCGATGCGGTCTTCGACTCATGGGACAACGAGAGGGCCCGCAAGTACAGGGAGATCAACAACATCCGCGGTCTGAAGGGCACGGCCGTGAACGTGCAGGCCATGGTCTTCGGCAACTTCGGGGACGATTCCGGTACGGGCGTGTGCTTCTCCCGGGATCCTTCCACGGGCGAGAACGTGTTCTACGGCGAGTTCCTCATGAACGCCCAGGGCGAGGACGTGGTGGCCGGGATCCGCACACCCGAGAAGCTCTCCGGGCTCGCGGAGAAGATGCCCGAGGTGTACGCGCAGCTCGAGGAGGTCAAGAACAGGCTCGAGCGCCACTACCGGGACATGCAGGACATGGAGTTCACCATCGAGAAGGGCAGGCTCTTCCTCCTCCAGACGAGGAACGGGAAGCGCACCGGTCGGGCTGCGGTGAAGATCGCAGTAGACATGGTGAAGGAGGGGCTCATCTCCCGCGAAGAGGCCGTCATGCGGGTCTCGCCCGAGCACATCGATCAGCTCCTCCACCCCATGCTCGATCCCGAAGCGAAGAAGAAGGCGAGAGCCCTCGCGAAGGGGCTCAACGCCTCGCCCGGCGCGGCCACGGGGAAGATCGTGTTCACCGCCCGTAGGGCGGAGGAGCTCGCGGGCGTCGAGAAGGTGATCCTCGTCCGTAAGGAGACCTCGCCCGAGGATATAGGCGGCATGTACGCGGCCCAGGGCATCCTCACCTCCACCGGCGGTATGACGAGCCACGCCGCGGTGGTGGCCAGGGGTATGGGCAAGCCCAGCGTGGTGGGGTGCAAGGACGTGGTGATCCTCGACGAGGGGCGGTGCGAGATCGGCGGCAGGGAGTTCAAGGAAGGGGACTGGATCACCATCGACGGGACCACGGGTGAGGTGTTCGAGGGGCAGATCCCCCTCGTGGTGCCCGAGATAAGAGGGGAACTCCAGGAGTTCCTCGGGTGGGTGGACGAGATCCGTCTCTCGGCCGTGCGCGAGAACTGCCCCGAGAAGGGATTCAGGGTGAGGACCAACGCGGACACCCCGCAGGACGCCCGGCGGGCGAGGGAGTTCGGGGCCGAGGGGATCGGCCTTTGCCGCACCGAGCACATGTTCTTTGACAAGGGGAAGATAGAGGCCTTCCGCGAGATGATCATCGCAGAAGACCTCGAGGCGAGGAAGAAGGCCCTCGAGAAGCTCCTCCCCCTCCAGAAGGAGGATTTCGTGGGTATCTTCCATGAGATGGCGGGTCTTCCCGTGACCATACGCCTCCTCGATCCGCCTCTCCACGAGTTCGTGCTCATGTCCGAGACCGAGATCGAAGAGCTCTCCAGGAGTTCGGGCGTGCCTGCGGAAAAGATCAGGCAGCGGATAGAGGCCCTCCACGAGATGAACCCCATGCTGGGGCACAGAGGGTGCCGCCTGGGGATCACCTATCCCGAGATCTACGAGATGCAGGCACGAGCCGTCATGCTGGCTGCCTGCGAGGTGGCGAAGGAAGGCAAGCCGGTCTATCCCGAGGTGATGATCCCGCTCGTGGGCATGGAGAAGGAGCTCGTCTTTCTCAAGGAGCGCATCGTGAAGGTGATGGAGGAGGTGAAGAGCTCCTCCGGTGTGCAGGTGTCCTACCGGGTGGGTACCATGATCGAGGTGCCCCGCGCGGCCCTCGTCGCGGAGAAGATAGCCTCCCACGCGGAGTTTTTCTCCTTCGGTACCAACGACCTCACACAGATGACCTTCGGGTTCTCGAGGGACGACGTGGGATCCTTCCTGCCGGCCTACCTCCAGATGGAGATCCTCGAGACCGATCCCTTCGCCTCGCTCGACGAGGAGGGCGTGGGCCAGCTTGTGAAGCTTGCCGCAGAGAAGGGAAGGAAGGCTCGACCCGGCATCAAGCTCGGGATCTGCGGCGAGCATGGCGGAGATCCGGCTTCCATCGACTTCGCCTATCGGGTGGGACTCGACTACGTTTCGTGCTCGCCCTTCCGCGTGCCGATCGCCCGTCTCGCCGCGGCCCAGGCGGTCATCCGGAACAGGAAGTGACAGGCCTTTGGTGTGGTTTGTGAGCGCCGCCGGAGGCGGCGCTTTTTTATCGGCCTGAGGCATGCTAGACTCGAGTCCATGATCACCCGGGGGTGTGATGGAGAAGGGGTCGAGGTTGAGAAGGCCTCTGCTGCAGCGCGTACCATACCACGGCTCTACGACATACTCTTTTCGTGGTATGGTCCACAGGGGTGGTGGCCTCTCCTCTCAAAGGCGGGGACTCCGGGCTACGACGATGAAGGGTACCATCCCGGGATCTACGAGGTCCCGGACGGCATGGGTGCCTTCGAAATCGCGGTGGGCGCTGTGCTCGTCCAGAACACGGCCTGGACGAACGCCCGCAGGGCCCTCGCTGTCCTCCTCGAAAGGTCGCTCTGTTCTCCGGAGCGTATCCTCGGCCTGGAGGAGGAGGCCCTCGCCCGTCTCATCCGACCATGCGGGTACTACACCCTCAAGGCGCGCAGGCTCGCCCACCTCGCCCGCTTCTTTCTCTCCTGTGACGGCCTCCCCGAGCGGAATGCCCTCCTCGGTGTGTGGGGCGTGGGCAGGGAGACGGCCGATTCCATCCTGCTCTACGGCTACGGGGTGCCGGTGTTCGTGGTGGACGCCTATACCCGGCGCATCTTCTCCCGGCTCGGTCTGCTCGCCTCAGACGATACCCCCTACGAGGAAGTACGCTCCGCGGTGGAGGAGGCCGTACCGCCCGATCACGTGTGCTACAACGAGTTTCACGCCCTCCTGGTGGAGCACGCCAAGCGGTTCTGCAGGAAACGGCCCCTCTGCGGGGAGTGCCCGCTTCGCCTTGAGTGTGCCCACCTCTCATCGGCAGGAGGATCTTAGAAGGAGCCCGCACCGGATGGTTGCACTGGTCCGTGGTTGCGTGGTACCTTCTCTACTGTAATATCTAATATCTAACAGCGGACCGAGTCCGACTGTGTCATGTGGTGTGGAGGTGTACGATGAAGATGCAGCCCCTCTGGGATCTCTCCGACGAGGTGGTGGTGATCACCGGCGGTACCGGCATGATCGGTAAGGCCTTTGCCGTGGCCCTCGCAGGCTCGGGAGCGAAGGTGGCGATATGGGGACGGGGTAAGACCGTACCCGTGGAGGCATCGGTGGAGGAGGTGAAGGAGCGCCTCGAAGGGGAGGGAGAGGTCATCGGATGCGCCGTGGACACGGGAGACATGGAGGCCGTGGAGCGAGGCTTCCAGGAGGTCGAGGAGAGGCTCGGCACTCCCACGGTGCTCATCAATGGCGTGGGAGGGAACCGTGGTAAGGCGGGCTTCCTCGAGATGGATGTCTCCTGGTTCGAGGACGTCTTCCGGCTCAACCTGATGAGTGGCATGGTGATCCCCACCCAGGTCTTCGGTCGCAGGTGGGTGGAGAAGAAGGTGCAGGGGAGCGTGGTGAACATCGCCTCCATGGCCTCGTACAAGCCCCTCTCCGGGGTCTACGCCTATGCCGCAGCCAAGGCCGCGGTGATGAACCTCACCATGGGGCTTGCGAAGGAACTCGCACCACACGGCATCAGGGTGAACGCCATCGCTCCCGGGTTCTTCGTGGGCCACCAGAACAGGGAGCTCCTCTACGACGATTACCAGGCAGGTAAGCTCTCCGACCGGGGACGGCAGATCATCGCCCGGACTCCCTTCGGACGCTTCGGCGAGGAGGAGGACCTCTACGGCGCGGTGATCTTCCTCGCGAGCCGGAAGGCTTCGGGCTTCGTTACAGGCGTCACCATCCCCGTGGACGGCGGCTTCCTGGTGGACAACATCTAGGGAAGGAGGCGGAATGCCATGAGAGCCTTCATGGACGAGAACTTCATGCTCCAGGGTGAGGTGGCGAGGGAACTCTACCACGAGACGGCGGCCTCCCTGCCCATCTACGACTATCACACGCACCTGCCTCCCGAGGCCATCCTCGAGGACAGGATATTCGAGGATCTGGGGGAGGTCTGGCTCGGCGGGGACCACTACAAGTGGCGGGCGATGAGGTCCTTCGGGATACCCGAGGACCTGGTGACCGGCTCCGCCTCCTTCAAGGAGAAATACCTGGCCTGGGCGAGGACCGTCCCCTTCCTCGTGGGCAATCCCCTCTATCACTGGACCCACCTGGAGCTCAAGCGCTACTTCGGTATCGAGGATGTCCTTTCCCCGCAGACGGCCGAGAGGATCTATCAGGAGGCCACTTCCCTCCTCAGAACCCCGGAGTTCTCGGTGCGTAACCTCCTCCGAAAGATGGGGGTGAAGGTGGTGTGCACCACCGACGATCCGGTGAGCGACCTCGCCCCGCACAGGGCCCTCGCCGAGGAGGGCTTCGAGGTGAAGGTGCTCCCCACCTTCAGGCCCGACAAGGCCCTCGACTACGGCGACCCCGGCCGCTGGAACGCCTACATCGAGGAGCTCGCTCATGCCGCAGGGATGCGGATTGCCAACCTCCAGGATTATCTGGAGGCCCTCGAGCGGCGGGTTGCGTTCTTCCACTCGGTGGGGTGCAGGATCTCCGACCACGCCATGGTGGCCCCGGTGTACCGGGAGGCGCCCGAGAGCACGATACGTGCGGCCTTCGTACGCCTCAGAGAGGGGCGCGCCCTCGAGCGCGAGGATCAGGAGGCCCTCTATACCCACACCATGCGGTTCCTGGGGAGACTCTATGCCGAACGGGAATGGGCCATGCAGATCCACATGGGAGCGCTGCGGAACAACAGCACCAGGATGTTCCAGACACTGGGACCAGATACGGGCTTCGACTCCATCGCGGACCGGGCCATCGCGGAGCCTCTCTCCCGGTTCCTCGACAGTCTGGATCGTGAGGGACGACTGCCGCGGACCATCCTCTACGTCCTCAATCCCCGCGACAACTATGTGATCGGGACCATGATCGGCAACTTCCAGGACGGAAGCATGCCCGGCAAGATGCAGTTCGGCTCGGCCTGGTGGTTCAACGACCAGCGGGACGGTATGGAAGCGCACCTCCGGGCCCTCGCCAATCTCGGAGTGCTGTCCACCTTCGTGGGGATGCTCACCGACTCCAGGAGCTTCCTCTCGTTCCCCCGCCACGAGTACTTCAGGCGGATCTTCTGCAACCTCCTGGGGGGCTGGGTGGAGGCCGGAGAATACCCGTACGACAGGGAGACCCTCCGTACCATCGTGGAGGGGGTGTGCTATCGGAATGCCTGCTCCTATTTCACGATACCCGTGGAATGAGCCCTCACTCCTCCGCGGGCTGCACCTCCCCCTCCAGGAGCTCCTGAAGGGAGACTCGCTCCCCCCTGTACCCGAAGACCTCGAGGAATGTCTCTTCCCAGGCCCGGGCGATCTCTTCCACTGAGAGCTGCTTTCCCGTCTCCCGTGCGATGGAGGTCACCCCCCTGTCACGGATCCCGCATGGAACGATCCACGAGAAGGCCTCGAGGTCGGTGTGCACGTTGAGGGCGATTCCGTGAAAGGTGATCCCCTCCCGTATGGCGATGCCGATGGCCATGATCTTCCGGTCTTCGACCCAGAGGCCGGGATAGCGCGGATCGCGCTCCGCCCGTATGCCGTAGCGGGCCACCACACGGATCCCCACCTCTTCCAGATGGTGCACCAGCTTCTTCACCGACCGGGGGTGGTGGCGGAGGGAGAGGATGGGGTAGGCGACGAGCTGTCCCGGCCCGTGGTAGGTGACCTCGCCCCCCCGTTCCACCTGTAAGACCGCTACCCCTCGTGAGGCGAGCTCCTCGGGGGGGAGAAGGATTTCGTGGGATGTTTCCCTCGTGCCCATGGTGATCACCGGGTCGTGTTCGAGGAGGAGGAGCACGTCGGGTATGGTACCGGCCGCCCGTTTCCTTCGGAGCGCGTGCTGGAGCTCCCACACCGGGCGGTAGGGCTGTCTTCCCAGCCAGGTGACACACAGGGTGTTCTGCATTGCACATTCCTCCCCGGGCCGCTATAATGCCTCGCCATGAGTATACCACAGAAGCCGAAGAGCTCCCACTGGGCGGACGTCACCGCCTTCAGGATCATCAAGGAGAAGGGGGACAAGCCCCGATACGTCTGTGCCTCGGGGATCACCCCCTCCGGCACGGTCCATATAGGGAACTTCAGGGAGATCATCAGCGTGGAGCTGGTGGTGCGCGCCCTCCGTGATCTGGGGAAGGACGTACGTTTCATCTACTCCTGGGACGAGTACGACGTATTCCGCAAGGTGCCCAAGAACATGCCCAACAGGGAGGACCTCGAGACGTACCTCCGCATGCCCATCACCATGGTGCCAGATCCGTGGGGTAAGGAGGAGAGCTACGCGCGTGCCAACGAGAAGGAGGTGGAGGCGATCCTCCCCGAGGTGGGGATCTTCCCTGAGTACATCTATCAGGCGAAGGAATACACCTCCTGCCGGTATGCCGAGGGGATCCGTCGGGCCCTCGAACGACGTGATGTGATCCGCCGTATCCTCGACAAGTACCGCGCAGAGCCGCTTCCGGACTCGTGGTGGCCGGTGGTGATCTTCTGCGCCTCGTGTCATAAGGACACCACCACCGTGGAGCATTGGGACGGCACCTACGGGCTCTCGTACACCTGCAGTTCCTGCGGGTTCAAGGAGGCCCTGGACTTCAGGAGACAGGGGAACGTGAAGCTGCGCTGGAGGGTGGACTGGCCCATGCGGTGGCGCGAGGAGCAGGTGGACTTCGAACCGGCCGGTAAGGAGCACCACTCGGACGGTGGGTCCTTCGACACTGCGAAACAGATCGTGCGTGAGGTGTACGACCACGAGCCGCCTGTCACCTTTAAGTACGACTTCATAGGGATCAAGGGGCAAGGGGGGAAGATCTCGTCCTCCACCGGGAACGTGATAAGCCTCAAAGACGTGCTCGAGGTGTACCAGCCCGAGGTGGTCCGCTACCTCTTCGCAGGGACCAGGCCCGATACCGAGTTCGCCATCTCCTTCGATCTCGATGTGATAAAGATCTACGAGGACTACGACAAGTGCGAGCGGATCTACTTCGGGAAGGAACAGGTCGACCCCAAGAAGCTCGAGCGGGAACGGAGGACGTACGAGTTTTCCCAGGTGGAACGCGCTCCTGCCTCCATGCCCCTCCAGGTCCCGTTCCGGCACATGACCACCCTGGTGCAGATCTACGAGGGCGATCTCGATGCCCTCATGGCGCAGGAGTTCCCCTCGGTCTCGGGGGAGGAGGCCCGGCGGCTTCGAAGGCGGGCGCAGTGCGCGTGGAATTGGGTGACCACCTACGCCCCGGAGGAGTTCCGGTTCAGCCTCAGGGTGGGGGATGAGAGCATAGAGGACCTCCCCGTTGCCCACAGGAGGGTGGTGCAACGGCTCTACCACCTCCTTGCGGATGGGTGGGACTCCCTCGACGAGGTGAAGCTCGGGGAGGCCATATATGCCTTCTGTGAGGAAGAGGGGATCGCGGCACGAGAGTTCTTCCCCTCGCTCTACCGGGTGCTCCTCGGCAAGGACAGGGGGCCTCGGGCGGCGAGCTTCATCCTCACCGTGGGGAAGGAGAAGATCCTCACCATCCTCGGCCGCTACCTCTAGGCTGCTCCTTCACACCCCCACCGGCTCGGCGGCGGGGGGAGCGAGGTGTATTTTGGCAGGATCCGCTCCCTCTCCTTCGGCCCGGGCCGCGGCTTCCTCCGTGTGGACCACGATGCGCTCGGTGTGGCGGAGGAGGTGGGTGGTGAGGGTGTGCGCCACCGGATGGCCTTCCCCGCGGGGATCGAAGACGAAGGTGGTGGAGGCGCCGATGAGGCGGCCGAGGAACAGGCACACGAGGGCCACGGGGTCGGCTGCGGTGAACACCAGGTGGTCGGGCTGTTCCCGAGAGAGGAGCTCGGCCGCGCCGAGGGGAGAGGGGAGGGGGAGGCTGAAGCCCGGGTCGAGGGGGATCTCGGCAACGATCGGGAGGGATGTCCCCGGGAGGGAGGCCGAGGGTGTCACGGGCAGGACATGGGCCCGGGGGGCCAGGATCCGGATCACCGAGGGATCGGGTCGGCCGTCCTCGGAGAACCAGAGGACCCGGGAGGCCGCGGACGGGGAATTCTGGATCCCCAGGGATGAACGGATGCCCTCGACCAGGTCCCTGTGGGCATACATGTGTCTGAGGCTGGAGAAGAAGGGTGCGATGAGGTAGAGACCGGGCAGGGATGAGGAGAGGCCCACGAGGAGGTCGACGAGATCACCGTCGAGGAGGGCGCCCGCCACCCTGCCGGCGAGCATCCTGAGGAAGGCGTCGGAGACCCTCCGCACGTGGAGGAAGACGCGTTCCAGACGTGCTTCGGAGAGGGCCGTCTCCTTCCCGGAGATGTCTCTCACGAGCTCGTCGAGGATCTCCCCCATCTTTTGACCGCGAAGCTTCCGTCTGAGGTGGGAGTACAGCGCCCGTTCCCTGAGCGAGGGGCGTGCTCCCTCGAATATCTGTCGGGAGAGGGAGAGGAAGAGCGAGCGGCCCCCGCCTCCTCCTCCGGACGTGAGGAAGTCGTAGGCCACCTTGTAGACCGAGAAGACGAGGGAGCGATAGGAACCGTGGGCCCCGGCGGCCTGCGTCCGCTTCTCCCTGATATGGTCGAGGACCTCCTCGGGGGTATGGGCCTCCACGAGGGTGTACGTGTTCCCGATGAAGAGCCCCCCGTGATCGTCCGAGCCGGCCGTGAACCCCTTCACCCAGGGGGTGCTACTGAAGGGTGCGATGTGGTGCTTCCTCTGGAGTCTTTCTATGTGGGCCGGGGTGAGGCTGAGGAGCACCTCCTTCCATGCGTTGTTGAAGTAGCTGTTCCTCCCCCCGTTGATCACCTCGAAGACGTCGAAGAGGAGGATGAGCTTCTCCAGATGCGCCACGGTGAGCCTGTTGTTCACCGGATAGGTGGCGTGAGCCACCGAGTGGGCGATCCCCTCTTCCCTGATGTAGTCCCTGAGCCGGTAGATATTGGGCCTGAGCTTCTCGACCATGCGGAACCGGTGTTCGTCGAGCCCGTAGAGGAGCAGGTGTATCTTGCACCCGTCCTCGGGGAAGTAGGTGGTGGTCTCCACCCCTACGATGACCCTGTCCGGGTACCGCGCCTTGAGGAGGAGCGCCCCCTCGATGCGGTTGTGGTCGGTGATGGTGACGAAGTCCATGCCCCTCTCGAGGGCCATCCTGAAGACCGTCTCCGGGTCGGTGTACGACTCCTTTGCCCCGAGCCGTTGCATGAACCACTCGGAAGGGTGTTCGGAATGTATGGAATGTACGTGCAGGTCTATGCGTTTCATGGATACCTCCCGGTGAGTCTGTACCGTGAGGTGATGTGACGGTGATGAGGGGAAGGTGAAAATTACATGAAAACCCTTCTCGCCTCTTGTGAGGTGTAAAGATCGTCGGGATCGTGGGTACTCCCTTGAGAGAGCCGTATGAAGCGTGCTCAAGGCGAGAATCTTTCTTTAACAATATATGGGAATATAGCCCAAGAAATGGAGGAGCACCTTGTGACCGTGAAGCAGGGAATGTGGTGACTCCCCGTTCGATTTTCCCACTTTCCCCGGAAGCAGGATTCATCGTATAATGGTTATGTTCTATTAGGATACGTGCCGGGAAGGAGTGTGTGATGCGTCACTCGGGTCCTTTGAGGATCGTTCCGGATTTCAGTTTTCCCTTCTCCAAGGTGGTGATATCCCCGCATGAGGGGGTGGATCTTGGGTACATCAGCGCCTGCTATTCCGTGAGGTTCTACGTGAACGTCTCCCTGGATGCGTTCGCGCGGGGGGAGGGAGACGGGATACAGGCCCAGCTCTTTCTGGATCATAACTGCAAGCAGGGGACGGTGGAGATCTCCAGGGCTCTCTGGGAGAAACTCGGAAAACCGAGACAGGCGGTGCTGGTGGCGGACGATACGGGCCAGAAGGTCCTCTTCCTCACGAAAAAGCCTGAATAGGGGGCTCGTCCCGGCCGGAGACGGGTCGTTCGCTCTGCCGGGGGATCCGTTCGGGGAGCGATCCGGAGGGTGATCCTTGACGGGTAACCTCTCTCCATCGGTTAGAGATATTTGACATTTTAGAGATTTTGGATATATACTCGCTATTAGAAAGGGGTTTCATAAGGGGGCCAGGAGCAGGTGGTATGGAGCCTGAGCTGTTTTCCGAGGTCCTCTCCTCTCTTCCCATGGAGGTGGCCATCACCGACGAGGGAGGAAGGATTCTGTGGGCGAACGAGGCTTTCTCACTCCTTACAGGATACGGTCGTACTTCCTCGTCCATGCTCATCCGACAGTTTCTCCTCATGTTCGCAGAGGATCGGCCCGAGGTGTTCGTGAAAGGGGCCGATGGTCAGCTCTCTCTCCGGATACTCACGCGCTGGTCCTTCCACGACGGGAAGAAAGTAGTCTGGTCCTTTGAACGTCTTGTCGCCGATCCGAAGGGGGTGCTCTCCTCTCGCGACAGTCTCACCGGACTCCTGGGGCGTGAATGGTTCTTCAGAGAGGCGGGTTCGCTCCTCGCGGGTGCGAGGTTCGAGGGGACTTCCTTTGTCCTCATGGTGATCGATCTGGACGGTTTCAAGCGGATCAACGATCTCTATGGTCCGGAGGTGGGGGACGAGGTGCTGAGGATCGTGGCGAGGAGGATCACCGGTCACCTCAGGGCCGAGGACATGGTCTCCCGAACGGGGAGCGACGAGTTCGCCGTCCTCCTCCGCGACGTGGCGGATCCTGCAGGGATCGCCCGCCGGGTCCTCGCTTCGATCAGGGAGAGGATGGTGGTGGGAGGGCATGCCCTCTCCCTCTCCGCGAGCATCGGTGCCGGCGTGTTTCCACGGGACGGCCTCTCCCTCGAGGAGCTCGTGGCGGCCGCGGACGCCGCCCTTCTCACAGCCAAGGCACATAGGGATACCGTGTGGTTCTGTACTCCAGAGGTCCGGCGCAGAATAATGCACCGATGGGATATGGAGCGGCAGGTCCTCGATCAGGTTCGTGAGGGACGCATCCACCTCTTCTACCAGCCTATCGTCCGGGTGACTTCAGGGATGCTCGCAGGGGTGGAGGCCCTCTCCCGTCTCCGTGGAGAGGATGGGGCGCTGGTCCTCCCTGAGGAGTTCGTTCCCATCCTGGAGGAGGGGAAGGTGATCCATCTCCTGGGGAGGAAGGTGCTCGCTCTTGCCGTGCTCCAGGGGGAGCTCTGGAAGGCGAGGGGGCTCTTCGTCTCGGTGAATATCTCTCCTCAGGAGTTCCTCCATCCGGAGTTCGTGGACGTGGTACGGGAGGTCCTGGATGCATCGGGGTTTCCCCCGGAACTCCTCATGCTCGAGGTCACCGAGTCTTCCCTCGTGGGGGATGTGGACCGGACCGTGCAGGTCCTCTCCGCCTTGAGGGACGAGGGGATCCGCGTGGCGGTGGACGATTTCGGTACGGGGTACTCGTCGTTCGCGTCCCTCAAGCGGATGCCGGTGGATGTGATAAAGCTGGATCGGCGGTTCCTGCACGGGGTGGAGGAGTCGGAGCGGGATCGGGCGATCCTCGAGGGGATGACGCACATGGCGCACGGGCTCGGGTTGGAGGTGGTGGTGGAGGGGGTGGAACGGGAGGCGCAGCTCGAGATCCTGCGGGAGAGCGGGTGCGACTATGTGCAGGGGTTTCTCCTGGGGCACCCGATGCGGGATGTTGCGATTTCGCACCTGGTGGGCTAGTCTTTGTTCGTGGTTTCTTCGGTAGAGAGGGATGTCTCGAGGCTCTGCGTTTTCGCGGCCGCTCGTGTGGTGTTCGCCTATGTGCACTGTCTCCGTGGTGAGGAGGGGCGTGAGTGGGAGTATGGGGTGCGGTTCCTGAGGGAGGCGCTCGTGGAGGAGGGTGAGGTGGGCGGGGAAGGGGTGGAAGGGGCCTTGGAGGGGGTGCGGGAGCGGGCGGCACGGAGGGCCTGGGAGCGTCAGTGTGGCTACCGGAGGCGGTTCACCACACCGGAGGTGATCGGGAGGGTGATCGAGGCGGCCCGGGATGTGAGGGAGGCGGAGGTGTGGACGACGGGGGCGGTGGGGTTCCGTGTGGGTGTGCAGCGTCTCGCTTCGGCGCTGCATCACGCAGGGGAGTGGGCGGAGGTGGGGGGGGATCGGCCGGGGATGGGGGTGCTGGGAGAGGTGCGGAGGGAGGTGGAGGCGGCGGGGAGGCGGTGGGGGGTCGTGTGGGGGGTGCGGTTCGAGGGGGAACGGCTCGCCTCGGCGCTCGCATCCATGGTGGGGTTGGGGTTCGGGGTGGAGAGGGGGGATGTGGGGGAGGTGTGGGAGTGGGTGAGGGGGGTGGATGGGCGGCTGGGGGAGTGGTGGGGGGAGGGGGTGGGAGCGGAAGGGGAGGATGTGTGGGTGCGGGTGCTGGGGGTGGTGGTGGGGTGGGAGCGGAGGCTTCAGGGGGTGAGGGGGTGCGGTTCCCCCACGAAGAATCCTTGTACGTAGTCCACCGGTATGGTGGCGAGTTTCTCGTAGATCTCCCTGCTCGAGACGAACTCGGCGATGGTCTTCTTGCCCATTATCTTCCCCATGGTGTGGATGCTCTTCACGAGCTGGTAGTCCACCTCGTTCTCCACGATGGTCTGGACAAAGGAGCCGTCGATCTTGAGGAAGTCCACCGGAAGGTGTTTGAGGTAGGCGAACGAGGAAAACCCCATCCCGAAGTCGTCGAGGGCGAAGGAACAGCCCATCTCCCTGAACCGACGTATGAAAAGCGATGCCTTCCTGAAGTTCCGTATCGCGGTGGTCTCCGTGATTTCGAGACACAGCCGTGAGGGAGGGAATTGTGTCTCCTTCAGCCGTCTGAGGAAGAAGTCCGGAAATCCCTCGTCCAAGAGGGTGGCGCTCGAAAGATTGACCGCGAACACCGTGTCCCTGTGGTCCGGAGTGGAGGTGCCGTACTGGAGCACCGCCTCGATGATCCATCGGTCTATGAGGGGCATGAGGTTGTACCGCTCCGCCACCGGGATGAACTCGCCGGGGAGGATGAGGGTCTCCTCTTCCTTGAGCCTCACGAGTATCTCTTTCTTGGGGAATCCGTTGTGCGCTCCCAGGGGGATGATGTCCTGGGCGTAGAGGGTGAGCCGTTCCTCCCTGATGGCCTGCTGGAGTCGGGCGATCCAGTGGAGTTCGCCCAGGCGGTGCTGCACGTCGGTGTCCTCGGGGGAGACGATCCTGAGCCTGTTCCCTCCCTCTTCTTTGGCCACTGCACAGGCGGCGTCGGCCGCGGCGAGCACTCGGTAGATATCTCCATGGCGGGGGGTGATCGCCACCGCCCCTATGCTCACGGTGACGGGCAGGGTCTTGTCCTCCCAGATGAAAGATCTCCTCAGGGAGGTGACGAGCCGGCGCAGGATTCTCTCCGCATCGCCGCTCTTCACTCCCCTGAGGATGATGCCGAACTCGTCGTCTCCTATGCGGGCGATGGTGCTCTCATCCGGGAGCTTCTTCCTGAGGAGATCGGCGGTCTCCTTGAGGAGCACGTCTCCCCCTATGTGTCCGAACACGTCGTTGACCACCTTGAACTGGTCGATGTCGAGGAACGCGAAGGTATCGAGGGGGGTGTCCGGATCGGCCTGTCTCAGGGACTCCTGGAGAGAGGTGAGGAGCTGGGAGCGGTTGAGGAGGCCGGTGAGTGGGTCGTGGACGCTCTGGTACCGTACGATGGTGGAGAGCCGCCGCACCTCGGTGATGTTCCTGAGGACGAGGACGAAGCCCCCGCTCGAAACCGAGGGGAAGGGGAGGGGGTAGGGGTGCTCTTCATCCTCGGTTCGTCCGCTTCCTCCTCGATTCCCTGTCTGGAGCCCTCCCGTGAGGTTGGAGATGGTCCCCTGGACGAAGATGCGCTCCCCTGTGGAGGTGAGGAGGTATATGTGATCGAAGATGATCCCCCCCTCTCGTCCTCGGCTCTCCTGGGCCAGGGAGAGAAAGGGGATCTCTTCCCCCGTATCCACATCGTAGAACCTGATGAACTCGACGAGTGGTTTCCCGACGGCTTCATTGGAGGTGGCGTCGATGAGCTCCTCGGCTCCCGGATTGAGGAAGAGGATCCCTCCATCTTCGTCGAGGAGGATGATGGCCTCCCCGATCGATGAGAAGAGCGAGGAAAGCCAGGTGCGCTGAATTTCCAGCTCCCTGTGGAGGTGATGTCGGAAGAGGCTGAGTTCTATGGTGACGGCCATCTCCCTCTCGTTGAAGGGTTTGAGGAGGTACCCGATGGCCCCCCGGACCTGTTTTATGCGTTCTACGGTAGTGGAGTCCGAGTAGGCGGTGAGGAATATGCTCGGAACGCCGTACTCATCGTAGATCCGCTGCGCAAGTACCAGCCCGTCCTGACCTTCTTCCAGGAGGATGTCCATGAGGACTACGTCGGGGTGGAGATTCCCTATTTTCTCGAGACACTCATCCGCGTTCTGGAACACTCCCTCCACCCGATACCCGAGGTCTTCCAGCCGTCGCTTGATGTCGAGCGCGATGACCGCCTCGTCTTCCACGATTACCACCGCCACCTGCTTCACTGCGGAATGCTCCTGTAGTAGAGTGGTGCTCAAGGTAGAGTATAATGGATGCGAAGGTAAAGTTCAAAGAAACGCAGGACCTCCGCGGGCGCGACCTCTCCGAGTTTCTCGAGTCGCTCTATGCCGCCTACACGAAGGAGGACCTCCTCCCCACGGACCCAGTCTGGTGGGTCCACCGGTACCGGGACCGCGGGGAGCAGGAGGTGGCCGGATGGGTCGCGGCCTCGCTCGCGGTGGGGAAGGTGGAGGCCATACACAGGAGCCTGGGGATCCTCTTCGAGAGGATTCATCCCGGCGAGGTGACGCGCCTCTCGTACCGGGATGCCCTCAGGCGCCTCCGGGGCCTCTCTCACCGTTTCTTCTCCTCGGAGATGCTCGCCTCGTTCCTTGCGGCCACGGGTGAGATCCTCCGGGAGTGGGGCGACCTGGAGACCTGGGCGGCTTCGTGCCGTAACCGTGCGGAAGGGGACATGAGGAAGACCTTCCGGCTCATGAGCGCCTTGTTCCGGGAATGTGCGCCCGGGGATATCGGGATTCTCCTCCCCCTGCCCCGCAGCGGAGGGCCCTGGAAGCGGGTGTGTCTCTTCCTCCGCTGGATGGTGAGGCGTGATGCGGTGGATCTGGGGCTGTGGTCCTCGTTCCCTCCGGAGTCGCTCCTCATGCCGGTGGACGTCCACATCCTCAGGGTCTCGCGGCGGCTCGGGGTGGCGGGGCTGTCTGCCTCCCCCTCGTTTCGTGCGGCAGAGCGGATCACTTCCTTCTTTCGGTCCCTCTCTCCTCGCGACCCCCTCAGGTACGACTTCGCCCTCACCCGATGGAGCATGGGGGTGGAGGCGAGTTTTGTTCCCAAAACAGGGAGAAGCATATTACACTAAGTACATAGTGACACATCCTACACACTACAACCGATTCCAGGAGGGTGTATGAAAAGCGTGAGAGGAACCCGGACCGAGAAGAACCTGCTCATCGCCTTCGCCGGAGAGTCCCAGGCGAGGATGCGCTACACCTACTTCGCGAGCCAGGCGAAGAAGGAGGGGTATGTGCAGATCGCCCTCATCTTCGAGGAGACGGCCAATCAGGAGAAGGAACACGCCAAGCGGTTCTTCTCCTTCCTCGAAGGGGGGGATCTCGAGATCACGGCCTCCTACCCCGCCGGCAGGATCGGGACCACTGCGGAGAACCTGAGGATGGCCGCCGAGGGAGAGCACCACGAGTGGTCCTCCATGTACCCCGAGTTCGCCCGGGTGGCGCGTGAGGAGGGGTTCGAGGGTATCGCGAAGCTCTTCGAACACGTGAGCGTGGCCGAGAAGCAGCACGAGAAGCGCTACAGGGATCTGCTCGAGAACATCGAGAAGGGAAGGGTCTTCAAGAGGGAGAAGCCGGTGATGTGGCGGTGTATCAACTGCGGCTACATCGTGGAGGCCGAGGAGGCGCCGAAGCAGTGTCCCGCCTGTGCCCATCCCCAGGCCTACTTCGAGCTTCTGGGCGAGAACTGGTGAGGAGGGGCTGGAAGCACGTTCCCGTATGGGCTAGGATTGAGGACAGGACGGCGTGCGATGCGCCGTGAAACTCTCCACCAAGGAGCGGTACGATGAAGAAATACGTGTGCGATGTGTGCGGGTATATCTACGATCCCGCCGAAGGAGATCCGGACAACGGAGTGGATCCGGGAACCGCGTTCGAAGATCTCCCAGACGACTGGGTGTGCCCCATGTGTGGGGCGCCCAAGGAGGACTTCTCTCCCTACGAGGAGTGAGCTAAGAAAAAAGAAGGGGCTGCGTACGCAGCCCCTTCTTATGGTCTTACGCTCCCTGGTCGGAGAGGCCCAGAAAGGCCGGCAGGGTGCGGGCGAACTCCCGTATCTCATCCCTCACCCTTCGGTAGACAGCAAGGCGCCTCTCCTCGTCGGTCTCGTCCCTGGTGAGGGAGGGGGGATCGTCGAATCCGCGATGGAGGACCTTCACCCGCGCCGGGAAATAGGGACACGCCTCCCTCGCATGGTCGCACACCGTGATGACGTAGTCGAATTCCTTCACCGGGAGCTCGTCCATGGTCTTGCTCGTGTGTCCCGAAAGCGGGACCCCCGCCTCCTCCATCACCTTCACCGCATAGGGGTTGAGCCCATGGGCCTCAATCCCGGCCGAGTGGACCGAGATGCGGTCCCCGTGGAAGTGGCGTATCCAGGCCTCCGCCATCTGGCTCCGGCAGGAGTTGCCGGTGCAGAGGACGAGGACGGAGAGCTTTCCTTCTTTCTCAGGCATGATTCCCCTCTCCTATGTTTTTTTCACAGAGATTCTCTCAGAAATGCGAGCTTCCTGTAAAGGTGGTGTTGCTGGCCGCCCTCGTGATCGTTGTAGGTGTACACCTCGATCTTCTTGGGACCTGCGTAACGGTTGTAGGCGGCGAAGACCGTACTCGGTGGACAGATGGTGTCCATGAGGGCCACCGAGAAGTAGGCACGGGCCCTGGCGTGCGAGGCAAAGTGTATCCCATCGAAGTAGGAGAGGGTGGTGAGAACCTGCTCCTCGCGGTGGCGGTGCACCTTGAGGAAGTCCCTGATCTCGGAGTAAGGCTCCCGGTCGGTGATCGTGACGGCACGACGGTAGTGGCAGAGGAAGGGTACGTCGGGGAGGCAGAGGGCCACGCGTCGGGAGAGCCCGGCCGCGGCGAGGGCGAGGCCTCCGCCCTGGCTTCCCCCCGTGACGGCGATTCTGTCCGGGTCGACCTCCTCGAGGCGGGCGGCCGCCTCCACTGCACACACGGCGTCGGTCATGAGCCTGCGGTAGTAGTAGGTCTCCCGCGAGAGGATCCCCTGGGTCATGAATCCCGGGCGGGAGGGATTGCTACCCTCATCGGGAAGATCGGGTGTGTCCCCATGGATCCAGCTGCTCCCCTGTCCCCGGGTGTCCATCACCAGGTAGGCGTACCCGGCGGAGGGAAAGGTGAGCCAGTGGTAGGGATACCCCCTTCCTCCGCCGTAGCCTATGTACTCCACCACGCAGGGGAGCCTCTTCCCCGCATCCCTGGGGAGGATGTACCAGGCCCTCACCGGCTGTCCCCCGTACCCCGAGAAGGCAAGGTCGAAGACGCGGAAGACCTGGAGGTGGAAGTCCGGTCGCTCCTCCAGGGAGAGGATCTTCCCGCCCTCGGGGGCCTTTTCCTCGAGGGTGGACTCCCAGAAGGCGAGGAAGTCCTCTGGTGCCTCTTCTCCTGGATCATAGGTGAGGAGCTGTTCGAGCGGAAGGTCGTAGAACGCCATAGCGCCTCCTTAGCTGGTGCATCTAGGAGAAGGATACCGCGTGAGGAGGATTCTGTGTAGCGAGGGACCACGATCCCCGAGGCTCTCTGTTTCCACGGGAGGCAAGAAAAAGCCCCCTTTCGGGGGCCACGTGGGGAAGGGATGGGCCCAGCAGGACTTGAACCTGCGACCCGCTGATTATGAGTCAGCTGCTCTAACCAACTGAGCTATAGGCCCGGAGCATGTAAAAGATGTGCGTAAAATCCCCTCTTTGTCAAGACCGAGAGAAGACGTTGACAGCTATGGTGAATCGTACTATCTTTATCAAAAAGATAAAGAATAAGGAGCCTGTCATGAATGCCACCGAACTCTTCCCGGGAATCTGGCACCTCGGTGCCAACATATCCAAGGACAACCTCTTCGAGGGTATGTGGCCCATCCCCCATGGGGTCTCCCTCAACTCCTACCTCGTGGAGGGCAAGGACATCGCGCTCATCGATCTGGTGAGGGACTGGGAGGATGCCCCCGGTGAGATAGAGAAGCAGCTCGGCCAGCTGGGGGTGGATATCCAGAGGATCAGGTACCTGGTGCTCAACCACCTCGAGCCCGATCACACCGGATGGGTGCCCGGGTTCAAGCAGCGGAACCCGGGTGTGGAGATCGTGACCACCAAGAAGGGGGCGGAACTCGTCGATACCTTCTACCATATCACCGACAACGTGCGGGTGGTGAAGACCGGCGACTCGATCGACCTCGGAGGCGGCAAGGTCCTCCGGTTCTACGAGATCCCCAACGTCCACTGGCCCGAGACCATGGCCACCTATGAGGTTTCGAGCAAGGCCCTCTTCCCCTGCGATGCCTTCGGCTCGTTCGGGAAGATAGGCGATCGGATCTTCGACGATCAGCTCTCCGAGGAGGAACACGCCTTCTACGAGTTCGAGAGCCTCAGGTACTACGCCAATATCGTGGCGAGCTTCTCACCCTTCGTGGAGCGGGCGATCAAGGCCCTGGAAGGCCTCGAGATCTCGGCGATCTGTCCCTCGCACGGGATCATCTGGCGGCGCCACCCGGAGCGGATCGTGGAGCGGTATGCCCGCTATGCCTCGTACTACAAGGGTCCCGCCGAGCCCGAGGTGACGCTCATTTGGGGCTCCATGTACGACAACACCGCGGCGGCCACGGATGCGGTGCGTGAGGCCCTCCTCGAGAGCGGGATCACCTTCCACGAGTATCGGGTGCCGGAGCAGGACTTCTCCCACATCCTCGCCCACGCGTGGAAGTCCCAGGGCCTCATCCTGGGGATGCCCACCTACGAGTACCACATGTTCCCGCCTATGGCCCACACCATCGACATCCTCGGCAGGAAGCACGTACGGGGCAGGACGGTCTTCTGGTACGGTTCGTTCGGATGGTCGGGCGGGGCCGAGCGCGAGTTCAACGAGCTCGCAGAGCGGCACAAGCTCGGCTGGGAGGTGGTGGGCAAGGCCGACTTCCGGGGTAATCCCACCGCCGAGGACCTCTCCCGCCTCAAGCGCGAGGTGGCCGCCTTCGTGGAGAAGGTGCGCGAGCGGGCGCGCACGTCGGCCTAGAGAAGGGATGATGCGGATGCGGCGGCCGTGGAGGCCGCCGCTTTTTTACCGGAAGAGGCCCGAAGAAGGGGGTGCGGCGGGGGGTCGAGGCTCAGAAGGCCGCGTTTCCCGGCGTGCGGGGGAAGGGGATGACGTCGCGGATGTTCTGCATACCGCTCACGTACTGCACCAGCCGGTCGAATCCGAGCCCGAAGCCCGCGTGCGGGGCTCCGCCGTACCGCCTGAGGTCGAGGTACCACTGGTAGGCCTCGATGCGCATCCCGAGCTCCTGCATGCGCGCGAGGAGCCGCTCGTAGTCGTCCTCCCTCTGGCTTCCGCCGATGATCTCGCCCAGCCTGGGCACGAGCACGTCCATGGCCCGCACCGTCCTGCCGTCGGGGTTCTGTTTCATGTAGAAGGCCTTGATCTCCTTCGGATAGTCGGTGACGATCACAGGCCCCTTCACCAGTTCCTCGGTGAGGTAGCGCTCGTGTTCGGTCTGGAGGTCCATGCCCCACTCCGGCGGGAAGGTGAAGGAGACCGGTGCCTTCCTGAGGTGTTCGACGGCCTCGGTGTAGGTCATGTGGGTGAAGGGGGTGTTCACCACGGCCTCGAGCTGGTCCGTGATACCCGGTGCGATCCACTGTTCGAAGAAGGCCATCTCCTCGGGGTGGCGCTCCAGCACGGCCTTGAGGAGGTGGGTGATGAACTCCTGCGCGAGGTGCATGTCTCCCTCGAGGTCGCAGAAGGCCATCTCGGGTTCCACCATCCAGAACTCGGCGAGGTGGCGGGGGGTGTGGGAGTTCTCGGCCCTGAAGGTGGGGCCGAAGGTGTAGACGTTCACGAAGGCGAGGGCGTAGGCCTCTGCCTCGAGCTGGCCGCTCACCGTGAGGAAGGCCGGGGCGCCGAAGAAGTCCTCGGTCGGGTCGTAAGGCGCATCCGGGGGGAGGGTGGTCACCCGGAAGAGGGCGCCCGCTCCCTCGGCGTCGCCGGTGGTGATGATGGGGGTGTGGACGTAGAGGAACCCACGTTCCTGGAAGAAGCGGTGGATCTCCCACGCGAGGGTGTTGCGTACGCGCATCACCGCCCCTATGGTGTTGGTGCGGGGGCGCAGGTGGGCGATCTCCCTGAGGAACTCGAAGCTGTGGCGCTTCTTCTGGAGGGGGTAGTCCTCGGGCGCAGGGCCGAGCACGGTGAGCGCCTCTGCGTGTACCTCGACCGGCTGCTTGGTCCCGGGCGAGGGCCGGAGGGTGCCTTCCACCTTTACCGCTGCGCCGGTCCGTAGCTCCTTCAGCACCGAGGCGAGGTCCGGTCGTTGGGTGTCCACCACCACCTGGAGGGGAGCGGTGGTGGATCCGTCGGAGAGATGGAGGAAGGCCACCTGCTTCGACTCGCGCACCGAGCGGATCCAGCCGTAGACCTCGAGCCGTTGGCCTTCCGGAGGGAGGCGAAAGAGATCCCGTATCCTCTGTCGTACGATGTCCATGGGTGAGTGATACCACAAACGGGCCGGGAAGGGGAGGGGGGATGAGGGCGTCCTTTGATGATCTTTTTTCTCATAATTCCTTTTGTATCGATTGACGTTTCCGTGCGTTACGGGTACGTTTTGAGGGGAGGTGTGTGATGTGGAGACGAGGTGCCCTGGTCGTACTCGTAGGTGTCCTCGCTGCAGGGCTGCTTCCTGCGGGTGGGGCATCTGAACATGAGGCGGTACCAGATGAGGTGCGCCTCACCCTTTTCCTGGGGCCGACCGCCTTGGGATTCATCCCCCTCCTTGAAGCAGGGGAGGTGGCGGGGGTGCCGCTCTCCTACGAGCTCGTGCCCCAGCCGGATGTGGCGGTCTCCCGCATACTCGCAGGCGAGACGGACGTGGCGGCGCTCCCGGTGAACCTCGCGGCGCGCCTCTACAACGGGGGAGCCGACTACCGCATGGCGGCGATGTACCTGTGGGGCCTCCTCTACCTGGTGGCGCCTGAGCCGGTCACCCTCGAGGGGCTCGCCGGCAGGCGGGTCTACGTGCCGGGTAAGGGAGCGACGCCCGATCTTGTGTTTCGGTTTCTGCTCGAGAAGCGGGGGGTAGAGGGGGTGGAGCTCGACTACAGCCTGCCACCTGCAGGGCTCGCCCAGGCAGTGGCGGCCGGCAAGGTGGACTATGCCCTCCTCCCCGAGCCGTTCGTGAGCAGGGTGCTCGCCCTGCGGGAGGATCTCGTGGTGGCGTTCGATCTCCAGGCCGAGTGGGAGCGCGAGGTGGGAACCCCCCTCACCCAGACGTGCATCGTGGTGAAGGGCGAGTTCCTCCAGGAGTATCCCGTGTTCTGGAAGGAGGTGCGGCGCGCCATCGAGGAGTCGATCCACCAGGTGGTGGCAGACCCGGATGGGGCGACCTCCTCGCCGGTGGTGGAGAAGCTCGGACTCACCTCTGAGATTGCCAGGGCGGCGATCCCGCGGTGCAGGCTGAGCTTCGTGCCGGCACGGGAGGCCCGCCAGGCCGTGGAGGCCTACCTGGGGGTGCTCCTGGAGTACGCGCCCGGCTCGGTGGGTGGGGCGCTTCCCCCGGCGGAGTGGTACGTGGAGTGAACCAGGGGCGCCCTGCGCGCCGCCTGAGATGACGATACGTAGGTTTGGATAGATCATTGAGAGAGGAGTACACACGGTATGGAGATCAAGGTCGATCCGCTCAAGAAGAATCCGGCGTTCACCCCAAGACGGGGACCGCTGGTGTTGCTCATCCTCGACGGGGTGGGTTTTAGCCGATACGAGGAGGGGGATGCCTTCAGGCGAGCCCTCACCCCCCACTTCGACTGGCTCTGGGAGCACTGTCCGCACACCACGCTCAAGGCGCACGGGACGGCGGTGGGACTTCCCAGTGACGGTGACATGGGAAACAGTGAGGTGGGCCACAACGCCATAGGGTGCGGAAGGGTCTACTCCCAGGGGGCAAAGCTCGTGGACGAGGCCATCGCCTCGGGCAGGCTCTTTGAGGGGCCTGTGTGGCGCAAGCTTATCGACAATGTGAAGAAGAACGAGTCCACTCTCCACTTCATCGGGCTCTTCTCCGACGGTAACGTGCACAGCAACATCGCCCACCTCAAGGCCATGCTCGAGCAGGCCAAGAGAGAAGGGGTGAAGCGAGCCCGGATCCACATCCTGCTCGACGGCCGCGACGTGGGCGAGACGAGCGCCCTCGAGTACGTGGACCCCTTCGAGGAATTCCTCGCCCAGCTCAACAAGGAGGGGGTGGACTACCGCATCGCCTCGGGTGGGGGGCGCATGGTCATCACCATGGACCGCTATGGCGCCAACTGGGACATGGTGCGCAGGGGGTGGGAGATCCACGTCCTCGGAGAGGGACGACAGTTCTCCTCGGCCCACGAGGCCATCGAGACCCTGCGGAAGGAGACCGGTGCCATCGACCAGGACCTTCCTCCCTTTGTCATTGCCGAAGACGGGAAACCTGTGGGACCCATCCAGGATGGCGATTCGGTCATCTTCTTCAACTTCAGAGGGGACAGGGCCATAGAGATGAGCATGGCCTTCGAAATGGACGACTTCCCCTACTTCGACAGGAAGCGCCGGCCCAAGGTGGAGTACGCGGGCATGATGGAGTACGACGGCGACAAGCACATCCCCAGACAGTACCTCGTGGCCCCGCCCTCCATCGACCGCACGGTGGGGGAGTACCTCGCAGCGAGCGGCGTCACCCAGATGGCGGTCTCCGAGACCCAGAAGTTCGGCCACGTCACGTATTTCTTCAACGGGAACCGCACCGGCAAGTTCAGCGAGGAGCTCGAGGAGTACATAGAGATCCCCTCCGACATCGTGCCCTTCGAGTGGCGGCCCTGGATGAAGGGGGCCGAGATCGCCGAGGAGGTGATCAAGGCGGTGAAGGAGAACCGGTTCCGGTTCATCCGGGCCAACTTCCCCAACGGGGACATGGTGGGGCACACGGGGGTCTTCCAGGCAGCGGTGTGCGCCATGGAGGCGGTGGACATCCAGCTCGGCCGCATCCGCAAGGCCGTGGAGGAGGCGGGCGGTATCCTGCTGGTCACCGCGGACCACGGCAACTGCGAGGAGATGTACGAGCATGACAAGAAGGGAAACCTGGTGAGGAACCCCGACGGCACGCCCAAGGCCAAGACCTCGCACACCCTCAACCCGGTCCCCTTCATCATCTACGACCCCGAGTACCAGGGTGACTACGATACCACCCTGAGGGAAGGGCTGGGGATAAGCTCCATCGGGACCACGTGCATAGAGCTTCTGGGCTTCATCTCCCCCGAGGACTACACCCCGGGCATCGTCCCGGTGAGGCGGTGAGGGAAAGTCCCCGATAGGATCCCATGCCTCATCGCCTGCATCTGGATGTTCTCTAAAGAAAAGAGGCCTCCTCGTCTTTCGAGGAGGCCTCTTGTCGATTTCCAATTGTGTGGTATAATACGTAAAGGCATCAGGATAAGGAGGTGTGACATGAAAGGAAACATCATATGGTGTGTGATCGTGTGCTCGATCGTCTTCCCCTTCTCCCTTGGGGCTTTCGACATCACGGTACATCCTCCGAAGGTTTCGGGGACGCCGGAAGACGGGGCTGTGAACGCTGAGCTCGAAACCCTCGTGGAGAGTATCGAAGCGGAGTTCGTTTCCGAACTCGAAGATGCCGATATCCAAGCGGTGTCGCTCGTGAAGGGGTTCGCCACGGCGAATGCCTTCGCCTCCCACGCCGGGAGCATCCGATCGGTGCTCGACTATGGGTTCATGCAGGTGAGCCTCGGCGCATCGTTCGGGTTCCAGAATCCCACAAGTGTGCCCTTCAATATAGGAAGCCTCTACGAGGCGGCCGAGGAGACGTTCGACGTCCTCGCAGGGGGAGGTATCCAGCTCGGGGCCCAGGTGGGGATCAATCTCTCGTTTCTCCTTCCTGGGCTGCACGGCGCGATAAGACTGGGGAAGTTCGCGGTCTCCGTACCGCTCGCAGAGAGTGTCTCTCTCGATCATGATCTCACCATGGTAGGGCTCGTCTTCTCTTATCCGATACTCAAAGGGGTGGAAACCGCCGGTACAGGATGGTCGGGTGTCTCCATAGGTGCAGGGGCGATATACGAGAGCCTCTCGAGTGTGTATTCACGGGATTTCAGGTACTACTATGAACCGAGTTCCTTTTCCGGAGACTATGTAACGATAGAAAGTCTGGAAGCGAGACCTTCAGTGCATCTTGAGATGGAAAGCTCGCAGGTGGTTGTGCCTCTGGAAGTGATCACAGGAGTAAAAGCAGTGTTCATGCACGTCTATGGCGGGTTGGGGATGGATCTGGCCTTTGGCTCCTCCGAACTCCGGCTCTCTGCTGATCCCAATTTTGAAGTAAAAGGATACATAGATGCAACGGGAGAGGACCTCTCCTCGTTCGTCGCTTCAGAGGGCAGCGTGGAGGTGAAGGGTTCGGTGACCACGGCTCCGGTGACCCTCAATCCCAAGCTCATCATGGGCACGGGGTGGTTTTTGGGGCCGGTGGTACTGGAAACCAGTCTCCTTCTCTACTTCAATGAGGGGAGCGGTTTTTCCGGCGGTATCACGATCGCGACGATGTTCTGATGGACATCCGGGAGAGAAACCGCCCTCTCACGAGGGCGGTTTTTTCATGGAAAAAGTGGAAGCGCAGGGGAGGATGGGCTATACTGATAGAACAGAGAAATTTTATTTATTATGGAGGCATGCATGCGAAGGATACTGGCAATCTGCACGGCTCTGCTCTTTGTGGCGGGAGCAGCCGTGGGGGCAGAGGTGAAGATCACACCGCCGACCGTGGATTTCGGCTCGAACTCCTCGTATGATCTCATTGACGCCTATGTGAACGGTGTGCTTAAAGCCCTTGCTCAGCAGGCGGAGTCACAACTCAACGAGGAGATCGGGGCCTTTGAGCAGCCCTCGTTCGTAGAAGGCATGGCGAACGCCGGCATCTTCGCCTCGCATGTGGGCGTGATGCGCTCGCGGTTCGAGTATGGCTTCCTCCAGGTAGGGGCGGGGATCGCGATAGGGTTCCAGTCACCCACGGCCAATCCCTTCGATGTCGAAGGTATAGGCCAGGCCATGGCTGAAGGAGGGGATGTGTTCGCTGGTGTGGGGGTTCAGGCGGGCGGGCAGGTGGGCCTTAACGCCTCGTTCCTCAAGGAGGGGCTCTTTCTCGGGCTGCGCTTCGGCCGCATGGACCTCACCTCCCTCGCCGAGAGCATGGGGGACGCCCTCCCCGAGGGGCTCTCGGGCTCTCTCTCGGTGGTAGGTGTGCTCGCCAGCTATCAGCTCGTGAAGCCGGTAGATCTGATGCTCATCCGATGGAGGGGCGTGAACATCGGCTCAGGCCTTGTGTACCAGGGCCTTGAGGTGAGGTACAAGGCCGATGTGGACCCCGTGTCGTATGAACAAGAGATAAATAAAGACATCGATAATGGGGGTTACCTCGAGACAGGCACCGTGACCCTCACCGCTGTCCCGACAGTGGAGGTGGGGGTTCAGACCGGTACCGTGGCCATCCCGTTGGAGGTGTCCACCGGGATGAGGGTGCTCATCCTCAATGTGAGCGGTGGGCTCGGGGCCGATCTCGCCTTCGGCTCGAGCAAGCTCCTCTTCGATGCGGATGCACGCATAGAGGCGTCCGGCTCCATTACCCATGGAGAGACGGGAACGAAGCTATATATCAATAATGGAACTATCACCCCCGGGTCCGCAGTCCTGGATGCGGGCACGGAGGGAGGCCCCACGTTCCTCAACCCCAAGGTCTTCGCGAGTGTAGGGCTGCTCCTGGGGCCGATATCCCTCGAGATACCTTTCACCTACTACATCAACGAGGGTTCCGGGTTCAATGCAGGGATCACGCTCGGCCTCACGTTCTAATAGAGAGGGGGAGGCACAGCCCAGGCGCCCTCCGGGGCGCCTCTTTCTGTTATCCGAGATCCGTGGCCACGGCGAGCCGGTCCACCTCGAAGGCGAGCTTCGCAGGGCAGTCGGCGAGGGGGAGCTCCGGGTCGAGGAAGCGGCGGTAGGCCTCTCGCTTCCCCTCCCCCATGAAGAGGAGGAGGCAGGCCTCCGAGCTCTCGAGGAGGGTCTTGCTCGCACTTATCCTCCGGGGTGGGGGTTTGGGCGCCTCCTCCACCCGTATGTAGAAGGGGCTGTCGTCCCAGATGGAAGGATGCCGCGGAAAGAGCGAGGCCACGTGCCCGTCCTCCCCTGCTCCAAGCACCACCAGGTGGAAGGCCTCCCGGTAGCCTCTGAGGGCGCGCTCGTAGGCCTCGAGCCCCCAGTCCTCCGCCTCCCCGCGGTACTCGTAGGGGTGCACCTGGTCCCGGGTGATCCACCGCTTCTCCACGAGGGGCCTGAAGAAGACCCGCTCGAGGAGGGCATCGTTCCTCTCCGGGCTTCCCGGGGGCACGCACCGCTCGTCCACCAGGAAGAAGACGCACCGGTCCCACGGGAGGTCGTCCCTCTCTCTCAAGGCCTCGAGCACGGGTACCACCGACCGCCCGCCGGGAAGCCCCACCACGAGGTGCGGCTCATCCCTGTAGAGGCCGAGCACCCCGGCGATCCACTCCACCGCCGGCGCCACCCCTGTCCGAAGGTCGAGGCGTTCCATGGAGCACAGTATATGCCGCCGACCCCGAAAAGTGAAGAGGATGCGTTGACAAAGACGCGCAGTTTTGCTATCTTATGCTCCACGCTGGATGCCTCTGTAGCTCAGTCGGTAGAGCACATCCATGGTAAGGATGGGGTCACCGGTTCAAGTCCGGTCGGAGGCTCTTTCGTCATTGGTGAAAGGAGCGCGTATAAATGGCAAAGAAGGGAAAGGCAGTCGAGATCATCGCCCTCGCATGTTCCGAGTGCAACCGACGCAACTACACCACCAAGAAGAACAGAAGGCTCCAGGGCAAGCTCCAGCTGAGAAAGTACTGTCCGTTCGACAGGAAACACACCCTTCATGTGGAGACAAGGGTCAAATAGCTGTCGTGTAGATAGGCCAGTAGCTCCAATTGGTAGAGCGCCGGTCTCCAAAACCGGATGTTGCAGGTTCGAGTCCTGCCTGGCCTGCATATTTTTTTAGGAGTGCCGGGATGCGAAAGATCATACAGTTCTTCAAGGACGTGTGGGCGGAGATGAAGCGGGTCACCTGGCCCTCGTGGGAGGATGTGCAGGGGTCCACGCAGGTGGTCATCGTGTCGGTGGCGATCTTCGCCCTGGTGCTCGGGGCGGTGGACCTCTTGCTCCTGTTTCTGCTTGACGTGATATTCTAGGGAAAGGCGGGTTCGATGGCACGGGGATGGTATGTCCTCCATACGTATACCGGGTATGAGAACAGGGTCGAGAAGACGCTGCGGAAGCTGATGGAGGAAGAGCCATATTCCCGGTACATCCTCGACGTGAAGGTTCCGGAAGAAGAGGTCGTCGAGGTGAAGGACGGCAAGCGTAAGGTCACGACCCGGAAGTTTCTCCCGGGCTACGTCCTCGTCGAACTGGACCTTCCCGATATCGGTTGGCGGGATGTGTGTGCCCAGATCCGTCGCATCAACGGGGTGACGGGGTTTGTAGGAACCACGGGGCAGAGCAAGCCGCACCCCATCTCCCAGGAGGAGCTCAGGCAGATCCTCCAGAAGACCGGGGAGCTCAAGGGTGAGCGGCATCTCCGTTTCGGCGAGACCTTCTCCGTGGGTGAGACGGTGCGCATCGTGGAAGGGCCGTTTGAGTCCTTCACCGGAACCATCGAGGAAGTGAACGAGGAGCGGAGAAAGCTCCGTGTCCTGGTGGGAATCTTCGGGCGGGCGACGCCCATCGAGGTGGATTTCCTCCAGGTGGAGAAGATATAGGGAGAGAGTCTCTCTCCGGACTACTGGGAGCCCCTCGCCGGGGCGATCGTACCAGAAGGAGCAGACTGATGGCGAAGAAAGAGGTGACCGCAGTCCTCAAGTTGCAGCTGCCGGCGCAGCAGGCCACTCCCGCCCCTCCCGTCGGGCCGGCCCTCGGCCCTCACGGGGTGAGTGCGCCGCAGTTCGTGCAGCAGTTCAACGACGCCACCAAGAACGTCGAGCCGGGGCTCATCGTTCCGGTGGTGATCACCATCTACAAGGATCGCACCTTCACGTTCGAGCTCAAGACTCCGCCTGCCGCGGTGCTCATCAAGAAGGCCCTCGGTATCGAGAAGGGGTCGGCAGAACCTCACAAGGTGAAGGTGGGAAAGCTCACCAAGGAGCAGCTGCGCGCGATCGCGGAGCAGAAGATGCCGGATCTCAACGCCAACGATATCGAGGCGGCCATGAGGATCATCAAGGGGACCGCCCGCAGCATGGGTGTGGAAGTGGAGGGCTAGTATGGCGCGACACGGAAAGAAGTACCTGGAGGCGGTGAAGAAGTATGCCCGGCAGGAGCGGTATCCGCTCGAGCGGGCGGTCGAGCTCGTGAAGGAGCTCTCCTATGCGAACTTCGACGAGACCGTGGAGCTCTCGGTCAAGGTGAACCTCAAGAAGGGACAGACGGTGCGCGGCACCGTGACCCTGCCGCACAGATTCGGTCAGGAGAAGCGCATCCTCGTCTTCGCGAGGGGCGACAAGGCCGAAGAGGCTCGTGAGGCGGGTGCGACCTATGTGGGTGATACCGATCTCGTCGAGAAGATACAGCAGGGGTGGCTCGACTTCGATGTGGCGGTGGCCACTCCCGACATGATGAAGGAAGTGGGAAAGCTCGGGCCCATCCTCGGGCGCCGCGGGCTCATGCCCAATCCCAAGGTGGGAACCGTGACCATGGACATAAAGGGAGCGGTGGAGAACCTCAAGCAGGGCCAGGTGGAGTTCCGTGCCGACAAGACGGGGGTCGTCCACCTCGCGGTGGGGAAGGTCTCCATGGAGCCCGAGAAGATCGTGGAGAATGTGAACGCGGCCCTCGATGAGATGCGGCACCGGCGCCCGGCCGATACGAAGGGGGCGTTCATCAAGTCCGTGACCCTCTCGTCCACCATGGGGCCGGGAGTCAAAGTTAAGTGGGACGAGCGATAAGGAGACGGCCATGTATACCACACGAGTGACCGAGAAGAAGCGCGCGCGCGTGGAAGAGATAAAGAAGATCCTCGAGGAAGGGAAGGGGTATATCTTTGCAGATTACCGGGGCCTTACGGTGGAGCAGATCACCAGGCTCAGGAACGAGCTGCGCCAGCAGCAGGCCATCCTCAAGGTGGTGAAGAATCGCTTTGCGAAGCTCGCCTTCTCCGAGCTCGAGATAACGGGTCTGGACGAGGTCCTGCTGGGGCCCACGGTCGTGGCGGTGGCCAAGGAAGATCCCGCGGTGGTGGCGAAGACCATCTTCAAGTACGTGAACGAGACGCCCATCAAGGTGAAGGCGGGATACATCGACGGCCAGCTCTACGGTGCGCAGCAGGTGGAGGCCATCTCCAAGCTACCGTCGAGGGCCGAGCTCCTGGCCACACTCATGGGGACCATGAATGCGCCGCTCCAGAACCTGGTGTACGCGCTCAACGGGGTGACCACCAAGTTGGTGAGGACCCTCAAGGCGCTCGCCGACAAGATGGAACAGGGGTGATATCCATCAGCGTTAGTCTTCATGTCTTGCCATGCTATCGCTGATGAATCAAACAATACTACATTGAGAGGAGAAGATAATATGGCAAAGCTCAGTACCGAAGAGATCCTGGACGCGATTTCGCAGATGACCGTGCTCGAAGTGGCCGAGCTCGTCAAGGCCATGGAGGAGAAGTTCGGTGTGACCGCGGCGGCCCCCGTGGCGGTGGCGGCGGCTCCCGCTGCCGGTGCAGCAGCTCCCCAGGAGGAGGAGAAGAGCGAGTTCGACGTGATCCTCAAGGGGGTGGCCGACGGCAAGAAGATCCCGGTCATCAAAGTGGTCCGGGAAGTCATGGGCCTCGGTCTCAAGGAGGCCAAGGACTTCGTGGAGGCTCCGGGTAAGGCCGTCAAGGAAGGGGTCTCCAAACAGGAAGCCGAAGAGCTCAAGAAAAAACTCGAAGAAGCAGGTGCCGTTGTCGAGATTAAATAAGGATGCACTATACAACCTGCAGTGCGATTCTCACACCACCAGACGCGGGTCTGGTGGTGTGTTTTCTCATGATCACCCAGGTCTGCTTCTTGTGTAAACCCATTACTCTGTAGGGGGAAGCCTGATGTTTAGCAGAGACACCGAGGTAACACGCCAGCTCCTCACCACCGGCCGTCCGGAGGTGATGGATCTGCCGAATCTTCTCGAAGTCCAGTTTAGTTCATACGAGAAGTTTCTGCAAGCCGAAAAGATAAGGAAAGGGGAACCTCTCGCGGTCCAGGGCCTGGAGGAGGTCTTCCGGTCCTCCTTCCCCATAGAGAGTCCCAACGGCGACATGCGTCTCGAGTATGACTTCTACACCCTGGATTTCGAGGCCATCAAGTACTCCGAAGAGGAGTGCAAAAGGAAGGGGTTGACCTACGCGGTGCCGCTCAAGGCGCAGATCAACCTCATCTTTCTCGAAACCGGCGAGATTCGTCAGAAGATGATCTATCTCGGTGATATCCCCCTCATGACCGACAGGGGGACGTTCATCATCAACGGAGCTGAGCGCGTGGTGGTGAGCCAGATTCATCGATCGCCGGGCGTCATCTTCTCCCACGAGAAGGGTGTCTATGGAGCCCGTATCATCCCCTACAGAGGCTCGTGGCTGGAGTTCGAGGTCGACGCCAAGAAGGACCTCATCTATGCGAAAATAGATAGAAAGAAACGGATACTCGGGACCCTCTTCCTCCGTGCCCTCGGGTTCGATACGAGGGAGAAGATCATCTCGGCCTTCTACGAGACGAAGGAGGTGGCGGTCTCCCCGGAGACGAAGGATGCGGTCGTGGGGAGGGTGCTCGCCAGGGACGTGTGCACGGGCGAAGGCCCCGATCAGAAGAAGCTCCTCCGTGCTGGAGCGAAGATCCACCCCCACGAGATGGACGAGCTCCTCCATGCCGGCGTGGAGCGCGTGTGGGTCATCGACGACGAACATCCGGATTCCCTCCATTCGGAGGTGATCCTCAACTGTTTCGACCGCGAGGAGGCCAAATACACCCGGGAGGAGGAGGGGATCGACGAGCCCACCAAGGAGGATGCCATCATCGCCGTGTATTCGGCCATCATGCCCGGGGATCCCATCACCATAGAGAACGCGGAGAAGGACCTCCAGGCCATGTTCTTCTCCGAGCGCCGCTACGACCTCGGCGACGTGGGGCGCTACAAGCTGAACAAGAAGTTCGACTATGATCCGCCTCTCTCGACCACGGTGCTCACGCTCGACGACATCGTGAACACCATGCGCCACCTCATCAAGGTGTACATCGGCGAGGAACCGGTGGACGATATCGACCACCTCGGGAACCGGCGTGTGAGATCGGTGGGAGAGCTCCTCACCGCCGAGCTCAAGACCGCCTTCTCCCGTATGGAGCGTATCGCAAAGGAACGCATGTCGCTCAAGGAGAGCGATACGATAAAGCCCCAGGACCTCATCTCCATAAAGCCCATCGTGGCGGCCATCAAGGAGTTCTTCGGATCGAGCCAGCTCTCGCAGTTCATGGATCAGGTGAACCCGCTCTCCGAGCTCACCCACAAGCGACGGCTCAACGCCCTCGGGCCCGGAGGGCTCTCCCGGGAACGGGCGGGATTCGAGGTGCGGGACGTGCACTACACCCACTACGGGAGGATGTGTCCCATCGAGACCCCGGAAGGTCCGAACATCGGACTCATCCTCTCGCTCGCACTCTACGCGCGGGTGAACGAGTACGGGTTCCTCGAGGCCCCCTACCGCAAGGTGAAGGACGGCCGCGTCACGAACGAGATCGAGTATCTCACGGCCATGGACGAGGAGAAGTATTTCATCGCCCAGGCGAATGCGCCCATCGACGAGAAGGGCCGGTTCCTCACGGACCAGGTCTCGGTGAGGAAGGGGGGCGACTACACCACCCGGCCGCCCGAGGCGATCCAGTACATGGATGTCTCGCCGCGGCAGATCGTGTCCGCATCGGCCTCGCTCATCCCCTTCCTCGAGCACGACGACGCGAACCGGGCCCTCATGGGGTCGAACATGCAGCGCCAGGCCGTGCCCCTCATCTTCCCGGAGCCCCCCAGGGTGGGGACCGGCATGGAGCGACGGTGCGCCTACGACTCCGGTGTGGTGGTGAAGGCGAGGCGTGCCGGGGTGGTGGAATACGTCTCTTCCACCAAGGTGGTGATCAAGCCGGACGGGGTCACCGACGAGAGGGAGCGGGACATCTACTTCCTCCAGAAGTACCAGCGGACCAACCAGGATACGTGCTTCAACCAACGCCCCATCGTGAACAAGGGGCAGCGGGTGGAGAAGGGGGACGTGCTCGCGGACGGACCCTCCACGTTCAAGGGCGAGCTCGCCCTGGGACGGAACGTGCTCGTGGCCTTCGTCCCCTGGTACGGGTACAACTTCGAGGACGCCATCCTCATCTCGGAGCGACTCCTCAAGCAGGATGTGTTCACCTCCATACATATCAAGGAGTTCTCGATAGAGGTGCGGGAGACGAAGCTGGGGCCGGAGAAGATCACCCGTGACATCCCGAACGTGAGCGAGAAACACCTCGAGCACCTCGACGAAGAGGGAATCGTGAGGATCGGGGCCAAGGTGAAGTCGGGTTCGATCCTGGTGGGAAAGATCACTCCAAAGTCCGACGCCGAGCTCACGCCGGAATTCAAGCTCCTCAATTCGATCTTCGGAGAAAAGGCAAAGGACGTGCGGGACACCTCCCTCAGGGTGCCGCACGGCGCCGAGGGGACGGTGATCGACGTGCAGCGCCTCCGCAGGTCCGAGGGTGACGAGCTTCCTCCGGGTGTGGAGGAGGTGGTGAAGGTCCTTGTGGCCTCCAAGCGGAAGCTCCAGGAAGGTGACAAGATGGCGGGACGTCACGGGAACAAGGGTGTCATCTCCCGGGTCCTCCCGGAGGAGGACATGCCCTTCCTCGCGGACGGCACCCCGGTGGACATCTGCCTCAATCCCCTGGGCGTGCCCTCCCGAATGAACCTGGGCCAGATACTCGAGACCGAGTTGGGATGGGCTGCCGTGGCCCTCGACGAGTGGTACGCCACGCCGGTCTTCGAATCGGCGAGTCCCGAGATGATCGAGGAGAAGCTGAGGGAGGCGGGTCTCCCCGAGACCTCCAAGACCACCCTGTACGACGGACGAACGGGGGAGGCCTTCCATCAGCCGGTGATGGTGGGCTACATGTACATGCTCAAGCTCAACCACCTGGTGGACGACAAGATGCACGCCCGTTCCACCGGTCCTTACTCCCTCGTGACGCAGCAGCCGCTCGGAGGAAAGGCCCAGTTCGGCGGTCAGCGTCTCGGGGAGATGGAGGTATGGGCTCTGGAGGCCTACGGCGCGGCGAATACCCTCCAGGAGCTGCTCACCATAAAGTCCGACGACATGGAAGGACGCACCAAGATCTACGAGAGCATCGTCAAGGGCGAGCCCTCGACCTCTCCGGGGATCCCGGAGTCCTTCAATGTGCTCGTCCAGGAGCTGAGAGGCCTTGCCCTCGATATCACGGTGCAGGACACGAAGGGTAAGCCCGTTCCGCTCACCGAGCGGGACGAAGAACTCCTCACCCGCCAGGGTGAAAAATTCTAGGAGGCCCGGGCATGAAGAACATGCAGGAGTTTGCTGCAATCAGGATAATGCTCGCTTCCCCGGAACTCATCAGGGCTCGCAGTTACGGGGAGGTGAAGAAGCCGGAGACCATCAACTACCGCACCCTCAGGCCGGAGCGCGACGGTCTTTTCTGTGAGCGGATCTTCGGTACCACCAAGGAGTGGGAGTGTTACTGTGGGAAGTTCAAGTCCATCCGATACAAGGGGGTGGTCTGTGACCGGTGCGGCGTCGAGGTGACCCACTTCAAGGTGAGGAGGGAGCGGATGGGGCATATCGAGCTCGCCGCCCCTGTCTCCCACATATGGTTCTACCGCTCCGTGCCCTCCCGCATGGGGCTCCTCCTCGACCTGAGTGTCTCGGCCCTCCGGTCGGTGCTCTACTACGAGCAGTACATCGTGATCGATCCGGGTGACACGGATCTCAAGAAGATGGAGCTCCTCACCGAGGAGGAGTACCTCGAGGCCCGCGAGCGGTACGGCATGTCGTTCACCGCGGGGATAGGGGCCGAGGCGATCCGGACCCTCCTCAAGAACCTGGATCTGGACGCCCTCGCCGCGGAGCTCCGGGCCAAGATGTTGGAGAAGGGGCCCAAGGCGGACAAGCGTCTCCTCAAGCGGCTCGAGCTCGTGGAGCAGTTCAGGGACTCGGGCAACAGGCCTGAGTGGATGATCCTCGACGTGATCCCGGTGATCCCGCCCGAGCTCAGGCCCATGGTACAGCTCGACGGCGGGAGGTTCGCCACCTCGGATCTCAACGACCTCTACCGGAGGGTCATCAACCGCAACAACAGGCTCAAGCGGCTCATGGCCCTCAATGCCCCTGACATCATCATCCGGAACGAGAAGCGCATGCTCCAGGAGGCGGTGGACGCCCTCTTCGACAACTCCAAGAAGCGACGGGCGGTGAAAGGCGCCTCCAACCGCCCCCTCAAGTCGCTCTCGGACATCCTCAGGGGCAAGCAGGGGCGATTCCGCCAGAACCTGCTCGGGAAACGCGTCGACTACTCCGGACGGTCGGTCATCGTGGTGGGACCCGAGCTCAAGATGCACCAGTGCGGGCTGCCAGTGAAGATGGCCCTCGAGCTCTTCAAGCCCTTCATCATGCGCAAGCTCGTGGAGCGAGAGGTGGTCTACAACATCAAGCGGGCCAAGACCCTCGTGGAGCAGGAGGCCGACGAGGTCTGGGCCGTGCTCGACGAGGTGATCCAGGAGCACCCCGTGCTCCTCAACCGGGCGCCCACCCTCCACCGACTGGGGATCCAGGCCTTCGAGCCGGTGCTCGTGGAGGGGAAGGCGATCAAGCTCCATCCCCTCGTGTGTCACGCCTACAACGCGGACTTCGACGGCGACCAGATGGCGGTGCACGTGCCGCTCACCCAGGCCGCCCAGACCGAGTGCTGGACCCTCATGCTCTCCTCGCGGAACCTCCTCAATCCCGCGAACGGTAAACCCATCGTCTTCCCTTCACAGGACATGGTCCTCGGCATCTACTACCTCACCCAGGTGAAGAAGGGGGCGAAGGGCGAGGGGCGGTACTTCGCCTCGGAGGACGAGCTCGTGTACGCGGCCGAGTGCGGGGCGGTGGACTACCACGCCCTGGTGAAGGTGCGCGTCTCCAAGGCCCCCCACAACGGTGCGTTCGTGGAGACCAGCGCGGGCCGGGTGATCTTCAACCAGGCCCTCCCGCCCGAGTTGGAGTTCGTGAACCAGGTGTTCACCGACAAGGAGCTCAGGCAGTTCGTGGGGCGCGTGTACCAGGAGAAGGGACGGGGGGTTGCCGTCCGTCTCCTCGATGCGATGAAGGAGATCGGCTTCAAGTATGCGACCCTCTCCGGTACCACCTTCTCGCTGGCCGATGTGGTGGTTCCCGAGGACAAGAAGGCGATGATAGAGGAGGCGAACCAGAAGGTCGCCGCCATCCAGGAGCAGTACCTCTCAGGGCACATCACGAACGAGGAACGATACAACCGCGTGATCGAGGTGTGGAGCAAGACGAACGAAGACCTCACCAACGTGATGATGAAGGTCCTCAGGGAGGATCGCGATGGGTTCAACCCGCTCTACATGATGGCCCACTCGGGGGCCCGTGGAAGCCGGAGCCAGATCAGGCAGCTTGCGGCGATGCGCGGTCTCATGGCGAAACCGTCGGGAGAGATCATCGAGCTGCCCATCAGGGCGAACTTCAAGGAAGGGCTCTCGGTGATCGAGTACTTCATCTCCACGAACGGTGCGCGTAAGGGGCTCGCCGACACGGCCCTCAAGACCGCGGACGCCGGCTATCTCACGAGACGGCTCGTGGATATCGCCCAGGACGTGGTGGTGAACGAAGAGGACTGCGGTACCATCAACGGGATCGAGATGCGCGCCCTCAAGGACGGTGAGGAGATCGTGGAGAACCTGGCCGACAGGATCAAGGGACGGTTCACCATCGAACGGGTGAAGCATCCCATCACCGGCGAGATCATCGTGGACGTGGACCAGGAGATCACCGACGAGAAGGCGCGTGAGATCGAGGAGGCCGGTATAGAGGCGGTGCGGGTGCGGAGCGTGCTCACCTGTGAGGCACGGCACGGTGTGTGTCAGAAGTGTTACGGCCGTAACCTGGCGACCAACCGCCTCGTGGAGATAGGGGAAGCGGTGGGCATCGTCGCTGCGCAGTCGATCGGCCAGCCGGGTACCCAGCTCACCATGCGTACCTTCCACATCGGGGGTACTGCCACCAGGGTGGTGGAGGAGAACCGCGTGTATCTCAAGTACCCGGTGCTCGTGGAATCGCTGGAGGGCAATGTCGTGGAGCTGGAGACGGGTATACGCCTCTTCACCCGTCGCGGGAAAGTGAAGGCCCGGAGGATCCTCGAGACGCACGCCCTCGACGAGAAGGACGAGGTGCTCGTAGAGGATGATCAGAAGGTGATGACGGGGCAGCCCCTCCTCAGGCGTGCATCGGGTGAGGAGATCTTCTCCGGCCACAACGCCATCGTCCGCCTGAAGGGGGACAGGCTCCTCCTCGTGGCCCAGGAACAGTCGGTGGAGATCAGAAACGGATCGGAGATCTTCGTCCATCCGGGCGACGTGCTCGATGCGGGAGAGACCATCGCGGTCTTCGACCCCTTCAGTGAGCCCATCATCGCGGAACAGAGCGGTGTGGTGAAGTACCACGACATGGTACTGGGCACGACCCTCCGGGAGGAGGTGAACGAGGATACCGGGAAGATAGAGAAGAAGATCACCGAGCACCAGCTCGAACGTCTCCAGCCCAGGATCGTGATAGAGGACGACGAGGGCAACGAGCTCGGCGTGTACTACCTCCCGGGCGGTGCCTATGTGAACGTGGAAGACGGGGAGCGCATCACCGCTGGTCGTACCCTCGCGCGGATGCTCAGGGAGAGCGTCCGAACCATGGACATCACCGGTGGTCTGCCCCGGGTGGGTGAGCTCTTCGAGGCCCGCAAGGCCAAGAACGCCGCGGTCCTCGCCCAGGTGAGCGGCACGGTGCACTTCCATGGTATCGTGAAGGGCAAGCGGGTGATCGTGGTGGAGGACGAGTTCGGTCGGGAATACAAGCACCTCATCCCCATGGGACGCCACCTCCTCGTCCGGGAAGGCGACCACGTGGAGGCGGGCGAGAAACTCTGTGAGGGCCCCGTGAGCCCCCACGAGGTCCTCCGGATTCTGGGAGAAAACGCGCTTCAGGCATTCCTCCTCAACGAGATACAGGAGGTGTACCGGCTCCAGGGGGTGGAGATCAACGACAAGCACATCGCCATCATCATCAGGCAGATGATGAAGAAGGTGGAGATCGTCGAGGTGGGAGACACCAAGTTCATCTACGGCCAACAGGTCGACAGACGGGAGTTCTTCGAGGAGAACGAGCGTGTGCGACGGCAGGGCGGACAACCCGCCGTGGCTCGGCCTCTGCTCCTCGGTATCACCAAGGCTTCCCTCAGCATCGATTCCTTCATCGCTGCGGCCTCCTTCCAGGAGACCACCAGGGTGCTCACCAATGCCGCGATCGCAGGATCGGTGGACTACCTGCGAGGGCTCAAGGAGAACGTGATCATCGGTCACCTCATCCCTGCCGGGACGGGGGTCCAGCGGTATCGAGAGATCAAGCTCTACGACGAACACAAGCAGGATCTCGACCTCAAGGTGAGGGAGCTGCTCGAGGCGCGATCCCAGGAGGAGACCCTCGAGATCTAGACTTGACATTTTGCCCCTGAGCTGGTAGAGTCCTGCTACCCTCAGGGAGTATGAGTAAGGAGAGAGAGCGGATATGCCTACGATAAATCAGCTTATCCGGTTCGGAAGGAAGAAGGCGAAGAACAAGAGCAAGTCTCCGGCGCTTCAGTCGTGCCCGCAGAAGCGGGGGGTGTGCACCCGTGTGATGACGGTGACGCCGAAGAAGCCGAACTCGGCCCTCCGTAAGGTCGCTCGTGTCCGTCTCTCGAACGGGATCGAGGTGACCGCGTACATCCCGGGGATAGGACACAACCTTCAGGAGCACTCGGTGGTGCTCGTGAGGGGTGGACGTGTGAAGGACCTCCCCGGTGTCCGTTATCACATCATCCGTGGTGCCAAGGATGCCCTGGGGGTTGAGGATCGGCGACGGGGTCGGTCGAAGTACGGGGCCAAGCGGCCCAAGGCGTAAGGAGCGCGCGATGTCCAGGAGAAAGAAGGCGATCGCCCGGCACATCATGCCGGATCCCAAGTATAACAGCCGCGAGGTGATGAAGTTCATCAATCGCCTCATGTGGGACGGGAAGAAGTCCATCGCCATGAGCGTCGTGTACAAGGCGATTGGGATCCTGGAGGAGCGTACCGGAAAGCCGGGGCTCGAGGTGTTTCTCAGGGCGGTGGACAACGTGAAGCCGGTGGTCGAGGTTCGTTCCCGTCGTGTGGGCGGTGCGACCTACCAGGTTCCCGTGGAGGTCCGTGAGACCCGACGGGAAGCCCTCGCGATGCGCTGGATCATCGATGCCGCCAGGGGAAGGGAGGGCAAGCCGATGGAATACCGGCTTGCCGACGAACTCCTGGATGCGTACAATTCCACCGGTGTCGCTTTCAAGAAGCGAGAGGATACGCACAGGATGGCGGAGGCCAACAAGGCCTTTGCTCACTATAGATGGTAGGGTGACGGCTCTTCTCTGGTAGGTTTATCGGAGATGGCCAAACCGACCGCCTGCCTTCGCGGCCGTCGGCCTTCGAGGAAGGCGAATGAGAGGCGGTGAGGTGGTTTTCTCTTGGTTCTTTGTCTTTCCCGCTTGACAAAGGGGAAACCCCTCACTACAATACAGGCCTCGCAGTATGCGCCATCTGCAGGTGCAGATGAGATAGTGTGTATGTAATCAGATTTTTTCAGGAGGAATGGAATGGCGAAGGAGAAGTTTGAAAGGACGAAGCCGCATATAAACGTCGGAACCATCGGCCACGTCGACCATGGTAAGACCACGCTCACTGCGGCTATCTCTGGGTTCTGTGCGCGTAACTACGGTACCAAGGCCTTCAGCTATGACGACATCGACAACGCGCCGGAGGAGAAGGCTCGAGGTATCACCATCAATGCCCGGCACATCGAGTATCAGACCGACAAGCGCCACTATGCGCACGTGGACTGTCCGGGGCATGCCGACTATATCAAGAACATGATCACCGGTGCAGCCCAGATGGACGGTGCGATCCTCGTGGTGGCGGCCGACGACGGCGTGATGGCGCAGACCAGGGAGCACGTGCTCCTCGCCCGGCAGGTGGGCGTGCCTGCGATCGTGGTGTTCCTCAACAAGATCGATCTCGTCGACGATCCCGAGCTCATCGAGCTCGTGGAGATGGACATCAGGGAGCTCCTCAACAAATACGAGTTCCCCGGGGACGATACGCCGATCATCAAGGGTTCCGCCTACAAGGCGATGACCAACCCCGACGATGCGGAGGCCACTGCCTGCATCAAGGAGCTCCTCGAGACGATGGACGAGTACATTCCGCTCCCGCAGAGGGCGGTGGACAAGCCCTTCCTCATGTCGATCGAGGACGTCTTCTCCATCCAGGGGCGTGGTACGGTGGTCACCGGTCGTATCGATCAGGGTGTGATCCGTCCCGGTGACGAGGTCGAGATCGTGGGCTTCGGCGAGACCAAGAAGACCGTCGTCACCAGTGTCGAGATGTTCAATAAGATCCTCGACGAGGGGCAGGCCGGTGACAATGTCGGGTGTCTCCTCAGGGGTATCGACAAGGACGAGGTGGAGCGCGGCCAAGTGCTCGCGAAGCCCGGTTCCATCACCCCGCACAAGAAGTTCAAGGCTGCGATCTACTGTCTCACCAAGGAGGAGGGTGGGCGTCATACCCCCTTCTTCTCCGGGTACAGGCCGCAGTTCTACTTCAGGACCACCGATGTGACCGGTTCGGTCTACCTCCCGGACGACAAGCAGATGGTGATGCCCGGTGACAATGCCGAGATCACCGTCGAGCTCATCACCCCTGTTGCCATGGACAAGGGGCTCAGGTTCGCCATTCGTGAGGGAGGGCGCACCGTCGCGAGCGGGCAGGTGATCGAGGTCATTGAGTAACGAGACGAAGAGGCAGCGGGCCTTACTGCCGGAAGGTGGTAAGGCTCGCATTTTGGAGGAACGATGGCAGGCGAGAAGATTCGAGTCAGGTTGAAAGGGTTCGATACGGAACTCGTAGATCAGAGTGCCCAGGCGATCGTGCAGGCGGCTCAGAAGGCTGGGGCGAAGGTTTCCGGTCCGGTGCCCCTTCCTACGCACATTCGTAAGTATACGGTTCTTCGTTCGCCTCATGTGAACAAGGAGTCGCGGGAGCAGTTCGAGATGAGGATCCATAAGCGGCTCGTCGATATCCTCAATCCCACCCCGGCGGTCATGGATGCGCTCATGAAGCTCGAGTTGCCGGCAGGGGTGGATGTCGAGATCAAGCAGTGAGAGTGGAGCCATGGTGGGAGTAATCGGTAGGAAGCTGGGGATGACCCAGGTGTTTGACGCCAATGGATACGTGGTCCCGGTGACGGTGATCAAGGTGGAGAAGAATACCGTGGTCGATGTGCGCACACCCGAGCGACACGGTTACCGGGCGCTCGTCCTTGGGGCCTTCCCCCTCAAGGCATCGAGGGCTGTGAAGCCCTATCTCGGTCAGTTCCAGAAGCGGGGGCTCGAGCCCAAGAAGGTGCTCCGCGAGATCAGGGATTTCGAGGGTGACTACAAGCCGGGCGACGAGATAGGGGTGGAGATCTTCGAGGGAGTGCGGTTCGTGGATGTCCGCGGGCTCTCGAAGGGTAAGGGCTATCAGGGGGTGATGAAGAGGCACGGGTTCAGCGGCGGTCCGGCGTCGCACGGTTCCAAGTTCCACAGGGCCCATGGTTCCACGGGTCAGTCCGCCTATCCCTCCAAGGTGCTCAAGGGTACGAAGATGGCCGGAAGGATGGGCGGTGTGCAGGTCTGTGTGCAGAACCTGCGGATCGTGGAGGTGGACAAGGAGCGAGGGTGTCTCCTTGTGGAGGGGGCGGTGCCCGGTCCGAGGAAAGGGGTGGTGATCGTCACCCGGGCGAAAAAGAAGCGATAGCGAGGTTTGTCGATGGAAACGCAGGTGTATTCGCTCAAGGGCGAGCCCATAAAGACGATAGAGCTCAACGACAGGGTGTTCGCCTGTGAGGTGAGCCACGGGAGCATCTATCACGCGATCAGGAACGAGCTGGCGAATATGCGCGTGGGGACCGCCTCCACCAAGACGAGGGCCGAGGTGTCCGGCAGCGGTCGGAAGCCTTGGCGCCAGAAAGGGACGGGGCGGGCGAGGGCGGGCGAGCGGCGTTCCCCTCTTTGGGTCGGGGGTGGCGTGGTCTTCGGGCCCAAGCCGCGGGAGTACGGGTACAAGCTCCCGAGGAAGGTGAAGCGGCTCGCCTACAGGTCTGTTCTCAGTCTCAAGCTGAGGGAGAATGCGTTCAGGGTCGTCGAGGATTTCGTCGTGGAATCCGGGAAGACGAAGGACATGGTGAAGGCCCTTCAGGCCCTCAATCCGGAGGGGCGGCGGGTGTTGCTCGTCATCGGGGAAGAGAGTGCGCTCACGAAACGCGCCGGCAGGAACATCCCGTGGCTTCTCGTCCATACGTACGACAAGCTCAGGGTTCACGACGTCTTCTATGCGGATCAGGTGCTGGTCCAGGAATCCGCAGCCGTGAAACTCAATACCTTTTTGGATCGATAGGAGATGAGGTATGGATCCGCATGAGGTGATTATTGCGCCCGTGCTCACCGAGAAGGCCAATATCCTCAGGGAGAAGGAGAACAAGTACGTGTTCAGGGTGGATGCGCGGGCCAATAAGCTCGAGATAAAGCAGGCCATCAGGGAGCTCTTTTCGGTGGAGCCTGTCGCGTGCAATGTGATCAGGGTGAAGGGCAAGCCGAAGAGGATGCGCAGACAGCCGGGGAGGACCTCCTCCTGGAAGAAGGCGGTCATCACGCTTCCTCCCGGGCAGACCATCGATATCTTTGAGTCCGCGTGAGACAGGAGGGCGGTGTGGCACTCAAGCAGTACAAACCGATAACGCCGGGATTGAGATTTAAGACGAGCCTCGATTTTAGTGCCCTCGACAAGGTCGAGCCCGAGAAGTCGCTGGTCGAAGGGCTCCCGTTCAAGGCGGGACGTGGCGCCGGGGGGAGGGTGTCTGTCAGGCGGAGGGGTGGACGGCACAAGAGGCTCTATCGGATCATCGACTTCAAAAGGGACAAGCATGGTGTTCCGGGTGTGGTGAAGACCATCGAGTATGACCCCAACCGGAGTGCCGTCATCTGTCTGGTGGCGTATGCCGACGGCGAGAAGCGGTACATCCTCGCTCCAAAGGGTATCGAGCGGGGGGCGGTGGTCCAGAGCGGCGAGGATGCGCCGATAGCGGTGGGAAATGCCCTCCCTCTCGAGAGGATTCCGTTGGGTACCGCGGTCCACAACGTGGAGCTCTATCCTGGCAAGGGCGGACAGATGGTCCGTTCCGCCGGGACAGGGGCCGTGGTGATGGCGAAGGAGGGGGATTACGTGACCCTCAAGCTCCCCTCCGGTGAGATGCGGATGGTCTTCAAGAAGTGCTACGCCACGGTGGGTGAGGTCGGGAACGAGGACCATATGAACGTGGTGCTGGGAAAGGCCGGCCGGTCGAGGTGGCTCGGGCGCAGGCCGAAGGTGAGGGGTACTGCCATGAACCCTGTTGATCACCCCCATGGTGGAGGTGAAGGACGGAGCAAGGGCGGTCGGCATCCCGTGTCCCCCACCGGCATCCCGACCAAGGGGTACAAGACCCGCAAGAGGCGGAAGCCTTCCGACAAGTTCATTGTAAAACGAAGGAAATAGGAGCGGGCTGTGGCACGATCAGTAAAGAAGGGACCCTATGTCGAAAAGAGCCTCTACAAGAAGGTGCTCGCCATGGCAAAGGGCGGCGAGAAGCGGATGATCAAGACCTTCTCGCGGGCGTCTACCATCATTCCGGAGATGGTGGGTTTGACGATCTCCGTGTACAACGGGAAGACCTGGGTTCCGGTGTACATCACCGAGGATCTCGTCGGTCACAAGCTGGGAGAGTTTGCCCCTACGCGGATCTTTCGGGGGCATGCGGGTTCCGACAAAAAGGCTTCGAAGTAACGGGTGGAAGGTATGAAAGAGAAGTCAGGATACAGGGCTCGGGCGCGATACCTGCTCGTGTCTCCCAAGAAGGTGAGACCCGTGGCTGACCTCGTACGGGGGAAGCGTTATCCCGAGGCGGTTGCCATCCTGGAGCACATGCCCCAGAAAGGGGCCAGGTTGATCAAGAAGGTGATCGACTCGGCGGCGGCGAACGCGCTCTATCTCAACAAGAACCTCGACGAAGACATGCTCTATGTGAAGGAGCTCAGGGTGGACGACGGACCTCGTCTCAAGCGGCTGTGGCCGCGGAGCCATGGGAGGGCTGACATCCTCCTCAAGCGGATGAGTCACATCACCGTCGTAGTGGATGAGCTACCACAAAAAGGATAATGGGGGCAGACCGTGGGCCAGAAAGTCAATCCTTACGGACTGAGACTGGGTATCAATAAGACGTGGAAATCGAAGTGGTTCGTGGATCTCAAGGACTATGCCAAAGTCCTCCATGAGGACCTCCTCCTCAGGAAGCGTCTTCTCGCTCTCCCCGAGGCGAAGGCGGCGAACGTGGGCGATGTGGAGATCATACGACATCCGCAGCGTGTCATGCTGGTGGTCCACACGCCGAGGCCCGGTGTCCTCATAGGTGCGAAGGGGGCGACGATAGAGCGCATCGGGGCCGAGTTGCAGAAGATGGTCTCGAAGAAGCTCCAGATCAAGATAAAGGAGATAAAGCGCCCGGAGGCCCATGCGCAGGTGGTGGCTCAGAACATCGCTGCCCAACTCGAACATCGGGCCTCTTTCAGGCGGGTGATGAAGCTCGCCGTGGCCAACGCCATGAAGGCCGGGGTGCAGGGCATCAAGGTGCGGGTGTCGGGGCGTCTGGGAGGAGCCGAGATCGCGCGGTCGGAGGTGCAGATGGCGGGGAGGGTCCCGCTTCATACCCTGCGGGCCGACATCGACTACGGGTTTGCCGAGGCACGAACCACCTACGGCGTGATAGGGGTCAAGGTGTGGATCTTCCATGGCGAGACCTTGGGTAAGGCTGTGAAACAGGATGCGGGGACCATCGTGACGCCCCGTCGTGAAAATCGCTCCAGGAGAAGGAGTTAGCTATGCTGAGTCCCAAGAGGGTCAAATATAGGAAACAGCAGCGTCAGGTGGGGTTGCTCAGGCGAAAGGCCTCCCGTGGAAATACCGTGGCCTTCGGTGAGTTCGGTCTCATGGCTCTTGAGCCCGAGTGGGTCACGAGCCGTCAGATCGAGGCCGCCCGTGTGGCGCTCACGAGGAAGATCCGCCGAGGAGGAAAGGTGTGGATCCGTATCTTCCCCGACAAGCCCTACACGAAGAAGCCCGCCGAAACCCGTATGGGGAAGGGGAAGGGGAGTCCCGAGGCCTGGGTCGCCGTGGTGCAGAGAGGAAGAGTCCTTTTCGAAGTCGCAGGGGTTGACAGGGACCTCGCCATGGAGGCTCTCCGTCTTGCGGGGACGAAGCTTCCCATCAAGACCAAGATCGTAGAACGATTGCATGCGGAGTGAGGGCCATGAGGAACAGCTTTAAGGATTTGAGCTACAGGGAACTTCTCGCGAAGCGGGAGGAGCTCGTGAAGCGTTACCAGGAACTCCGCTTCCAGAAGGTGGTGGGACACCTTGACAATCCGCTCGAGGTGCGTACGCTGCGGCGGAACATAGCGAGACTCAATTTCCTCATTCATAATCACAGAGAGGCGTAGGAAAGTATGACGCCGAAGGAGACTGCTGTGGAAGGTAACGTGAAGAAGCCAATAAGGACAGAGAGAAAGCGGATTCTTGTCGGTGAGGTGGTCTCCGATAAGATGGACAAGACGATCGTTGTGGCGGTGCGAAGGAGGAAGCTCCATCCTCTGTACAAGAAATACGTGACCCGGACCAAGAAGGTCAAGGCCCACGATGAGCTCAACGAGGCCCGAGTGGGTGATGTCGTCCGGGTGGTCGAGTCCCGCCCCATCAGTAAGGAGAAACGGTGGCGGCTCCTTGAGATCGTGGAAAGAGCTCAGTAGAGAGACGGGGGTGAGGTATGATCCAGGTGCAAACGTATCTCAATGTGGCAGACAACAGTGGTGCCAAGAAGGTGCAGTGTATCAAGGTGCTCGGCGGTACGAGGAAGAAGTATGCCACCCTGGGGGACCTCATCGTGGTCTCCGTGAAGGAGGCGCTCCCCGATGCTCCGGTGAAGAAGGGTACTGTCCAGCGGGCGGTGGTGGTGCGCACGAAGAAGGAAGTGCGTCGTCCGGACGGGACATATATCCGTTTCGATGACAACGCCTGTGTCATCGTGGACAACCACAACAATCCGAGGGGCCGACGGGTGTTCGGTCCTGTGGCGCGAGAGCTCAGGGAGAACGCCGAGTTCATGAAGATCCTCTCGCTCGCCCCTGAAGTGGTGTAGGAGGTCGTCGCATGGCGATACAGAGGAAGAAGACTGCCGTGAAGTACAAGCTGAAGAAGAACGATCCTGTGATGGTGATCGCCGGGAAGGACAAGGGGAAGACCGGCCGTATATTGAGTGTGGATCGGGAGCGGGGACGAGTCGTGGTGGAGGGGGTGAATCTGGTCAAGAAGGCCGTGCGCAGGCGGAGTGCGAACGAGCCCGGTGGGTTCGTCGAGGTGGAAGCCCCCATCCATATTTCCAACGTGATGTACCTTGCGAAGGATGGAAAACCCACCCGTCTCGGCTATAAGTTCGTCGACGGGAAGAAGGTAAGATACGCAAAACGAACTGGAGAAGTGGTGTGATGGCAGAGGTAAAGGTTCCCATTCTGAAGACACTGTATGAGGAACGGGTGAAGCAGGAGCTCATGGAAGAGATGGGTTACAGGAATGTCATGCAGGTCCCCCGACTGGAGAAGATCGTGCTCAGCATGGGTGTGGGGGAGGCGATCCAGAACAAACGCCTGCTCGACCTAGCGGTGGAGGAGCTCACGCTCATCGCCGGCCAGCGGGCGATCAAGAGAAAGGCTCGGAAGTCCATCGCGGGCTTCAAGGTGCGGAAAGGAATGGAGGTGGGGGCCATGGTGACGCTTCGTGGGCTCCGCATGTATGAGTTCCTCTATCGGCTCATCCATGTGGCGATTCCCCGGATCAAGGACTTCAGAGGCCTCAACCCCAACTCCTTCGACGGGCATGGGAATTACTCTCTGGGTATCACGGAGCAGATCATATTCCCGGAGATCGACTATGATTCGGTGGAACGCGTCACGGGGTTCAATGTGACCATCGTGACCACCGCGAAGACCGATAGAGAGGCCTTCAGCCTCCTTCAAAAACTTGGAATGCCGTTCAGAAAGGCGTCCTGAGGGGAGAGATATGGCTCGTAAAGCATTGATTATCAAGTCGCAGCGCGAACCCAAGTACAGGGTGAGGAAACATAACAGATGCAAGATCTGCGGCCGACCTCGCGGGTATATGAGGGATTTTGAGATGTGCAGGGTGTGCTTCAGGAAGCTCGCGAGCGAGGGACTTATCCCTGGTGTGACGAAATCAAGCTGGTAGGAGAGGGGTATGAGCGTATCGGATCCCATTGCAGATATGCTGACGAAGATCAGAAATGCCTCGCTGGCGCGGCATGAGAAGGTGGATATCGTGCCCTCGAAGCTCAAGCTCGAGATCATCAAGATCCTCAAGAACGAGGGGTACATCAAGAACTTCAAAAAGGTCGTGGTGAGTGAGAAGCCCTTCATCAGGATCTTCTTGAAGTACGATGAGCAGCAGAGGCCCGTGATCCATGAGCTCTCGAGGATCTCCAAGCCGGGGCGGCGCATCTATTCCGGCTACAAGGAGATGCCTCGTATAAAGAACGGGTATGGAACGCTCATCGTGTCCACCTCCGAGGGCGTCATCACCGATAAGAAGGCGCGGGAGCGCAGGGTCGGTGGCGAGCTGATATGTTCAATCTGGTAGGAGGCTAGGTATGTCCAGGCTGGGTCGATTGCCTGTGGTCATCCCTCAGGGGGTACAGGTACAGGTGGACTCCGAGGAGAGGCGGGTCGAGGTGAAAGGGCCGAAGGGCGTGCTCTCGATGGAGTATCGCCCCGAGGTAGAGGTGAAAGTGGAAGAGGGTGTGTGCAGGGTGGAGCGGAAGAACGATACCAAGAAGGCTCGTTCCTTTCATGGGCTCTATAGACAGCTCATACACAACATGGTGAAGGGCGTCTCCGAGGGATTCGAGAAGGTCCTCCTCATCAACGGGATCGGTTACCGTGCCGAGGTGAGGGGGAATGTCGTGGTCCTCTCCCTCGGCTTTTCCATGCCGATCGAGTATCTCATCCCCGAGGGGATCACGGTCACCGTCGAGGAGAATACCCGTATCAGGGTCTCCGGGATCGACAAGGCCCTGGTGGGTAAGGTGGCTGCGGAAATCCGTTCCCTCCGGCCGGTGGAGCCCTACAAGGGCAAGGGGATCAGATACGAGAACGAGATGGTCCGCCGCAAGGTCGGTAAAGCTGGAGTGAAGTAGGTGGTAGGCGTATGAAAACGGAAAAGCTCATCAAGGAGAAACGGAGAAAGCGACTCAAGAGAAAACTGAGGGTGCGGAAGAACGTCTACGGTACTCCTGAGCGACCCCGTATGACGGTCTTCAAGAGCAACAGGCACCTCTACGTACAGGTGATCGACGACTCGAAGGGACACACCCTCGTCGCGGCTTCCACCCTTGAGAAGGATCTCTCGTCGCTCAGGAAGTGTGTGGCCGACGCGGAGAAACTGGGCGAGGTGATCGGGAAACGTGCACTCGAGAAAGGGATCAAGAGGATCGCCTTCGATAGAAACGGGTATCCCTATCACGGTATCGTGAAGGCGATAGCAGAAGGTGCCCGGAAAGCCGGTCTGGAGTTCTAGGAGGAATCATGGATCAGGATAGAGAGTTTATCGAAACGCTGGTCAGTCTCAACCGTGTCTCGAAGGTGGTGAAGGGTGGACGGCGCTTCTCGTTCACCGCACTGAGCGTCGTGGGGGATGGAAAGGGGTCGGTGGGATACGGCTACGGGAAGGCGAACGATGTGACCGAAGCGATCAGGAAGAGCATCCAGAAGGCGAAACAGAGCATGGTGACCGTGCCCATGCAGCATGGGACGCTTCCTCATGAGATACAGGTGAAGTTCAAGAGTACGAGGGTGCTCCTCAAGCCCGCTGCTCCGGGTACCGGGGTGATCGCGGGTGGACCTGTACGCGCCGTGCTGGAGGCGGCGGGATACAGTGACGTGCTCACCAAGGTGATGGGATCGAGGAACAGCACGAACGTGGTGCAGGCGGTCTTCAGGGGACTTCAGAGCCTGCTCGTCCCCGGTCAGGTGGCGAAGAACCGGGGTAAGAGTCTTTCGGAGATCTGGAGCTAGTCATGGCGAAGAAGGCAAAGAAGGTGAGGATCAAGCTGGTCCGGAGTACCATCGGTAGGAAGCCGGATCAGCGCAAGACCGTGGCTGCGCTGGGCCTGCGCAAGCTCAACGCAGTGGTGGAGAAGGAGCTTACTCCTTCCATCGAAGGTATGATCAGAAAGGTTGCACACCTTGTTCAGATTGAGGAGATAGAGGGATGAGCGCAAAGGAGATTATCGTACCGTCCGGAGCAGCGAAGGCATCCAGGCGAGTGGGGCGGGGCCCTGGATCCGGGAAGGGCAAGACCTCCGGCAAGGGGCACAAGGGGCAGAACGCCCGCTCCGGGGGAGGCGTGAGACCCGGGTTTGAAGGTGGACAGATGCCGCTCTACAGGCGCCTTCCTCGACGTGGGTTCAACAACGGGGCGTTCCGGAAGGAATACGCGGTCTTGAATCTGGAGATCCTCAACGAGAAGTTCAACGACAACGAGGTGGTGAACCTGGAGACCTTGAAGCAGAAGAGGATCATCAGACGTTCGGTGGAGAGCGTGAAGATACTAGGGAACGGCCGTATCACGAAGAAGCTCACGGTGGAAGTGCCGGCGATCTCCGCGAGCGCCAAGCTCCAGATCGAGAGCGCGGGCGGAAAGGTCGTGCTCGTAACCCCCTCGCAGGTGGAGAACAATGGCCAGTAATCCGATTTCGCAGGTGTTCAGGATACCCGAGCTCAGGAGGCGTGTCCTCTTCACGCTGGCAGTCCTTATCGTGTTCAGGATAGGGGCCGCGCTTCCCATCCCCGGGATCAACATCACCGCACTCAAGCAGTATTATCTCCAGCAGCAGACCGAGGGTCTCACTTCGATAACCGACTACATCGACTTCTTCGCCGGTGGAGCGTTCAAGAACTTCTCCATCTTCATGCTCGGCGTGATGCCCTACATCACGGCGAGCATCATCATGCAGCTCCTTCTCGTGATGTTCCCCTCACTCAAGGCCATCGCGGAGGAGGAGGGTGGAAGGAAGAAGATCCAGCGGTATACCCGGTACGGGACGGTGTTGGTGAGTCTCATCCAGTCGTTCATCGTGGCCCAGTATGCGGACGCCATCCCCGATGCGGTGGTGCTTCCCAAGCTTTCGTTCGTGTTGCTCGGCATGCTCACCGTGACGACGGGGAGTCTGTTCCTCATGTGGCTCGGCGAGCAGGTGAACCAGCGGGGGATCGGGAACGGTATCTCCCTCATCATCTTTGCGGGGATCGTGGCGAGGCTTCCGCAGGCCTTCATCCAGCTCGTCGAACAGATACAGCTGGGTGAATTGAATCCCGTGGTGGCCCTCCTCGTGCTCGTGCTGTTCGTCGCGGTGATCATACTGGTGATCTACGAGCAGCAGGGCCAGCGGAAGATCCCGGTGCACTACGCAAAGCGGGTGGTGGGCAGGAGGGTCTACGGTGTGCAGAACACCTATATCCCCATGAGGCTCAATCCCTCGGGGGTGATCCCTGTGATCTTCGCTTCCTCGGTACTCCTCTTCCCCCTCCAGATCGCCCAGATGCTCGGAACGAGGGTGGGATGGTTGGCCGACGTGGCCTACTGGCTCAGGCCGGGTGGGGTATGGTACCTCGTGCTCTACACCCTCCTCATCATCTTCTTCGCCTATTTCTACACCCAGGTGACCCTCAATCCCATGGAGCTGGCGAAGAATATCCGTGAGCACGGAGGGTCGGTGCCGGGCGTGCGGGCGGAGAAACTCGAGGAGTACTTTACAAACATCCTCAATAGGATTATCCTTCCGGGTGCACTGTTTCTGGCGTTCATCGCCATCATCCCCACGCTCGTGCAGCAGGTGTTTCATTTTCCGTCGAGGCTCGCCTACCTGATGGGAGGTACGTCGCTCCTCATCATGGTGGGGGTGGACCTGGATACGATGTCCCAGATAGAGGGACACCTCAAGATGCATCATCAGGATGGGCTCGTGCGGCGCGGTAAGCTCCGTGCGAGAAATCTGTAGGAGAGTGTGTCATGAAAGTGCGAGTGAGCGTAAAGAAGATGTGTGAAAAGTGCAAGATCATAAAGCGGCGAGGGGTGGTCCGCGTGGTCTGTGAAAACCCTAAACACAAGCAGAGGCAGAGGTAAGGAGGCCCAATGGCTCGTATAGCGGGAGTCGATCTGCCGAACAAACAGATCCAGATAGCTCTCACCTATATCTATGGGATCGGTCGAGCGTCTGCGCGGAAGATCTGCGAGAAAACCGGCATCCCCTATGAGACCAAGGTGAGCGAACTCACGTCGGATCAGGTCCAGAAGCTCAGGCAGGTGATCGAGAACGAGTACACCGTCGAGGGACGACTCAGGACGCAAGTGGCGCTCAACATCAAGCGCCTCATGGACATAGGCTGTTACCGCGGCTTGCGGCACAGGAAAGGACTGCCCGTACGGGGGCAGCGTACCCGGACCAATGCACGGACCCGCAAAGGAAAGCGGAAGACCGTGGCCAACAAGAAGAAGTGATGGGGGTGAGCTTTGGCCAAGAAAAAGGAAAAGCGGACCGTTTACGAAGGAAAGGTATACATCCAGGCGACGTTCAATAATACGATCGTCACGGTGACCGATATGAACGGCAACTGTGTCTCGTGGGCGAGTGCGGGGGCCCTCGGTTTCAGGGGTGCCAAGAAGTCCACGCCTTACGCCGCTCAGGTGACCGCCGAGACCGCAGTGAAAAAGGCGATGGATCACGGACTCCAGGAGGCGCATGTCTACGTGAAGGGGCCCGGTGTGGGGCGGGAGGCTGCGATCCGGGCCATCGATGCGCTCGGCGTGAGAGTAAGGTCGCTCCACGACATCACACCCATTCCCCACAACGGGTGCAGACCTCGGAAGGCACGAAGGGTATAAGGGAGAACGTGTATGGGACGCTACATCGGACCACAGTGCAGATTGTGCAGGGCTGAAGGACGTAAGCTCTTCCTCAAGGGAGAGCGATGCTATACACCGAAGTGTGCGATGGCGAAGAACCGGCCCAAACCGGGGAAGGCACAGTATGCCCGCATGAGGAAACCATCCAACTATGCGATTCAGCTCCGGGAGAAGCAGAAGCTCAAGAGGCTCTACAACATGAGCGAGGCCCAGTTCCGGCGGTTCTTCCACATGGCCGAGAAGATGCCGGGGAAGACCGGTGACAACCTCATCATCCTCCTGGAGCGGAGGCTCGACAACATCGTGTACCGGATGCACTTCGCCTCCTCGAGGAAACAGGCCCGGCAGATCGTGGGCCACGGGCACGTGCTGGTGAACGGGAGGAAGGTGAACATCCCCTCGTACCTCGTCCGCGAAGGTGACAGGGTGGAGATCCGAGAGAAGAGCAAGAAGCTTCTCGTTTTCAAGGAGAGCCTCAAGGAGTACACGCGGTCGGGAGTGATGTCCTGGCTTGAGGTGGATCCCGACAATCTTGTGGGTACCGTGAAGATGATCCCGATGAGAAGCGATATCACCGACCTTGCCGATATCAAGGAGAACCTCATCGTCGAGTTGTATTCTAAGTAAGGAGTGTGAATGGCACGTAAGAACCTCCTTAAGGGATTTGTGCTACCCACGAGTATCACGGTGGAGCATCTCGATACGAACGCCCATTACGGCAAGTTCGCCGCGTATCCTTTCGAGAGGGGTTACGGTGTGACCATCGGGAACACACTCCGGCGGATACTCCTCTCATCGATACAGGGATATGCGATCTCCGCGGTACGTATCACGTGGTACGACGACCAGGGCACGGCCCACGTGCTCTCGAGCGAGTACGAGCAGATTCCGGGTGTGGTGGAGGATACCCTGGAGTTGTTCGCCAACCTGAAGCTTCTGAGGGTCCAGTTGCCTGACGAGATGGAGCAGAAGACGGTGATGGTGGAGTTCAAGGGGCCGAAGGAGGTGACCGGGGCGGACTTCGAGGTGGATCAGCTCGAGGTGATGAACAAGGACTTCAGGGTGATGACCCTCATGGAGGATGCGCACTTCGAGATGGAGATGCAGGTGGATCTCGGACGTGGGTACGTACCGGCCGAGGTCCAGAAGAACTATATCGAGGTCGTGGGGACGATCCCGCTCGATGCGCTCTACTCGCCGATCCAGCGTGTGCGTTTCGATGTGGAGAACACGCGTGTGGGCCACAGGTCGGATTACGACAAGCTCATTCTGGAGGTCTGGACGGACGGCTCCATCTCACCGGAGGATGCGCTGGGCGAAGCGGCGAAGCTGGCGAAGGAGCACTTCACGGTCTTCATCAACTTCGATGAGGATGCGATCTCCCACGTGCGTCAGCTCGATCACGAGGAGGAACAGATCCGGAGGCTCCTGGAGACCCCGATCGAGGAGCTCGAGCTCTCGGTGAGGTCGAGCAATTGTCTCAAGAATGCGAATATCCGGACGATCGGAGATCTGGTCTCCAAGAGTGAGGAGGAGCTCTCCAAGACGCGCAACTTCGGGAAGAAGTCCCTTCTCGAGATAAAGGAGAAGCTCAAGGAGTGGAACCTCTCCCTTGGTATGAGGGACCCCTCTGCATACAAGGCGGCCCTTGAGCGGGTGCGGCTGCCCGAGAGTCAGGAGAGCGAGTCGACTACAGAGGAAGAGGAGAACGATGAAACACAGGATTAGCTTCAACAGGCTTGGTCGTAAGTCGTCTCACAGGAAGGCCCTTATACGGAACATGGTGACTTCCCTCTTCCGCCACGAGCGGATCAGGACCACCGAGGTGAAGGCCAAGGAGGTGAGGCGGTATGCCGAACGGCTCATCACCAGAGCCAAGGTGGATTCGGTGCACAACAGGCGGATGGTGGCGCGCTTCGTACAGGACAAGGCGGTGCTTGCCAAGTTGTTCACGGATATCGCCCCGCGCTTCGTCTCCCGGCCCGGAGGGTATACCCGGGTCTTGAAGCTCGGAGAGCGGAGGGGAGATGCCGCCAGTATGGTGATCCTCGAGCTGGTGGAGCGGAAGGTCGAGGCGAAGCCCGAGAAGAAGAAGCGTGAGGAAAAGAAGGCCGAGTCGGGCTCCAAGGAAGAGGAAACTGCTGCTCAGGAATAGTGTGGGTGATCAGCGCCGTATGGAGGGGCCGGTGGGCCCCTTTTTTTCGTCCTGGCTTTGACATGGCCGCGGCGGAGGGCTATGTTTTGAAGGGGTAAGTATCCGGTGTGTTCCTGCCGATGTTGAAGGGGGAGATCAGGTGGTGGTATGAGGAGTGTGCAGAAACTCGGAGTGAGCCTGTTCGTCTCGGTAGTCACGGTGGCCCTCGTCGTGCTTGCCGGCACCCTGGGGGGGATCCGGGAGGTGGAGGTGCGCCTCCTGCGGCCGCTGGTGACCGAGCACGCCGTGGATCGGCTCGTGGCGGTGGACGGGCTCATACGCTCGAGGATGGAGGGGTGGAGAGAGTACCTTTCGGGGCTCGCAGCGGATCCTGCGTTCCAGAGGGTCTTCCGGACGAGTCAGTCGGAAGAGGATGTGCAGAGGCGTTTCGACTTGGTCGCGGAGCTCTCAGCGCGGTTTCCGGAGCTCGGTTTCGTCCGCGTGGTGGGTCTCGACGGGAGGAGGATACATTTCAGCACCAGGGCGGAGGATGTACGGGAGCGGTCGGCATCGAGGATCGTGTACCGGAACTGGGACGAGGTGGCCCGGCGGGAGGGGCTGGGCTTCCGTGAGGGACGGTTCGATGATCGTGATGTCCACCTGGATCCCGCATCACAGGAGGTGGTGGTACGGATCCCCGTGCGTGACGAGCTGGGCGAGGTGGCGGGGATGCTCTATGCGCACATGCGGGTGGGTGATCTGGGGCTCCTGCTCGCGAAGGAGGGGCTCCTCGCCCCATCGGAACGTCTCCATGTCCTCGATGAGGGTTCCCTGGTGGTGAGCGGCTCGCTCTCCGCGGAGGAACTTCGCGCCGTGGGTGGGGGGGCGCTCAGGGTGGAGCGGGGGGGAGAGGTGTGGGTGGGGGTGGAGTATGAGGGGACGGTGGGGCGTCTCGTGGCCTTCCTTCCCGAGGCGGCGTTCAGCCTCTCTCCGTTGCTCATGGCCCTCCTCTTGGGGGTAGTGGGGACATCGGTCTTCCTCCTGGTGTTCTTTCTGCTCAATCTGCGTCGGGATCCGGTGGTGGAGGCCTTGAGGCGGCTTCGTAGACTGGAGCGTGAGGTGGTGGGGGAGGTGCTCGAGGGGAGGGAGGATCTGGAGTGGACGAGGAAGCGGAAGGAGCTCGAAGCGAGGAAGGGGGAGATACGGAGCAGGGTCCTCGAGGGGCTCAGGGTACCTCCCGATCGGCTTCCGGAGGTGGAGCGGTTCCTCGACAGGGTGTGGGACGAGGTGCTCAGGGTGGCCGAGGCGGTGGTGGGGGAGGGGCCGCGGCTCCGGCGACTCGAGGAGCTCCTGGAGGATCTGGTGCGACGTTTGGAGGAGGGGGTCGCGGTGAAGGGGGTGCTGCCCGCCGGCGGGGGTGTGGGGGATGTGGGGGTGAGGGAGGGAGCGGTTGGCGTGGCGGACGAAGAGGAGGAGATCGGGGAGGTGGAGGAGGTCGGGGAGGTGGAGGAGATCGGGGAGGTGGAGGAGGTCGGGGAGGTGGAGGAAGTCGGGGAGGTGGAGGAAGTCGGGGAAGTGGAGGAGATCGGGGAGGTGGAGGAGGTCGGGGAAGTGGAGGAAGTCGGGGAGGTGGAGGAGGTCGGGGAGGTGGAGGAGATTGGGGAGGTGGAGGAGATCGGGGAGGTGGAGGAGGTCGGAGAGGTGGAGGAGATCGGGGAGGTGGAGGAGATCGGGGAAGTGGAGGAGATCGGGGAAGTGGAGGAGATCGGGGAGGTGGAGGAGGTGTCCATCCCGCAGGGGGCCCTCCCCCCCGAGGACGAAGGGGAATTGGTGGCGGTTCTGGAGGAATTCGAACATCTCATCGAGGAGAAGCAGGAGGATGTCGACCGGGAGGTGGGAGGGACTGTGGTCGAGGAGGATGTCGTGGAGCCCGAGCCTCTTCCCGTGAAAGTGGGGAGTCTCTCCTCCGCGCTCTTCTCCTTCAGACCCGAGTATCGTAGGATCTCTTCCCAGGTGGAGACGGTGGGGATCCCTCCGGAGCGGAAGGCCCTGTATGAGCGTCTCCTGAGGGAAGAGAAGGTCCGGGTTTTTCCTCTCTCTGTCCTCAGAAGCGGTGGGTTCGTGCAGCCTCCTGTCGAGGAGGAGAACGGGATCTACAGGATCCGGGAGGAGGTCTATAGGAGAGTGGCTCGGGCACGTGTGGAGGCGCCGCAGGAAGGGCATGGAGGAGGTCGCAGGCCGGAGCGCCTTCCCCTCGGAGAGGACGGGCTCGAGTACGATCCCTATCTCTCCCGGTTCTCCCGTTCACAGGTGGGGATGCTGAAATCGCTCATGGAACTCACCCGCTCAGTGGGTGCGGTCTGTGGAGGTCTCTTCGTGCGGCAGGAGGAGGGGTTCGTGGTGCGCCAGGCCCTGGGGCTCGATGCGGCGTGGGCGAAGAGGATGCGAATCACCGGTGATGATCCCCTCTGGTCCGAGCTCGCCCAACGGAAGGTGGTGTGGCTAGGCGTACCACTCGAGGAGATCCCCTGGTACGCTCCGTTCCTCTCTCCCACGGATGCGGCGATGACGCGGCGGAGTCTCTGGCTCCCAGTGTGGCTGGAGGGGAAGGAGGGGTATCTCTTCCTCGGATACAAGGAAGAGATTGACAGTGTGGAGGAGTATTTGAAATACTTCCTCCACGAATGAGGGAGTTCTTCGATCGTATCCAGGGTTACTATGTCGAACGGCTGAAGGAGTTCTCGCGTTCACCCCGGGAACGACATCTGGCGGTGGGCTGGGAGAGCAGGGAGGCCCAGGAACGTCGATTCAGGGTGCTCCTCGATCATGTCCCTCTCGAAGGGGGTTCGCTCCTGGATGTGGGGTGCGGTCTGGGGGATCTCTATGGGTTTCTCAAGAGGGAGGGCGTCGCGTGCGACTACACCGGAGTGGACATCCTCCCTGCAATGGTGGAACAGGCGAGGACTTCCTGGCCGGAGGGGCGCTTCATGGTGGGGGATGTCTGTAGTGAGGATCTCTTTCCCCCGCACTCCTTCGACGTGGTGTATGCCTCGGGGATGTTCAACCTGAGGGTAGAGGACAACTATGCCTTCCTCGGGCGGGCCCTGGGGGTGTTCCGTTCCCTCGCCCGGCGGGCGGTGGTGTGTAGTATGCTATCGGTGAAGTCTCCGTTTCCGGAGCCCGAGTACTTCTACTACGAGGTGGATCGGGTGCGTCGGTTGGCGGAAGCAGGCCCGTGGCGGGTGGAGGTGATGGAGCACTACATGGACAACGATCTTACACTGGTGTGCCGAAAGGGGGGGCTGTGATAGAGGTGTATACCGACGGTGCGTGCAAGGGGAATCCCGGTCCGGGTGGATGGGCCTACGTGGTGGTGAGGGACGGTGAGGGTGAGGGGGCGTTCGGGGGTGAGAGGATGACGACCAACAACCGGATGGAGCTCCTTGCGGTGATCAAGGCCTTGGAGCGGGTGGATGCGGGGGGGAGGGTGCGGGTGTATACCGATTCGGAGTACGTACGGCGCGGGATCACCGAGTGGATCGACAGGTGGCTCGCGAACGGATGGAAGACGAGGGACAGGAGGGATGTGAAGAACCGCGACCTGTGGGAGCGGCTGTGGCGGCTCGCCGCGGAGGTGGAGCTCGAGTGGGTCTGGGTGCAGGGGCATGCGGGGGTGGGGTGGAACGAGGTGTGCGACCGGATGGCCCATCTGGCGGCGCTCAAGGCAGGAGGATGAAGCGGGGCGTGCGGTGCGGATGTCAGAGGGGGTGGGAGGTGCCATGCAGGTGGTGAGTTTCCTTCCCTGGGGATATGAGGGGATCGTGGTACGGGTGGAGGTGGATATCAGGAAGGGGATACCGGGGGTCGAGGTGGTGGGGTTCGCCGGAACGGCGGTGAAGGAGGCGCGGGAGAGGATCAGGGTGGCGCTCAAGAACAGTGGCTTCTCCTTTCCTCAGAAGCGCGTACTCATCAATCTCGCACCGGCGGGGTTACCCAAGAAGGGGGCCTGGTACGATCTGGCGATCGCGCTCGCCCTCCTCGCGGCTTCGGGGCAGGTGGAGGCCGCGGAGGGGGTGGTCCTGGTGATGGGCGAGTTGCGTCTTTCGGGCGAGGTCCTGCCGGTGGAAGGGGTACTGTCCAGCCTGATCGCGGCGAGGAGGGAGGGGGTGCGGGTGGCGGTTGTGCCGGCGGCGAACGTGGCCGAGGCCACGGTGGTGAAGGGGGTGCGGGTCTTCGGGGTGGGATCGCTGGAGGAGGCGGTGGAGGTGGTGGAGGCCGGGTTCCCGGAGGACCGGGAGGAGAAGGGGACGGGGGTCGGAGTCGAGGAGGAATGGGAGCACGATTTCTCCTCCTTCAAGGGACAGACCTATCTGCGTCGCGCCCTCGAGGTGGCGGCGGCCGGGGGACACCACGTCTTCCTCTTCGGGCCTCCCGGTTCGGGCAAGACCATGGGGGCCTACACCTTCCCCTCGATCCTCCCTCCCCTTTCGGAGGAGGAGCGCCTCGAGGTGCTCCAGGTCTACTCGCTCGCCGGTGAGCTCCAGAACGGCTCACGGAGGACCTACTCGAATCGGCGCCCCTTCCGAGCCCCCCACCACTCCGCCACGGTGGAGGGCATGGTGGGAGGGGGGAAGGAGGTACGTCCCGGAGAGATCTCGCTCGCTCATCAGGGTGTGCTCTTCATGGACGAGGCGCCGGAGTTTCGCGCCTCCATCCTCCAGAGTCTCCGAGAACCCATAGAGACGGGCCGCATCACCCTCTCCCGGGCCGGACACTCCTTCTGGTATCCTGCGCGTTTCCAGCTCATCCTCGCCGCCAACCCCTGCCCATGCGGCAACCTGGGGAGGGAGGGCGCGGTCTGCGCCTGCAGTGTGCAGGAGATAAAGCGCTACTGGCGGAAGATCGGGGCACCGCTCCTCGACCGCATCGACATCCGATTCCCCGTGAGCCCGGAGTCACCCGAGGTCCTCCTCTCCGATCGTCCTGAGCCGAGCGCTGCGGTGAGGGAGCGGGTGGAGCGCGCCTGGGCCATCCAGCGGGAGCGGTTCGCAGGGAGAGAGTATTCAAGGAACGCCTCGATGACTCCGGAGGAGGTGGAGACCCACTGCCGCCTGGGAGACGAGGAGCAACGCCTGCTCCTCAAGGCGGTGGAACAGCTCTCCCTCTCCTCCCGGGCCTGCGCCTCGATCCTCAAGCTCGCACGGACCATCGCCGATCTCGAGGGGTCCGAGCGTATCCAGAAGGATCATCTCCTCGAGGCGGTGCACTACAGACGATACGGCGACATGGACTTTTTCTGGTCGGAGCTCTGAGCGTACGCTTGGCAACCCCTCGTCCTTCCCGTTATATTGTAGGAGGACCACACACGAGGGAAGGCGGATGATGCGCACGTTCTGGACCCGTACACTCGTCGTGATCGGAGCTGTTGGGCTCTTCCTCTTTGCGCTCGGTCTGGGGCTGGGGGTGGGGCGTTCGATGGGGGGGCGGGATGCCTCTGGGCAGTCCGAGGCGGTGCTGCCGGAGATCCCCGTGGATACCGGGGCCGAGGCGCTCATCCCCGTGGCCGAGGGGGCGGGTCGATACAGCGAGGACGAACTCGAGAACATCCGCGTGTACGAGACGAGGAACCGCGGGGTGGTCAACATCACCACTGAGACCCTCGCCTACAACTGGTTCCTCGAGCCGGTTCCCCAGGAGGGGGTGACCGGGAGCGGGTCCATCATCGACGCGCGGGGCTACGTGCTCACGAATTACCACGTGGTCAAGGGTGCCTACAAGGTCTTCATCTCCCTTGCCGATGGGAGTCAGTACGAGGGTGAGGTGGTGGGGGTGGATCCAGAGAACGATCTTGCGGTCCTCAAGTTCGATCCTCGAGATAAGGACCTCGTGGTGATCCCTATGGGAAGCTCCTCAGACCTCAAGGTGGGCCAGAAGGTGCTCGCCATAGGAAACCCGTTCGGACTCGAACGTACCCTCACCGTGGGGGTGGTGTCGGCCCTGGGGAGGCCCGTCAGGACCGAGGACGGCCTCATCATACAGGACATGATCCAGACCGACACCTCCATCAATCCGGGCAACTCCGGGGGGCCTCTCCTCGACTCCCGCGGCTACATGATCGGGATCAATACCATGATCTATTCTCCCTCGGGTGGATCGGTGGGCGTGGGGTTCGCGGTGCCGGTGGACACGGCGAAGCGGGTGGTTCCTGAGCTCATCGCCCACGGGTACGTGGAGCGCGGGTGGATCGATATCGTCCCCGTGCAGCTCTTCCCTGCATTGGTGCGCTACGCCGATCTGTCCGTCTCGAGAGGGATTCTCGTCTCCAAGGTGGAACCGGGAAGCCCTGCGGCCGAGGCGGGTCTGAAGGGCGGTTCTCCGGACAAGGCCGTGCGCTACGGGCGGAGCATCATCTACCTGGGAGGGGATATCATCGTGGAGGTGGACGGCCGGGCGGTGGGGAGCCTCGCCGACCTCTACGCCGCGCTCGAGGACAACAAGCCGGGTGAGACGGTGGAGGTGAAGGTGGTACGCGATGGGAAGGTGGTGACGCTTTCCATCCCGCTCTCCAAACGACCTGAGCGTTTCAACTGGAACTAGGAGGCGGCATGAGCGGTTTCAGGGTGGAGGCCCCGTTCGGGCCAGCGGGTGATCAGGGGAAGGCGATCGCCCTCCTGTCGGAGGGGGTGAAGAAGGGCTACAGGTATCAGACACTCAAAGGAGTGACGGGGTCCGGGAAGACCTTCACCATGGCGAAGATCGTGGAGGAGGTGCAACTCCCCACCCTGGTGATCTCCCACAACAAGACCCTCGCCGCCCAGCTCTACCGTGAATTCAAGGAATTCTTCCCTCACAACGCCGTGGAGTACTTCGTCTCCTACTACGACTACTACCAGCCCGAGGCCTACGTGGCCTCCAAGGATCTCTACATCGAGAAGGACGCCTCTATTAACGAAGAGATCGACAGGCTCAGGCTCTCGGCCACCGCGAGTCTCATGGAACGGCCCGACGTCATCGTGGTGGCGACCGTTTCGTGCATCTACGGACTGGGAAATCCCGAGCACTTCAGGGAGATGCGCGTGAGGATCGATGTGGGGCAGCACCTCGATCTGGGGATGCTCAAGCAGCAGCTCGTGAGCCTCCAGTACGAGCGAAACGATGCGGTGCTCACGCGCGGCACCTTCAGGGTGCGGGGAGAGGTCGTGGACATCTACCCCGCCTATCTCGAGCATGTCTACAGGGTGGAACTCGACTGGGACGAAGTGGTCTCCATAAAGGTGGTCCATCCCCTCACCCTGGAGGTGCTCGACGAGAGGAAGAGCCTTTTCGTCTATCCGGCGAAGCACTTCGTCCTCCCCGAGGAGCAGATCCGTAGTGCCATCCAGGGCATCCGGGAGGAGCTTGAGGAACGTTACCGGGAGCTCCTCTCCCAGAACAAGCTCGTGGAGGCCCAGCGCCTCAAGGCACGGACCGAGTACGACCTCGAGATGCTCGAGGAGATGGGCTATTGCTCCGGGATAGAGAACTACTCGCGTCACCTTTCCGGCCGGAAGCCGGGGCAGCGTCCCGCGGTCTTGCTCGACTACTTCCCCGACAGGTTCCTCGTCTTCATCGACGAGTCGCACGTGACCCTACCCCAGCTCAAGGCCATGTACGAGGGCGACCGCTCGAGGAAGCTCTCCCTGGTGGAGTACGGCTTCAGGCTCCCTTCGGCTCTTGATAACAGGCCCCTCAGGTACGAGGAGTTCGAGGCGATCGTGCCACAGGTGATCTATGTGTCGGCCACCCCCGAGGAGGAGGAACTCTCCAAGTCATCCCAGGTGGTGGAGCAGATCATCCGTCCCACCGGGCTCCTGGACCCGGAGGTGGAGGTGCGACCCACTGAAGGGCAGATCGACGATCTGTATGCCGAGATCAGGAAGCGGGTCGAGAAGGGCCAGCGGGTGCTGGTGACCACCCTCACCAAGAAGATGGCCGAGGATCTCACCGACTACCTGCAGTCCCTGGGGCTCAGGGTGCGGTACCTCCATGCCGAGGTGGAGACCATAGAGCGGGTGGAGCTCCTGCGCGACCTGCGGGCAGGCGAGTTCGACGTACTGGTGGGGATCAACCTCCTCCGGGAGGGGCTCGATCTTCCTGAGGTGGCGCTGGTTGCGATCCTCGATGCCGACAAGATAGGGTTTCTGCGGTCGGCGACCTCGCTCATCCAGATCATGGGTCGGGCGGCGAGGAACGCCGAGGGCAAGGTCATCATGTACGCCGATCGGGTGACCGATGCGATGCGGGAGGCCATAGAGGAGACGAGGAGGCGTCGAACCATCCAGGAGGCCTACAACAGGGAACACGGCATCACCCCACAGACCATCCAGAAGTCGGTGCGCGACATCCTCGAGCGCAAGATGAAGGTCAAGGAAGAGGTGGAACGGAAGGAGATCGAAGTCTTGGTCCACGGATACAACATCCTCGTCCCCTCCGAGCGGAAGAAGCTCATCCAGCGCCTCGAGAAGGAGATGCTGGAGCGCGCCAAGAACCTGGAGTTCGAGATGGCCGCGGTGATCCGGGACGAGATCGCCCGCCTCAAGGAGATGGCATGAGAGGGCGGGTCTTCCTCTTGGCGTGTGCCGCGCTCATCCTCTTCTCGGGCTGCAGGGAGGACCGTGCCCTTCCGCTCGAGGTCCCGGCTTCTCCCCCTCTGAGCGAGGAGCTCCGCTGGGCCGTGGTGCAGGACGCCTATGCAAGGCTGTGGGACGCGCCTCCTCCGGGCGGTTCTGTGGTCGGTATCCTCAGGAGGGGGGACATGCTGGAGATCGTGGAAGAGGAAGGAGCGTGGTGCAGAGTGGTGAGGGGTACGGAGGAGGGCTGGGTGGGTGAAGGCCATCTCTTGCGCTACAGGATCAGACTCCAGGCCGAGACCGCTTCCCGTCGCCTCATCGAGCGCTTTTAACACTCTTTGATTCCCGTCTTACACGAATTTAACATTCGAGCAGGATCATAGTACCAGATATATTTCTGACAGGAGGAACGATATGAGACGTGTTCTGTCTTTGCTTGCAGGGATCGTCCTGGCCTCCGGTTTCGTGTGGGCGGGAGGTCAGGGAGAGTCGGGGGATCTCTCCGGCACCATACGTATTGCAGGGAGCAGCACGGTCTATCCCATCACCGTGGCGATGGCCGAGGAGTTCAACCGGATCCAGCCCGGCGTCCAGATCGCGGTGCAGTCCACCGGGACCGGAGGAGGGTTCACGAACTTCTTCATCCCGGGGAAGACCGAGATCAACGATGCGAGCCGCCCCATCAAGGAGAGCGAGCTCGAACAGGTGCGGGCGCAGGGTGACGACGCCCTTGAGTTCCAGGTGGCGATCGATGCGGTGACCGTGGTGGTCAACCCACATGCCGACTGGGTCGACGATGTCACCATCGAGCAGCTCCGGCACATCTGGCGGCCCGATGATCCTGCCCAAAAGTGGAGCGACGTGGATCCCTCGTGGCCGGATGAGCCCTTCGAGCTCTATGGTCCCACGAGTGCCTCGGGCACCTTCGACTTCTTCACCGAGAAGGTGATGGGGGAGGAGGACCTCTCCCGGAGCGACTACCAGGGCACCGAGGAGGACAACACCATCGTCCAGGCGGTCTCCGGCTCGAAGTACGCCCTCGGGTACTTCGGTATGGCCTACTACCTGGAGAACACGAACAGGGTGAAGGCCCTCAAGGTGAACGGTGTGGCCCCTTCTCTCGAGACGGCCCGTACGTATGAGTATCCGCTCTCGAGACCCATCTTCATCTATGTGAGGAAGAGCGCCCTCGCACGGCCTGAGGTGGCGGCCTTCGTCAGGTTCTACATCGAGCGGACGAACTCCAGCCTCATAAGCGAGATAGGCTACGTGCCTGTGACCGACGAGGTGGTGAAGGAGAACCTCGCGAAGCTCGAAAAGGCCATCGCCGAGGTCTCGAAGAAGTAGTCACGCTGCGTACGAACGCCAACAGGGGCGGGTGCTGCCCGCCCCTATTGATATCCCCTTCGAAATACAGTAAGAGAGAAAGAAGCGTGCATGGTTGTGTGAGGTGATATGAGTGAGATGAACTCCCCTTCCCCCCCTCCCCACAGAACCGAGCGGTGGGTGCAGAGGGTGCTCCTCTTCATGGCGGGCATGTCCGTGCTCATCACCGCAGGGATCGTCCTGGTGCTGCTCGTCGATTCCCTCTCGTTCTTCAGAGAGGTCTCTCCCCTCCACTTTCTTACCTCCACGAGGTGGAGCCCGACCATCCAGCCCTACTCCTTCGGCGTCCTGCCGCTCCTCTCGGGCACCCTCGCCTTCACCCTGTGCACCGCCCTCATCGCCCTTCCCATCGGCCTGCTCACCGCGATCTTCCTGGCCGAATACGCGCCGGAGGGCCTCAGGGCCGTGCTCAAACCTGCCCTCGAGGTGCTCGCAGGCATCCCCACGGTGGTGTACGGGTACTTCGCCCTGGTCTATGTGACTCCCTTCCTCAAGACGTACCTCTTCCCCGAGATCTCCACGTTCAATACCTTGAGCGCATCGATTGTGGTGGCCATCATGATCATCCCCACGGTGAGCAGCATAAGCGAGGACGCGATGCGCGCCGTGCCCCGTTCGCTCAGGTATGCCGCCTATGCCCTGGGGACCACCAAGTTCCAGACCGTGAGGACCGTGGTACTCCCCTCGGCCCTCTCCGGCATCGTCTCGTCGTTCATCCTGGGGATCTCGCGGGTGATAGGGGAGACCATGGCCGTGACCATCGCGGCGGGCAACCTTTCCCGGATGGTGAATATCTTCGATCCTGCCGAGGCCTTCCTGAGGCCCATCCAGACCATGACCGCTGCAATGGTGGAGGTGGGGATAAGCGACGTGACGGGTGAGAGCATGGCCTACAAGAGCCTCTATGCGGTGGGGCTCGTGCTCTTCCTCTTCACGCTTGGGCTCAACCTCATCGCCGGCAGGATACGCAGGCGTTTCAGGGAGAAGTACCAATGAGAGAGACCACGGGGCGTGCTCCTCACACTCCCACGCTGTGGCACAGCGTGGGGGCTGAGCGGATCAAGGACAGGATCTTCCTTGGAGTGGCCTTCCTCGCCACGGTGTGGGGACTCCTCTCGCTCGCGGGGCTCCTGGTCTACGTGTTCTCGGATGCTATAGGGTGGCTCGACTGGCAGTTCCTCACGAGTCCGCCGTCGCGCTTCCCCGAGAAGGCGGGGGTGGGGCCGGTCCTCGCAGGCTCGTTCTACCTTATCGTCCTGGTGGGGGTTATGGTCTTCCCGTTCGGCGTGGGGGCTGCGATCTACCTGGAGGAATACGCCAGGGAGGGGAGGCTCACGCGCCTCATCGAGACGAACATCGCGAACCTGGCGGGGGTGCCCTCCATCGTGTACGGGCTCCTCGGTCTGGGGGTGTTCGTGGGTGTGATGCACCTGCCCATCGGGTGCCTGCTCGTGGCGGGCCTCACCCTCATGTTGAGGGTGCTCCCCATCGTGATCGTCTCGGCCCAGGAGGCGATCAGGGCGGTGCCCGACTCGCACCGTTTCGCCTCGCTCGGCATGGGGACCACGCGGTGGCAGATGATCACCTCGGTGGTGCTGCCGGAGGCCTTCCCCGGGATCATGACCGGGATCATCCTCGCCCTGGCGAACGCCATGGGTGAGACCGCACCCCTCATCATGGTGGGTGTGGCCCATTCGATCTTCACGCCTCCGAGGGGCCTGCTCTCTGCCTTTGGGGCCCTTCCGCTCCAGATCTTCGCCTGGTCCGACTATCCCAAGCCGGAGTTCCAGCACGGGGTGGTGCCGGCGGCGATCGTCGTGCTCCTGGTGACGCTCATGTTGCTCAACGGTATTGCCGTGTATCTGCGGCACAGATTCTCCAAGCGACGGTGGTAGGAGGTCGTATGGATCGCGAGGTGCAGTTTCAGGTGGCGGACGGCCGGTTCCGATCCGTCCCGGAGGGCAAGGAAGAGGTGATCATCGAGACCCGTGGGCTCTCGGTGTACTACGGGTATCACATGGCGCTCTACGATATCAATCTTCCGATATATAAGAACAGGATTACGGCCTTCATCGGTCCGTCCGGGTGCGGCAAGTCGACCCTCCTTCGGTGCTTCAACCGGATGAACGAGGTGGTGGCGGACGTGCGGATCGAGGGGGAGGTTCTCTTCCACGGGAAGAATGTGTATGATCCCGATGTGGACCCCGTGCTCCTCCGCCGCAGGATCGGGATGGTCTTCCAGCAGCCGAACCCCTTTCCCAAGAGCATCTACGACAACGTGGCCTACGGTCCCCGGATGTACGGGATAAAGGACAAGGCCACGCTCGACGAGATCGTGGAGGAGAGCCTGCGGGCGGCGGCCCTGTGGGACGAGGTGAAGGACGTGCTGGGTAAGAGTGCGCTCGCCCTCTCGGGCGGCCAGCAGCAGCGCCTCTGTATCGCCCGGACGATCGCGGTGAAGCCCGAGGTGATCCTCATGGACGAGCCGGCCTCGGCCCTGGATCCGATCTCCACGGCGAGGATCGAGGAGCTCATGCAGGAGCTCGCCCGACAGTACACCATCGTGATCGTCACGCACAACATGCAGCAGGCGGCGCGTGTCTCGGATTACACGGCTTTCATGTACCTGCACGAGGACTGGGGGGCAGGGTATATCGAGGAGTTCGGTCCCACGCGGGAACTTTTCCTCAATCCGAAGAAGAAGCGCACCGAGGACTACATCTCGGGGAAGTTCGGATGAGGGGGAGGCGCTGTAGAGGAAGGTGCAGGAGAAATGAAGTAAGATGGAGACCGTTTCTTTCAGATGGGAGCATCCGTTCCACTTCCCATTTCAAAGGCCAAATCCATCGAAAGGAGAGCATACTATGCATGTGCATTATGTGGAGATCGTGAGCACCTCTGTGGAGGCACAGTGTAGCTTCCTGAAGCAGGTGTATGGGCTTTCATGTGATACCATGGTGGAAGATCTCGGAAACGCCCGAGTGGCAACTATGCCGAATGGGGTACTGGTAGGTGTCCGATCTCCCCTGGGGGACCATGAGCAACCCATCGTGCGCACCTACTTCGAGGTAAGTGATATCATGGCGGCAGTGAGGAGGGCCGAGGCGGCCGGAGCGCTGATTGCATACCCTCCTACGAAACAGGGAGAGACGGGCACGTGGGCGATATGTATCCTCGACGGGATCCAGTACGGGCTGTGGCAGAAGTGAGCGAGAATATCTCCGCGCACTGGTCCTCATCAACGGATATACGGAGCGGCAATTCGAGCGATAGGAGTTGATATCCTCGTCTTGTGTTTGGATTGTTCTCCACTACAGAAGATTCCTGTCACGTTCGGATACTCGGGCTCTACGCGAGGAGGCCTGCAGATCGGGGAGTGGGTGTGCGGACGGTTCTGTCTGAGACGTAATATGGACGAAGCGAAGGGGTGTCGCGTCTCTCTTGACTGGGAGTTATGGGAGCCACACCTGCTTTGTTCAGAGATATCTATCACGAGCTTGACCGAAATACAGGGATGTTACGCAGAAGGACAGCACAGTTTTTCGTTGACAGGAGGGAAAAGAGTAAGGTAGAATTATCTTAATGATAACGCTAACAAGCATAGCAAAAGAAGAGGATCCAGGCCGCCACCCGGATCCTCTTGTCCATGGCCTCCCGTCGGGAGGTCCATACCTTTGATATGAGAGGAAGGAGATGAGACGCTATCTTCCGTACCTTGCCCCCCTCATGCTCGTACTTATGCTGCTTATAGCATGTGAAGGGGGGATCGTCAACCTGAGTGGAGACCTGGTCTCCCGTGCCGCCTTTGAGAGTGGGTGCGACTATGTGGACGCCGACACTGCTCGGATCTGGCTCACTGCTGCGGATGCAGGATGGGCCGACGTCCATTACAAGGTGAACGGTGGAGGACAGCTCAACGTCCGCATGAACCGGGATGGCACCTACTTCTGGTACGAGGTGAATGGGCTCTCCGAGGGTGATGTGATCGACTACTGGTTCACCATCGGGTTCAACGCGGGTGCGCAGGATACGGGGTGGTACTCCTACACGCACACCGCGGGTGGGAGCACTCCCACACCCACGCCCACGCCTGCGGGGAGCACCACGTTTGTGATCGAGGCCGAGGACTATGCGGCGATGAGCGGGGTGCAGACGGAGTCGTGTGTTGAGGGCGGGCTCAACGTGGGCTGGATCGATGCGGGTGATTGGATGGCGTATGCGAGCCGGTACTTCGAGGGAGGGGAGTACCTCATCGAGTACCGCGTGGCGAGCCTCAACGGGGGAGGCCAGCTGAGCGCCGATCTGGATGCGGGGTCGATCGTGCTTGGGTCGGTGAGCATCCCCTCGACGGGTGGGTGGCAGAACTGGACCACGGTGTCCCACACAGTGACGATTCCTGCGGGGAACCATGCCTTTGGGATCTATGCGGTCTCCGGAGGGTGGAACATCAACTGGATCCGGTTCACCTACCTGGGTGGTAGCGGAAGCACCCCTACACCCACGCCATCATCGTCTCCTTCGTTTATACCTCTTTCTCCTGGGATGGAACTGACGATACAGTTCCTCAACAAGACAGGTGGCCGTGTAGATGACAGTCGAATCTATGCAGCAATCATTGGACGGGATGGGGGGAATAGATGGTGTTATCTTACCCCCGAGGGAACTGCCAAGGTGATTGAAGCAGGAGATACGAGTGACCAGTGGTTCTTCAGATTGGATACTATCGCTGGTTTTCAGGTGCCACCGGTCTTTACCTCGGCAAGGCTTTACATGAGTATGGATTCTCCACTGGTCATGAGTGCTGTGGTCGATGCGACAGGAAGTGTGGGGATTGTACAGCCCGATCTTGGTAATCCGTCTGATCCGAATCAAGAAATCATCTTCGATTGGGCGGAGTTCACCGTGCATAGTGGCACGTTTTGGGGCAATACCACCCAGGTCGATCAGTTCGGTTTCCCGTATACGCTTGCGGTGTATTCCGATGGGGGGACACTCGTCAAGAAAGTGGGAATCGATCGTCCAAGGGATGAGGTCTTTTCCCTCTTCGATAGCTACGTGCCTTCTGAGTTCAGGAGCCTGAATCACTATCCTTACCGAATCCTTGCACCTGCGAAGGAAAGTTTCGGGGAAGGGAAACCCAACGCCTCATACTTCGACGCATATGTGGATACGGTGTGGAATCAGTATAGGAATCAGACGCTTACCATAACGCACCCATTAGGAACCTTCCAGGGAAGAGTCCTTTCGGATCACAGAATGGAGTTTACTCGTTTGGAGGATGGTCAGAAGTTCTACATTCAGAGACGACCGAACGATACCGAGATACTTGAGGGTTCTGGGGTGCTCGCTTCCGGCAATACGGTTGAGCTCGCATTGGAAGCGTGGATATGTGCTGCATTCAATCGTCACGTGGTTCACTATCCGGATTCTTCCTATTGGAATGATCCCGCCTACTACTATCTGGACTCGCCCGCCAATTGGTACGCTGCCTTCTGGCATGAGATAAGTCTGGGAGGGCTTGCATATGGGTTCTGCTACGATGACGTGAACGATCAGAGCACACTTATCGAGGCCCCGAACGTGAGGGCTGTGGTGATAGAGCTGTATTGGTAGGTAGATTGAGGGTGGATCCGGGCCTGCTTCGATACTTGGGTTTTTGGTAAGGAGAGGCAATGGTGCCTCTCCTTTTTTTACGGGGGACGAGTTGAAGATGCTGGTGTTCAGAGAGATATCGACCTTCGCACGGGTGCGCAGCTGAAGAACGACTCACCCCGGGAGGCGTATGGTGAAGGTGGTGCCGTGCCCGGGGGTGCTGTGCACGTCGATGGTACCTTTGTGTGCCTGGACGATGTGCTTGACGATGGAGAGGCCGAGGCCGGTGCCGCCGGTGGCGCGCGATCTGGAGGTGTCCACCCGGTAGAATCGTTCGAAGATGCGGGGGAGGGCCTCGGGTGGGATGCCGGGGCCGCGGTCCTCCACCTGGATGAGGACGGATGAGCCGGTGCTTCTCCACCGTACCACCACGGGGGTGCCGGGTGGGGTGTGGGTGAGGGCGTTGTGGATGAGATTGTAGAGGGCCTGGACCATGAGGCCGGGGTTGAGGGGGAGCGCGAGGTCCTCCGGGCCTTCGAGGGTGAGGGGATGGGTCTCGCCTCTGGCTTGCCGTACGAGCTCCACGGCCCTCCGGATGAGTGGGGCGAGGGGTGCGCGTTCGAGGGGTACGGGGGCCTCCGCCTGCTCGATGCGGGAGAGGAGCAGGAGGTCTTCGATGATCTGGTGGAGGCGGTGGGTGTGTGAGAGGGCGGTCTCGAGGAAGCGCGTGCGGGTGGCCTCGTCGTCCGGGGGGAGGTCTTTGAGGGTCTCGAGGTAGCCGAGGACGGTGGTGATGGGGGTCTTGAGTTCGTGGGAGACGCTGGAGACGAAGTCGCGGCGGATCTGCTCGAGCCGTTCGAGGCGGGTGATGTCGCTCGCCACGAGGAGGAGGCGCTCCGAGGGGGAGGGGGGGAGGGGGATGAGGTGGAGTCGGATGGTTCTGGAGGAGGGGGGTGGGGTGGTGAGGGTGTGGGTGAGGGGGGTGCCTGAGGAGAGGGTCCTGTGGATGTGCTCGAGGAGGGAGGTGGAGCGGAGGAATTGGGGGAGGGGTTTCAGGCGGTGCTCGGGGGGGAGGGAGAGGATCTCGAGGGCGCGTGGGTTGGCGTAGGTGATGCGGAGGCGGCCGTCCGTGACCACGATCCCCTCTTCCATGTGGGTGAGCACGGTGTGGTAGAGGTGGCTCTCGGCGGTGAGGTCTTGGAGGCGGGTGTGGGTCTGGCCGAGGGTGTGGAGCAGGGCCTCCTCGAGGGGCTGAAGGGCCCGGGAGAAGGGGTTGGTGAGGGTTCTGGTGTGGGGGAGGAGGGGGGGAGGGGTGGTGAGGAGGCGGCGCTTGAGGGTGCGGAGGGTGCGGCGGAGGTGGAGGGCGTGGTGGAGGAGGAGGGAGGCGATGAGGAGGGTCTGGAGGAGGAGGGCGAGGAGGGGTGGGGTGAGGGGAAGCGCGAGGGGGAGGAGCGAGAGGGCGAGGATGGGGAGGAGGGGGAGGAGGAGGCGGACCGGCCAGAGCGGGTCAGACCGGCTGGAGGCGGTAGCCGACTCCCCGGACGGTCTGGATGTAGTCTCGTGCATCGCCGAGCTTCTTCCTTATGCTGAGGATCTGGACGTCCACGGCGCGTTCCGTGACCGGGTAGTCCTCGCCCTTCACCGCGTCGATGATCTGCTGCCTGGAGAAGACCCACCCGGGGTTCCGGGCGAGGAAGCTGAGTATGGCGAACTCCGTGGCCGAGAGGATGATCTCTCGTCCCCGTACGCGGACGGAATAACGATGAGGGTCTATGACGAGCTCGCCCACCACGATGGGTTCGTCGCTCCTTCCTTCCGGGGGGCGGGTGCGTTTGAGCACGGCCTTGAGGCGGGCGAGGAGTATGCGGGGGCTGAAGGGTTTGGTGATGTAGTCGTCGGCCCCGAGCTCCAGGCCCACCACCACGTCGGTCTCCTCGCTCTTTGCGGTGAGCATGAGGATGGGGATGTGGGAGGTCCTGTCCTGCTGCCTGAGGAGCCTGCACACCTCGAGCCCGCTCATACCGGGAAGCATGAGGTCGAGGATGATGGCGTCGGGAAGCAGGTTCCGTGCCTTCTCGAGCGCGTCCCTCCCCTCCCCTGTGCTCACCACGTCGTAGCCCTCCCGTTCGAGGTGGAAGCGGACGAGCTCCACGATGTCGGGTTCGTCGTCGACCACCAGGATGGTCATGGGGCCTCCTACTGGTTGAGCTCTTCGTGGACTCCCGTGGTGCTGAAGACGACCCACTCGCAGATGTTGGTGACGTGGTCACCGAGGCGTTCGAGGAACCGATTGAGGAAGAGGAGCGAGGTGAAGTCCTCGGGTTGGTCGGGGTGTTCCTTGATGAGCCGGAAGAGGTGCTGGAGTATCTGGCCGTGCATCTCATCGATGCGGCTGTCGCGTGAGGCCACCTCCCTGGCCTTCTCTGCGTCGCGTTCGATGTAAGCGGTGAGGGCGTCGTGGAACATGGAGATGCCCTCTTCCGCCATGGAGAAGAACTGGGAGAGGTCTCTGAGCACCTCGCGGTTCCTGAGCCGCATGAGGGCCTTGGCGAAGTGGACGGCGTGGTCCCCGATGCGCTCTATGTTGGCGATGATCTTGAAGGAGGTGAGGATCTCCCTGAGGTCGCCTGCCACCGGGTGTTCGGTGGCGAGGATCTCGGCACAGCGGTGCTCGAGGGTGTGCTGGAGCCGGTTGATCTCCTCTTCGTCTTCGAAGACCTCCTGCGCGAGGTCCGTGTTCTGCTCCTTGAGGGCCCTGTAGGCCTTGTGGAGGGTCTCTTCCACGAGGATGCCCATGGAGAAGATGTTGTTCCTGAGGTCGGTAATCTCGTCTTCGAGATGGTGTCTCATCACATGCTCCTTTTCGAGATAGTATAAAGAGTCTGTGAGGAATCGGTAAGGGGGATGTGAGAAGATGGTAAAGTGTCCTTCCGGCTATGGCCTTAAGGGGAGTTGGCTCTGGAACCAGTTCTTGAGGGCCACGATACGGTTGTAGAAGCTCGCGTAGCGCTTCTCCATGCCGAAGAAGCGGATGGTGCGGACGCCGCAGATGCCGTAGAACATGAGCTCCTCCCCGCGGGGCACGATCACGAGGTGGGTGCGGAGGCCGCCGGGCGAGACGAGGGGGATGAGGCCCATGTAGGCGAGGGTGTCCAGGTTCTCCATGGAGAGGAGGATGAACGAGCCTTCCACCCGGTAGGTGATCCGGTAGAGGTTTTTCCCGAAGCTGGAGTCGTCCTGGAAGATGGTGATGGAGACGGGCTCGTGCGGGAGTTCGGTGAAGGTGAGGTCGGGGACCGGCTCCCGCGCTTCGGGCGAGGCGATGCGGTAGGCGTCGTGGAACATGGTGCGCATCCTGCCCCTGCTGGCCGAGTAGTACTGGATGCCCTTCATGGTGCTCACCCGGTGGAGTATGTTGTAGAGGTCGAGTATGGGATCGGAGCCTTCGCGGAGAGAGGACGGCATGGGGAGGCGGAAGAGGGATTCCACGCCGATGGTGGGGGAGAGGTCCTCCAGGTCGGTGCGGATGAGCGGGGAGAGGGGGCCGTGGTAGAGGATGCGCTCGGGTGTGCCGTCGAAGTAGATGGTGAGCTCACCGGTGGTCTCGAGGGTCTCTTCCTGCTGAGGGGAGAGAGGGAAGGTCTGTCCGTGGAGGGAGCCGGGGAGCGCGAGGAGGAGTAGAATTGCAGGGATGTGCGTTCGCATGATAGGCTTACGATACGGGGGAACGGGGGGAGGGTCAAGATCGGTAGCTCGTGGAGGTGTGACTGCATGAGGATTGTCTACACAGGAGGAGGGACGGCGGGACATGTGTTCCCGGCCCTCGCGGTGCACCGGGTGCTCGAGGAGAGGGTGCCCGGGCTGGAGGCGGTGTGGATCGGCTCGCGAAAGGGGCCGGAGAGAGGCTGGGTGGAGGAGGCGGGTGTCCGGTTCTACGGGGTGCCTGCGGGAAAGTGGAGGAGGTACCTTTCGGTGAAGAACGTGGTGGATGTGGGGCGAGTGGGGGTGGGTGTGATGGCCTCTCTCCTGCTCCTCAGGAGGCTCAGGCCCCGGGTGCTCTTCTCCAAGGGGGGGTACGTGGCGGTGCCACCGGTGATCGCGGCCTCGATCCTGGGCATCCCGGTGGTGGTGCACGAGTCCGATCTGGATCCCGGGCTCGCCACCAGGATCACGGCCCGGTATGCCTCGCGTATCCTCACCTCGTGGCCTGAGACGGCCACGTTCTTCCCCAGGGAGTGGGAACCGCGGGTGGTGTGTACCGGGAACCCCGTGCGGCCGGAGGTGCGCTCAGGGGATCCGGGAAAGGTGAGGGAGTTCTTCCCCGTACGGCCCGGGCGGCCGCTCCTCCTGGTGTTGGGGGGGAGCCAGGGGGCCCGTCAGGTGAACGAGCTGGTGTGGGCGGCCCTCCCCCGGCTCCTCGAGTGGTGCGAGGTGATCCACCAGACCGGGCCGGATGTGGAGCGGGCGCCGCGCCGGGAGGGGTACCACCCCGTGGCCTTCCTGGGACGAGAGCTTCCCCACGTGCTCGCCGCCGCGCAGGTGGTGGTGTCGCGGGCCGGGGCGGGGGCGGTGGCGGAGCTGGCGGCGTGCGGGAAGGCGGCGGTCCTCGTGCCGCTCGGGAGGGAGCTGGGGAGCCGTGGCGACCAGGTGAGGAACGCGCGCAGGCTCGCGGAGCGGGGGGCGGCGGTGGTGCTCGAGGGGGGTGAGGCGGTGCCGGCGAGGCTGGTGCAGGTGGTGGAGGGCCTCGTCCGGGATGAGGGGCGGCGGAGGGCGTTGGAAGAGCGTATCCGGGAGCTCGCCCGGCCGGATGCAGCGGAGGCGATCGCCCGGGTGATCGAGGGATTTCTCTCGGAGTCCCCCACAAGACGACACGGAGGTGACGAATGAATCTTACCGCGCTCGATGTGGTGTTCCTGGGGGTGATCGGATTCTTCATCGTCCAGGGGCTCATAAAGGGGTTCATCCAGGGGTTCATGTCGGTGCTCGCCGTGGGGGGCGGCCTTACGGCGGGGGCCCTCTTCTCCTCCCGGGCTGCGGGACTCTTCGATGCGCTCCTGGGCGCCTCTCCCTGGAGCCCCGTGCTCGGCTTTCTCTCTCTCTTCATCGTGGTCTACGCCGTGGTGAAACTCCTGGAGAACGCCCTCCAGTCCCTCATCGAACGGGTACACCTCGAAAACCTCGACAAGGCCTTGGGGTTCTTCCTGGGGATCCTAAAAGGGATTGTAGTGGTGGCGGTCATCCTTCTCATCCTCGAGGCCCAGCCCTTCGTCGACACCACCCGCATGCTCGGTACGAGCCTCTTCGCGCGTCTCCTCCTCCCCTTGCTCCCCGATCCAACGGGTGTGGTGGATGCGGCGCGTGAAGCGGCCGGTGCAGGGATGCTGCGTGGAGGGGGCGGGACCGGTTCCCTGTGAGGGGGCGGCGTATGTTCGAGAACATCATCGGCCACAGCCAGGCGGTCTCACAGCTCTCGAGGGAATTGAAGGAAGGGAGCTTCCCTTCCTCGGTGCTCATCTCAGGCCCTCCATATGCGGGGAAGCTCACGATGGCCCTCGAGATCAGCCGTGTGCTCTCGTGCGAGAGGGATGCGGCGTGGGACTGTCCGTGCGACTCCTGCCGGCGTCAGCGCCTTCTCCTCGAGCCCCTCACCCTCGTGGTGGGACCCAAGCGTTTTCTGCAGGAGATACGCGCCTCGTGGGACACCCTCATGCGGGCTCCGGGCGTGGCCACACGGTTCCTCTTCGTGAGGGCAGTGCGCAAGCTCACCCGGAGGTTCGACCCCGTGCTCTGGGAGGGGGAGGAAGGGAAGGTGCGGCAGGCCTTCGACCTCGTGGCGGAGATCACGGAGTTGCTCGAGGGGTTCTATCCTTCCTCCGAGGGAGGAGAACTCGGAGAGGGACTGGTCAAGGCGGGGGAACGTATCCTCGGGTTCTGCAGGAAGCTCGAGGCCTTCGTCCCCCGGGACGGCGTCCCGGTGGCCATGGTGCGGCGCATCCTCTCGTCCGTCCACCTCTCCTCCTCCCGCACCCCGCACGTGGTGATCCTCGAACACGCCGACACCCTCCAGGAGGCCTCCCGGAACTCCCTCCTCAAGGAACTCGAGGAGCCCTCGGCAGGGACCTACTTCATCCTCCTCACCCGCAGGCGGACGGCCATCATCCCCACCATACTCTCCCGCGTGCGACACTATCAGCTCTTCGAGCGCTCGACAGAGGAGATGCGTCGTGTCCTCGCCCGCATCTTCCGCCTTGCAGATCCTCCAGACCATCTCTCGGCCTTTTTCCATCAGTTCTCGGCACTCGAAGAGGAGGGGCTTGCCGCGAAGGCGAGAGGATTCGTCCGCATGCTGATGGGGACGGCCGCCTTCGATCCCGCGCTCCTCGATGTGCCCAGGGAGGAGTGGGAGGCGTGGTACGAGGTGGCGCTGGATGAACTCTCCTCCTTCCTGCCTTCCTCCCCTGCCGGAGAGGTGGAACATGTCTCACGTCTCCTCTCGAGGGCGTGTTTCAGGGTGAGGGATCTCAACATGAACCCGCAGACGGTGCTCGAGGCCCTCTTTCTCGAGCGGGAGCTCGCATACTCGGGAGGTCGGCCGTGAGGGGTTTTCTGGAGCGGACGTTGGGGAAGCTCGAGAAACTCGACAGGGAGCAGCTCAAGAGGGTCTTCGAAGACTTTGTGGAGGAGTACGGCCGCCTCGAGGACGTCCTCAACTCTCTTCCGGAAGCCATCCTGGTGCTCGACGAGGACGACAGGCTGGCCTTCGCCAATAGACTGGCCCTGAGGCTCGGAGTGGTGGAGGAGGACAGCGAGGGACGCAGGTTGGAGGATGCGGTCCGTGATACCCAGATCCGGGAACATGTACGCGCGCTCCTCTCGAGGGAGGAGACGGTGCGTGGGCGTGAGTTCACCTTTGATCTGGGGGGGAGGCGGCGCATCTTCCGGGTGGACGTGCTACCCCTCGTGCGGGCCGGGATGATCAGGGGCACGCTCGTCCTCATGGAGGATGTCACCGACCAGAGGGCCCAGGAGGTGCGCCTCAAGCGCATGGAGAGTCTCGCCTCGCTCACCACCCTCGCGGCGAGCGTGGCACATGAGATCAAGAATCCACTGGGCGCCATCAGTATCCATCTCCAGCTCATCGAGCGGCTCCTCTCCCAGAAAGGATGCCTCTCCACCGAGGAGGTGTCTCCCTACGTGGGAGTGATAAAGGAGGAGATCGAGCGGCTCAACCGTATCGTGGTGGATTTCCTCTTCGCAGTCCGGCCGATCAATCTGGAGAGGGAGGAGCTCTCGGTGCGTGAGCTGGTGGAGGAGACCCTCTCCCTGGTAGGTCCCGAACTCGCTCAAGCGGGCGTGAGGGTCGACATCCGGATCCCCGAGGACATCCCTTCCCTTTCCCTCGATCGAAGGTACATCAAGCAGGCCCTCCTCAACCTCATAAAGAACGCCGTGCAGGCCATGCCCGAGGGAGGCGTTCTCACCGTCTGGGCCCAGCTGCGGGACGGGAGGCTCGCCCTCTCGTTTTCGGACACCGGTGTGGGGATCCCGGAGCACCTCAAGGAGAAAATCTTTGAACCGTACTTCACCACCAAGGACACGGGCTCTGGACTGGGTCTCACCCTGGTCTATAAGATAGTCCAGGAACACGGAGGGGAGATAGAGGTTCAGTCGAAGGAGGGGAAGGGCACGACGTTCACCCTTCTCTTCCCCATACCGGCCACCGTGGCCCGAAGGATCACCTGGAACGGGGAGCAGCCATGAGGTTCAACGTGCTCGTCGCCGACGATGAGAAGAACATCAGGGAAGGGCTGAAGACCTTTCTCGAGATGGAAGGGTACGAAGTCTTTTTGGCCGAAGACGGTGACCGGGCGAAAAAGATCCTCGACGAAGAGGACATCGACCTGGTGATCGCCGACCTCAAGATGCCCGGCATGCCGGGGGATGAGCTCCTCAGATACGTGGTTGGTGGATATCCCACGGTGCCCGTCATCATCCTCACCGGTCACGGGACCATCGAGAGCGCGGTCCAGGCCATGAGGGACGGCGCCTTCGACTTCCTCACCAAACCCCTCAACCTCGACAGGTTGGGCCTCCTGGTGAAGCGGGCTCTCTCCACCCGGGAGTTGGTGCTTCAGCACAGGGAGTTGCAGCGGGAACTTGAGCGCCAGAAGAAGTTCGGGATGCTCATCGGGAAGAGTCCCCAGATGAAGCAGATCTTCGAGGTGATCCAGCAGGTGGCGCCCACCCGGGCTTCGGTCCTCATCACCGGGGAGAGCGGGGTCGGGAAGGAGCGGATCGCCGATGCCATCCACTACTTCTCGAACCGGAGGGACAAACCACTCATCAAAGTCCACTGCGCGGCCCTCGCGGAGAGTCTCCTGGAGAGCGAGCTCTTCGGTCACGAGAAGGGTGCTTTCACCGGGGCGCACGCCACCCGGAGGGGGCGGTTCGAGCTCGCGGACGGGGGTACCCTCTTCCTCGACGAGATAGGGGAGATAAGCCCTGCGGTCCAGGTGAAGCTCCTCCGCGTGCTCCAGGAGAAGAAGTTCGAGCGGGTGGGAGGGGAGAGAACCATCGAGGTGGATGTGCGGATCATCGCCGCCACCAACAAGGACCTTAAGAGGGAGGTAGAGGAAGGGCGGTTCAGGGAAGACCTCTACTATCGCCTCAACGTGGTGCACATCCACGTGCCGCCGTTGAGGGAGCGCAAGGAGGACATCCCTCTCCTCATTGCGGCCTTTCTCAAGGAGCTCGCAGAGGAGAACGGCAAGAAGATCGAGGGGATCGATCCCAAGGCACGTGCCATCCTCTACAACTACTCCTGGCCGGGGAACGTGAGGGAACTCCGCAACTGCATTGAGAGTGCCGTGGTGATGTGCAAGGGGACCATCATCCTGGCCGAGGATCTCCCTCCACAGATCCGTGAGGAGGCGGAAGGGGGAGGGCTCATCCGTATCGCCGTGGGCACCTCGCTGGAGGAAGCGGAGAAGGAGATCATCCGCGCAACGCTCGCCTACTGCAAGGGGAACAAGTCGAGGGCGGCGCAGATACTCGGCATAGGAAGGAAGACGCTCCACAGGAAGATCCAGGAATACGGTCTCGAGGAAGTCGTTCCATGACGCTCACCTCGATCGTCCCTCCCGGTACCAGGCAGAGAGGGTCTCGAAGGCCTCGTTGAGACGTTGCGTCTCGCGGGTGGCCGCCTCCTCCTGTTCCTTCCCGGCCCGGTCGGGATGGACCTTCTTGAGCTTTTCGCGATAGGCCTGTTTCACCGTGTCGTACGGGCTGCCCGGTTCCACCCCAAGGACCCGAAAGGCCGCCAGGATCTCGGGGGAAAGCGAGGGGCGCACGCGGTCACGAGTGTGGAAGGAACCGGCGTACCCGTCGAGCGACGCTTCCAGTTCCTCCCACGCCTCCCGATAGTAGGGGTCGGCTTCCTCGTCGGTGAGGAACCCCAGCGAGCGGCGGAAGGATGCGAGCTCCGCGCGGATGATACGGAACATTCGTTCTATGAGTGGATCCATGGTCTCACCGTTTCGGGTATCGTCCTCCCGTATCTCCCGCGGGAGAACGGTCTCATCCCTTTTCGAAGAAGGCTCGGTGGAGTCGCCGCACGGACTCCTCTCCGTCCCCGTCGGCCACCACGAGGGAAAGGTTGATGTGGGAGGAGCCCATGGTGATCATCCTCACCGGGATGCCCTGGAGGGCGGAGAAGGCGTTGAGGATCGTCTCGTGGGTCTTCCACACGTCCTCGCCCACCAGGGAGATGATCGCCTTTTCCTCTTCCACTACGACCTTCCCTATCTTGGAGAGTTCCCGCGTGATGGGATGGAGGTTCGCCTTGTTGTCGATGGTCATGGAGACCGAGACCTCTGAGGTGGCGATGAGGTCCACCGGTGTCCTGTATTCTGCGAACACGTCGAAGATCCTGCTCAAGAACCCGTATGCGTTGAGCATACGGTAGGATTGTATCGTGATGAGCGTGATGTTCCGCTTGGTGGCGATGGCCTTGAGGCCCTTGTACGGGCTCCGGTGCGTGATGGTGGTGCCGGGACCGTTCGGGTCCATGGTGTTCTTCACCAGGACCGGGATGTTCTTCTCCACCGCCGGCTGGATGGTGGACGGGTGGACCACTTTGGCTCCGAAGTAGGCGAGTTCCGCCGCCTCCTCGTAGCTGAGCTGGGGGATCGGCTGTGCCTCCGGAACGATACGGGGATCGGCCGTCATCACGCCGTGTACGTCCGTCCATATCTCGATCCGCGAGGCATGCAGGCCGGCTCCCACGATGGCGGCACTGTAGTCCGATCCTCCCCTCCCCAGTGTGCTCGTGGTCCCGTCGGGGGTGGATGCGATGAAGCCCTGCATGATCACCAGATCACCGGCGCCCACCTTCACGCCCGAGGAGAGCCGCCGATAGGTCTCCCTGATGTCGGGGGTTGCGTTTCCGAAGGAGTCATCGGTGATGATGTAGTTCCTGCTGTCGAGGAGACGGGCTTTGAGGCCTCGCTGGAGCGCGCGATGGTAGAGGAGGGTGGTGGAGAGGATCTCGCCGAAGGCCACCACTGCATCGAGGGTCCGTGGACTCACCTCCTTGAGGAGGGTCATCCCCTTCACGATGGTCCCCAGCTCGGCGAAGAGTGTTTCGAGCCTGGCGACGGCCTTCTCCAGGTACTCCCCTTCGAGAAAGTCATGGGCGATCTGGAAGTGGTGCGTCTTTATGAGGTTGAGGATGCTCTGCACGCTCTCCTCGTCGCCCCGGGCCGAGGCCTGGGTGAGCTGGATGAGCCTGTCGGTGGTCTTCGCCGTGGCGGAGGCCACGAGAACCACTCCTTCGTTCAACTCCTCTTCCGCGATGGAGAGGACCCTGTCCATCCGCTCGGCGTCCTGGACCGAGGTTCCCCCGAATTTCATCACGACCATGCGCCTATGCTACAGGGGGGACGAGATGTTGACAAGTGGGAGGGGCGCCTTCCATAGTGTGGGGTATGAAGGCAGAGGAGAGGATCAGCGCCAGGGCGTGCGGGAAGATCCGGGAGGCCATCGCCGATGCAGAGGGGAACGAGGTGGTCCTCGCAGCCTGGCTGGATGGGGCAGGGACTGTGGACCGGGTGGAGGTGGTATCCCGGGGAGATGTGGAGAGCGCACCGGCCGTCCTGCGGCATCTCGAGCGGGTGGACGTGGTGATCCACAACCATCCGAGCGGGGTGCTCGCCCCCAGCAAGGCCGACCTCTCCGTGGCGGGGATCTTGGGGGAGGAGGGGGTGGGGTTCTACATCGTCGACAACGAGGTGCGCCACGTCTACGTGGTGGTGGAGCCCCTGCCGGAGCGGCCCCTCACCCCGCTCCCGGAGGAGGAACTCGCGGCCCTCCTCTCTCCAGGCGGTCCCTTCTCTGCGATGCCCCACTACGAGTACCGCGAGGCTCAGGTCGGTCTCCTCAGGGAAGTGGTGAGGGCCTTCAACGACGACGGGATCCTCGTGGCCGAGGCCGGTACCGGTATCGGGAAGTCGTACGCGTACCTCATCCCCGCCCTCCTCTGGGGGACGAATAACGAGGAACGGGTGGTGGTGAGTACGGCCACCATCACCCTCCAGCAGCAGCTGGTCGAGAAGGACATCCCCTACGTGCAGAAGGTGCTCGGTACCCGGGTGAAGGTCACCCTCGTGAAAGGGAGACAGAACTACCTCTGCCGCCACCGGCTCGCCGAGGTCCTCGAAGAGGGGGCGGAGGACCTCTTTGCGGATCCCGATCTGCTCAAGGCGCTCGCCGACTGGGCGGTTTCCACCCCCACCGGAGACAGGGCCGACATACCCTTCCATGTGCCCGACGAGGTGTGGGGCCAGGTGTGCTCCGAGGCCGAGCTGTGCATGGGACTCCGGTGTCCCGACAGGGAGCGGTGTTTCGTCCTCCGCGTGAGGAAGGAGGCCGCTGCCTCCCGGCTGCTCGTGGTCAACCATCACCTCCTCTTCTCGGACCTGAGTATGCGGATGGAGGGACGCGGGTTCGATACCGCGGCGGTGCTCCCCGGCTTCTCCCGCCTCATCCTCGACGAAGCGCACAACCTGGAGGACAGCGCGAGTTCCTTCTTCTCCCAGGTGCTCTCTCCCGAAGGGGTCCTCCGTGTGCTTCGACGCATCCATTCGAGGGGAAGGCGGGGGGCGAAGGGCGTGCTCAGGCGGTTGGAGAAGACCTTGGGAGGACTCGAACAGGCCGAGGAGTGGATAGCCGACCTCAACCGGATTGCAGAGAGGGCCGAGGCCCTGAGAGGCGTCTGGCTCGCTCTCCTCCCCGAGGAGGGGACGGTGAGGATGGATGGGGACGCCGTCTCACGGTGTGCACCGGGATTCGAGTCCCTCTTCGCCCTTCAGGAAGAGATCCTCGGCTTCCTCGGAGAGGTGGATCGCCTCATCAAATCTCTCGACGAGGCGATGAAGGACCACCCCGCGGTACAGGAGTTTCTCCTCCATGTGCGACGTCTCAGGGATGTGGCCCGGTTCTGCCAGGCCTACCGGGATCGAGCGGATGCCGAACAGGTGTACTGGGTGGAGCGGGTACGAAGGACGAGGGGCGAGCCTTCCTTCCGTCTGGTGATCACTCCCCTGGATCCGGGCGCGCTTCTCCGGGAACATCTCTACGAGGCGGTGAAGACCCTCGTGTTCACGAGTGCCACCCTCACCGTGGGCGGTTCTTTCACTTTCTGGGAGGAGACGGTGGGACTTGTGGGCATGGGGGACAGACTGCGGGAACGCGCCTTTCCCTCTCCCTTCCCCTATGAGGAACACGTCCTCCTCTCCGTTCCTACGGACGCCCCTCCTCCGGAGGATGCCGGATATCAGGCGTATCTCTCTTCGCTCCTCAAGGAGGTGCTCGTCCTCTCCGAGGGACACGCCCTCGTACTCTTCACCTCCTACAGGATGCTGGAGGACACCTACAGGGACGTGGCGCCCGTGCTTCTCGATCACAACCTCCTCGTCCTCAAGCAGGGTGAGGACGAGAGAAGCAGACTTCTGTCACGGTTCAAGGAGATCCCGGCGAGCATCCTCTTCGGTACCGAGAGTTTCTGGGAAGGCGTCGATGTCCCTGGAGAGGCCCTTCAGCTCGTGGTCCTCTGCCGGCTGCCGTTCAGGGTCCCCTCCCATCCCGTGCTGCAGGCGAGGGTCGAGCGCCTTGCTGCGGAAGGGAAGAGTCCCTTCTATCACCGGCAACTTCCGGAAGCCATCATGCGCTTCAAGCAAGGCTTTGGAAGGCTCATGCGCCGTACCACCGACAGGGGGGTGGTCCTCGTCACCGACTCTCGTATCGTGAGCCGCAGCTACGGCCGGCTCTTTCTCTCCTCCATCCCCCGCACCCGTCTCGCCGTCACCCACACCGAGGGCGTCCTCCGCGAGATGGAGCGTTTCCTGTATCCGGGATGACCGTATCCCCTCGGTATCGTCTGAGAGCAAAACAAAGAGCAGCCCCGGCGGGCTGCTCTTTGTGCGAAGGACCTCCGGCCGTTACTCTTCGACTACGCCCAGGATGTCGTTCATCGAGAGGATGAGGTGTTCCTCGCCCTCGATCTTGATGCTGGTTCCCGCGTACTTGTCGTAGAGCACCTTGTCTCCCACCTTCACTTTGATGTTGTCCTTGTCGTCTCCTACTGCCACCACCGTACCCATCTGGGTCTTTTCCTGAGCCGTCTGGGGAATATAGATCCCGCTGGCCGTCTTGGTTTCACTCAACTCGATCTTCACGAGTACACGATCGCCAAGTGGTCTGACCTTCATACGAAATCCTCCTCACTCAAATGGATGTAGAGATGTAGTGGAATCAGGTGTCAATTTACTGAAAATATACGATTATCCCTTCCCATAGTCAATAAAACTGCCGTCCGATGACGGCGCTCGCACATGGGAGATCGCGAGGCTCCGATGGGATGTTCGACGGGATGAGACTTGACAGAGCGGTCGTGTTTCATTATGTTTAAGCTCACCTACTGCATGAGTTCGTCTCACGAACGGACCCATGGAAAAATGAGCAGAAGCTATTGACACGAATCGAAAGCTCTGCTATAAAGCGCACACGCAAACGCGCATGGTTCTTTGGCAGAAGGTAGCGAAGGGGAGGTTGAGTAAGGGTGTGATGGAGACGAAGTGGTCGTACTGCTGCGTTGGGTAGTGGTACGGCATGAGGTAAGGTTTGAGCTAGAGAAGGAGAACCGCACTCTTCGGAGTGTGGTTAAGAGAATGATGGAGAGTTTGATCCTGGCTCAGAACGAACGCTGGCGGCGCGTCTTAGGCATGCAAGTCGAGCGGTAGGGTGGTGCTTTGCACCACCTGAGAGCGGCGGACGGGTGAGTAACACGTAGGTGACCTGTCCTCAGGTTGGGGATAGCCCGTGGAAACACGGGGTAATACCGAATGGCCTCCTTTGGCTGTGGCCTGAGGAGGAAAGGCCCGATAAGGGTCGCCTGAGGAGGGGCCTGCGGCCCATTAGCTAGTTGGTGGGGTAACGGCCTACCAAGGCGACGATGGGTAGGGGGTCTGAGAGGATGGCCCCCCACACTGGGACTGAGACACGGCCCAGACTCCTACGGGAGGCAGCAGCCAAGAATCTTCCGCAATGGGCGAAAGCCTGACGGAGCGACGCCGCGTGGGGGAAGAAGGCCGGAAGGTTGTAAACCCCTTTTCCCAGGGAAGAATAAGGGCGGGAGGTAATGCCCGTCTGATGACGTTACCTGGGGAATAAGCCCCGGCTAACTACGTGCCAGCAGCCGCGGTAATACGTAGGGGGCGAGCGTTGTTCGGAATTACTGGGCGTAAAGGGGGCGCAGGCGGCCTGGCAAGTCTGGTGTAAAAGGCTACGGCTCAACCGTAGTGTGCACCGGAAACTGCTGGGCTGGAGTCCCGGAGGGGGAGCTGGAATTCCCGGTGTAGGGGTGAAATCTGTAGATATCGGGAGGAACGCCGGAGGCGAAGGCGAGCTCCTGGCCGGAGACTGACGCTGAGGCCCGAAAGCGTGGGGAGCGAACAGGATTAGATACCCTGGTAGTCCACGCCGTAAACGATGTGCACTAGGCGTTGGGCCTTGGAGGCTCGGTGCCGAAGCTAACGCGTTAAGTGCACCGCCTGGGGAGTATGCCGGCAACGGTGAAACTCAAAGGAATTGACGGGGGCCCGCACAAGCGGTGGAGCATGTGGTTTAATTCGATGATACGCGAGGAACCTTACCAGGGCTTGACATCTACCGGGCGGCTGCAGAGATGCAGCTTCCCCGCGAGGGGCTGGTAGACAGGTGCTGCATGGCTGTCGTCAGCTCGTGCCGTGAGGTGTTGGGTTAAGTCCCGCAACGAGCGCAACCCCTGCCGTCTGTTGCCATCGGGTGAAGCCGGGCACTCAGGCGGGACTGCCGGTGACAAACCGGAGGAAGGTGGGGATGACGTCAAGTCATCATGGCCCTGATGCCCTGGGCTACACACGTGCTACAATGGCCGGTACAGAGGGAGGCGAAGCCGCGAGGCGGAGCAAATCCCAGAAAGCCGGTCTCAGTACGGATTGGAGTCTGAAACCCGACTCCATGAAGGTGGAATCGCTAGTAATCGCGCATCAGCCATGGCGCGGTGAATACGTTCCCGGGCCTTGTACACACCGCCCGTCACACCACCCGAGTCGGGGGTACCCGAAGCCGGTAGCCTAACCCGCGAGGGAGGGCGCCGTCGAAGGTACGCCTGGTGAGGGGGGTGAAGTCGTAACAAGGTAGCCGTACCGGAAGGTGCGGCTGGATCACCTCCTTTCTGAGAGAAAGACACCCTGAAAGACCTCCCTTCGCTTTTTCTCGTGGAACGAGACCCATGTGATGGGGGCATAGCTCAGCTGGCTAGAGCATTGGCTTTGCAAGCCAAGGGTCCAGGGTTCGAATCCCTGTGCCTCCAGCACAGGCGCATGGACGTCTGTGGTTCTGTTCTTTGGCAGAGGGTAGAGAAGGGGGGAGGGGAGATATGGTCAAGGAGTTAAGGGCCTATGGTGGATGCCTCGGAGCCGCTCGGCGAAGAAGGGCGTGGTAAGCTGCGAAAAGCCACGGGGAGGGGCACACACCCTGAGATCCGTGGATTCCCGAATGGGGTAACCCGGCGGGCTGGAGGCCCGTCACCTATGGACTGAACACATAGGTTCATAGGAGCGAGACCCGGGGAACTGAACCATCTCAGTACCCGGAGGAAAAGAAATCAAGATGAGATTCCCTGAGTAGTGGTGAGCGAAAGGGGAGGAGCCTAAACCATGCTGGTGTAGAAGGTTCGGGCCGTTGCCAGCATGGGGTTGAGGGGCCGTTCTGGAGGGAGCCCGGAATCCCTCGCGCAGTTACCAAGCACCCGGCTAGTGGAATGGTCTGGGAAGGCCAGCCAGAGAGGGTGAAAGCCCCGTACACGAAAGCTGAGGTGCCTGCGTGGGAACGGTACCCGAGTAGGTCGGGACCCGAGGAAGCCCGACTGAATCTGGGGGGACCACCCTCCAAGGCTAAATACGAGGCGGCTACCGATAGTGGAGAAGTACCGTGAGGGAACGGTGAAAAGAACCCCGGGAGGGGAGTGAAAGAGAACCTGAAACCATAGGCCTACAAGCAGTCAGAGCCCGCGGAAGCGGGTGATGGCGTGCCTTTTGCA